>PLYU01000056.1 GCA_003153495.1 Myxococcales bacterium
GAGGTGCTGGGGTGAGCGTCGAGGAACGTGTTCGCGAAGGTGGTGGCAAGCCCGCCATCGGAAGACGAGCGGGCGCGCCTCTATCGGCTCACCGACGCCCTCGGGATCCGCGACAACGACGCGTTCTGGAGCGTCGTGATGGCGCTCGAGCACTACGATGCGTTCTTCCGGCGATACCCCGCCGAGCGGGGCGAGCAGGTGCAGCGGGTGCTTTCGGAGAAGGTCGCGGAGACGAGCGTGGAGATCGCCCGCAAGCTCGCCGAGAGGCCCGTGGGCCTTCATCGCATCACGACGGTCCTCGCCACGGTGGTGGCCTTCGGAGCCTTGTGCACGGCCGCCGGGTACAGCCTTGCGACGCCCGAGAGGCCCTTCTGGGTGACGAAGGACGCGAGCTTGCCCGCGGCCCAGAGGGCGCTCGCGGCGGTGCTCGCTCTCCCGGCAGGGTGGATGATCTTCGCGCTGCTCATGCCGACGGCGGTGTACGGCGCGAAGGTGGGCTGGGCGGTGGCCGGCGATGCGATGGCGGACAGGCGGGACAAGGTTGCCGGGGGGTGCATCGTCCTCGGCTGCATCTTCGGATGCGTGGCGTGCGCCGTGATGCTGGCGAAGGTGACGTGAATCCTTGAGTCCGCTGGTGAGCGTCGGAACGGCTGAGGTGAACGAGACAGATGAGCTTCCTTGCGTGCCCATTTAGAGCGAAAAGCTCCGACGGAGGTGGCGTAGGGCAGGGTGGTTGTGTCAACGATGACGGGGTGAACGTGGGCGATGCGGGCCGGGAGGGTGCGCATGAAGATGGCGAGTTCCATCGAATACATCGTGGGCGAACCCATGCCGGGCACCAAGTGGGTCGTGCGCGGCAAGCTCGGCCAGGGAGGGATGGGCCTGGTTCTCGATGTGGTGAAGGCAGGCTTGATCCAGGGCGCGATGAAGGTGCTGCTTCCACCCTTCGCGAAGGTGCCGGAGTTCGCCGCGAAATTCCTGGATGAGGTGGAGGTCACCGCGCGCCTGCAGCACGCGAACATCGTGCAGGTGCTCGACTTCGATCGGCTGGAGGACGGGACGCCGTTCATGGTGATGGAGAGGTTGCGGGGGCGAACGCTCCGCGCGGCGCTGCGCGAGACGCGGCAACGGGGCAAGGCATGGACCGCCGCGAACACCTTTGCCGTGGCCGCGCAGGTCTCGGAGGGCCTCTATCGCGCGCACTCGCACGCTCCGTCGATCGTGCACCGGGACGTCAAGCCCGAGAACGTGTACCTGCACCGCGCGGAGTCGAGCTTCGAGTCCGTCGTGAAGGTGATGGATTTCGGAGTGGCCGCCGTGGTCGGTGAATGCGATCGGCAGAGCATCGGCACGCCGCGGTACATGGCTCCCGAGCAAGTGGCGCGCGATCGCGTCTCGCCCCAGACCGATCAGTACGCGCTCGCGCTCGTCATCTACGAGATGCTGACGGGCCGGCTGCCGTGGGACGTGGACGTGCGCGACGTCAAGGCGTTGGCCGAGGTCCACCAGCACGTCGCGCCGACTCCGCCTTCCCAGTTTTGTCCGTGGCTGCCGGAGCGCATGGACGCAGCGATCCTCAAGGCTCTGTCGAAGGACCCCGCGGCCCGTCACGACACCGTGCACGGGCTGATGTTCGAGCTGCGGGGGCTTCAGGGGGTCAACGACCAATCGTCCACGGCCATGGGCGACGCCAATTCGACCGACCCGATGGTGGGAACCCTGGCCGATCTGGCCGCGATCGTTCGCGAAGAGGACGACACGTTCGAACGGATGTCGGCGCCGCCGCTGGAGGGGTCGTCGCTGGACGTGCGCGGGCAGACGGGCGCGTCCGAGATGAGCGTGGAGGTCTCCGAACTGTGGGAGGGGACGACGGGCGTCCTCGTGTCCGAGGGCCCGACCCGAAGCGCGGAGCTGGCCGAGTCGGCCGCGTGCGATCAGGTGCCCGAGGCTCACCGGGACTCGCATCCGCTGGATACGCCGATGACGGGGGAGTCGGGGCGGGGCCCTGAATCCCAGGGTCGCGGCAAGCTTTCCCAGAGAGGGCTGCGAAGGGGAGCTCTTGCCGTGATCGGCTCGGGTGCCGTGGTGGCGATCCTGGTGAGCGCCGGGATCGCAGGCTCTTCGTGGCGGTCCGACCCGAAGGGCGTGAGGCCGATCGAGAGTCGGGCGTGGCACGAGGGCCCTGTCGCAGGCGATCTTGGCAGCGAGCGGGCGCGTCCCGCGATCGGGGCGATCGATGCGACAGATGCCGCCGCGCAGATCGCGGCGCCCTCGGCGCCCGCGTGGCTTGGATCGACGAGTGATCCGATGGTCGCGAGTGCAGGCAGCTCGCGACCGGATGGTGGACCGGGCGTCCCGGCGATCCGAAAGGCCGCCGCCCTGCCGGCGCGACAGGCGCCGCGCGCCGCGCCGGCGAAAGCCCCTCCTCCGGACGATGGCCGCGAGGAGCTCTACGTGCCGGAGGCGCGATGAAGGATCCGGAAGAAGCCCACGACACCGATCCGACCGGGCGACCGGTCGCGAGCGTGGAGGACACAGATCCGCAGGATGACGCCGTGACGGAAAGGAATGACACGTCTCCCGAGGCGTTCGAAGACGGTTCGGGCGAGCACGACACGGGGGGCTTTTTGCAGTGGCTGCCCACGATGTGGTTGGGGTACCGAAGGCGCAAAGAGCTCGTGCTGCGTCCGTCGTCCGACGGCGCCGACTTCGCCGCGTACGCGTGCGCGGGTCGCCCCGTCGCGGCCTCGATGCCCTCGCGGCCGGAGGCGGACGCGGTGCAAGTTGAAACAACCATGCCTCCCGAGTCGAGAGCCTCCGCGGAGGCTCGGGACCGCGACGCCCCTACGGTCGTGAAGCGGAGGAAGAGCGCGGGGCCGAAAGCGGTGCTTGTCGGCTGGGGCGCGGTCGGCCTTATTGCGGCGAGCGCTGCGATCGCCGGGTGGGCTCATCGGCCTCTCACAACCGAAAGGGTGCCGACTGGCGGCGCCGCCGTGACGCCGCCCATGCCGATCGCCCGCGGTGTGGCAAAGCGGGCCGAGCCCTTGGAGTCGCCCCCCTTGCCTTCTCCTGCCGGATTGCAGGGAGGCGTCGCAACGTCGAGCACGAACTTGCCGAAGACACCGATGGGCCAACGAGGCGCCCCGTCCAAAACGTCCATGAAGGAGTCCATGGCCAAGAGAGAGACGGCCGGTGCGCCGCCTGCCGGGACCGATACGCCGACAAGAAGCCGAGCGGCGCCACTCGCTGCGTCGTCGGCTCTGCCGGCCAAAGAACAGTATTTCGAGGCCCAGTGAGGTCGCCGTGAGCCTACGACTCGCAGTGCTGTGCCTGGCCGGATGCGGGGTCCTCTGCGCGAGAGGCGTGCAGGCCGGCGAGGGAGACGCTCCGCAGCGAAGCGCGGCCCTCTTCAGGGAGGGGGTGGTCGCCGGAAAGGCCGGTGACTATGCGCAGGCGGAGATCGCCTTTCGATCCTCGTATTCGCTCGTGCCGAGCGCATCGACGCTTCGCAACTGGGCGCTCACGGAGATGAGGCTGGGCAAGATGCTCGAAGCGCTTGTCCACCTGAAGTTGGCCGTGAAGTCGACCGGCTGGACCGCCGAGCAGCGCGGCATCGTGCAGCAGAATCTCCAGGACGCGTATGCGGCGACCGGGCATGTCTCGGTCAAGACGACCGACGGTGCTCGGGTCGCGGTCGACGGCGTGCTCGTCGAGGGGGTGGCGCCGTTCGGGGGTCCGGTGGACGTGACGGCGGGCAGCCGGCAGATCGAGGCGCGCCTGGGGTCCGAGACCGCGCATGCCGAAGTGGATGCGCCGCCCGGCAGGATCGTCGAAGTCAGCGTGCCGGTCCTGGCCACAACCCAAGAGAGGCCGGGGGCGCCGCCTGCATCCGCGGCGCAGGCCCCAGGGGCGGAGCGGGAGCGTTCGCTGCCGGGCGCGCCGGCCGATCGAGAGCCCTCGCGATCCGCGACGTGGTGGACACCGCCGCACGCGGTGGCCGTCGGCCTCGCCGCCACGGCCGCGGTCGGCGTGGGGCTGGGTCTCTACTTCGACGCGACCTCGCGCGCGGCCGCGTCCGACGCCAACGCGTTGCGGGCTGGCATGACCGGAGTGTGCACGGGGCCCGCGGTCTCGCTCTCGTGCGCAGCTCTGCGCGACAAGATCGACACGGTGCACCAGACCGAAGCGCTCAAAGACGTGGGCTTTGTCGT
>PLYU01000288.1 GCA_003153495.1 Myxococcales bacterium
ATCGGCGGGACGATGTTAATCATGAGATCGAGCTCGCCCGCGCTCGCGCCTGCGCCCGCGCCCGCGCCCGCGCCCGCGCCCGCGCCCCCCCAAGAGCCCGCCCCCGCGCCCTGCATCGTCGACGGTCCCCCCCACGTCATCTCCCCGAGCGCCACCGTCGTCGCCGGCGTCGAGGTTCGCGCGCTCGGGGCCGACATCGGCCTCGGCTTTGCCCCGAGCGATCACGAGGCGATGGCCGTCAGGCTCGACAACGCGTCGCTGTCGGCGCTGAGCACGGCGAGAGCGCACGTGGCCGATGCGGTCCGTCGAGTCACGCCCGTCTCCCGCGCAGGGACCTTCGCTCCGGCCGTCGACATCGAGCGCGACAGGGATCCCATGCAGGGGCGGCGCACCGTGCCCCTCGATCCGCCGCTGCAGCTCGGTGCGGCGGCCGGCAACCTGGTCTGGGCGCGCGTCGGCGGGAAGGTCGCCGGCAAGCTCTGGTGGCTCGGAGGCGAGGGCAGCATCGAGTCGCTCCGCAGCGCGCAGGAAGCGTCGGCCAAGGACGTCACGACCGTGGTGGCGTTCCGGCGCGCGGGGGCGATCTGGTTCGGCGCGGCGTCGGGCACGACTGCTCTGTTGCCGAAGGGTGGGCTTTCGCACGTCGACGGCCTCGGCGCCGGGGTCGGCTCGCCGGCGATCGCTCTGAACGGCGGCGTCTTGCTCGTGGCTTGGGCAGATCGAGCGCAGCAGGACGAGCCGTGGCGGCTGCGGCTGCTGCGCGTCAAGGTCGGCGAGGCGCCTGGCGCTCCGAGCCCGTTCACGCCGCCGCCGGGCGGCAAGGGAGAGCAGGCCATGTCGCCCGCGCTGGCGGCCGTCCCGGGGGGACGCTTTCTGCTCGTGTGGACGGAGGGAGCGCAGGCGCGCCACGACGTGAGGGCGCTCACGCTGGGGAGCGACGGCACCCCCATCGGCGCTCCGCTCGACGTCTCGGCCGACAGCGCCAACGCCGGGCAGGGCCAGGCGGCGGTGACCCCGGGGGGCAAGGGGGTCGTGGCGTTCCTCGAGGGGGCGGAGGGCGGGTTCCACGTGCGCGCCGCGTCGATCTCGTGCACGCCCTGATGCAGGAGGAGTCGCCTACCTCGGCGGAACCTTCGTGAGGGGACCCGGGAAGCTGCGCGGGCTTGGATCCATCGGCGATCCCCAGGCCTTGCTCGCGGGCGACGCCATTCACCATCGCGGAGTCCTGGACGAGGGGGCCAGCTTCCTCCAGAAGCCGCTCACCCCCGACCGCCTCACGCGGACGGTCCGCGAGGTGCTGGACTCGGCGCCGCCGGGGTGACGCGCCGCCGGACCGTCGCCGCGATGCCGTCGCGCGGCCGCAGGGTGACCGAGGGGAACGGCACGACGCGCGTCCGCGGATCGACGTCGAACCGGAGCCGCTGCGCGATCGTCGCCAGCACGAGCGTCGCCTCCATCATGGCGAAGGCGCTTCCGATGCACAGGCGCGGGCCGCCCCCGAAGGGGAAGTACGCGAATTTCGGCAGGCGCTTCGCGAGCCCGTCCGCCCAGCGCTCCGGCCGGAACGCCTCCGGGTCGTCGAAGTAGCGCGGGTCGCGGTGCATCACCCACTGGCTCATCCAGATCTGCGCCCCCTTCGGGAACAGGACGCCGCGCAGCTCGATGGGCTCGAGCACCTCCCGACCCAGCGCCCAGGCGGGCGGGTACAGGCGCATCGCCTCGGTCATGACCTGTTCGGCGTACGCGAGGCGCGGCAGGTCGGCGAGCGTCGCCGCGCCGCCGCCCAGCGCGGAGGAGGCCTCGGCGGCGAGGCGCGCGTCCACCGAGGGGTTGCGCGACAAGAGCAGCAGCGCCCACGAGAGCGCGTTGGCGGTCGTCTCGTGACCCGCCAGAAACAGCGTCATCGCCTCGTCGCGCACCTGCCGGTCGGTCATGCGCGCGCCGTCCTCGTCCTGGGCGGCGAGGAGCATCGCGAGCAGGTCTCCCCGGTCCGCCGCCAAGCCGGCGCCGTCGCCGTCGCGGCGCCGCTCGATGATCCGGTACACGACCGAGTCGAGGAGCTTCACGGCGTCCCGGAAGCGGCGGTTGCGCGGGAGCGGGAGGCGGTCGATCACGGGGAACATGACGCCGAGCGCGCTGGCGTAGCGCGCCATCACCACCTCGAGGGCGTCGCGGACGGCGAGGGCGTCAGCGCCAATCTCTGCGCCGAAGAGCGTCCGCGCGACGATGTCGAGGGTGAGGCCCATCATGACCTCGTGGACGTCGCAGACCTCGCCGTCGCGGAGCCCGGCGACCGTCCGCTCGGCGCTGGCCGACATCTCCGACGCGTACGCGGCGAGGCGGTCGCGGTGGAACGCGGGCTGGACGAGCCGCCGCTGCCGCCGCCAGAAGTCCCCGTCGCTGATGAGGAGCCCGTCGCCGATGATGCTGCGAAGATCTCGCGCGAAGGCGTCCTTGATGAAGCTCTTGTTGGCGGTGACCAGCACGCGTTCGATGTCCGCCGGGTCACTCAGCAGGTGGGCCGTCATGGGCCCGAGCTTGATGGTGACGATCGGACCGCGCCGGGCGGAGCGCTGCATGAACGCCAGCGGGTCCATCGCGTAGAAGGGTATGCTGCCCACGAAGGGAAGCGACCGCGCGCGCGGGAGCGAGGCCAGGGACCGCATGCCTGCGCCAGGTTAGCACCGACAGCGTCAGCACCCGGAGTCGGCCGACAGGCAGACGAGCTGCGAGTCGATGTTCACGTGCGCAATGCCCGCCCCCGAGCGGCCGCCTTCTTCGGCGATCGTGACGGTGACGTCGAGCGGCTGCCCGAGGAACTGGTGGTAGTCGGCGCGGTCGACGTCGAGCTGGTAGCGAAGGCCGGCCAGCTTGCAGAAGCCGCCCTGGTCCGGGTCGAACGTGAAGACGTAGCTCGTCCGCGGGCCGGCGGCGCCTGTCCTCGGCTGTACGCTGGTGATGGTGGTGGTCGATCCGAGCTGCTTGAGGTTCTCCTGGCGGACCGCGATCCAGATGTGATGGCCTCCCTGCGGGCCCTGCTCCATCCGGACGGTCTGCCCGTCGGAGAGCGGGAGATAGTCCGACTGTCCCGTGCCGACCTGCACCACGGGCGCACCCGAGCCCGCCGACCCGCACGCGTCCGGCGCGCGAGCGGCCCAGCCGGGCGAGTACGCCTCGAGGCCTTGCGGGGGCACGGCGTCGTCCTGGCACCGCTGGGCGATGCACGTCTGCGGCGAGGCGCACGTGGGACCGCCTGGCGGTCCGCCCGGCAGCCCGAGGAGACACGCGCCCTGCAAGAACACGCGAAGAAGCTCGGTCCGCCCCGGCACGAACCGCGCCTCCGCCGTCCGCACGAGGATCGGCTGGCCGGAGAAGGGCGCCGACGCAGCGGGCGACGAGTACGCGTCGACGCGCACCGCGACGGCCGCGCCCAGGTCGCTCTGCGGCGGCGCCAGCCGGATCTCGTGAGGCAGCGCCGTGGGTGCAAGCGTCTCGTCGGTCGCGGTCGCGCCGCCGACGGTGGTGACCACATGCAGCACCCCGACGGCCCCGGCCATCGACTCGCCATCGAGCCCGACGACCAGCGCCGTGGCCGCCTGGCCCCCCCCTCCCGGGGAGCACGCAGAGAGGAGAAGCGGGGACAGGAAGATCAGAAGATGGAGAAGGCTTCCCTTCCCGATCTTCTGATCCTTCTGTTCCCCCCTCTTGTTATTGCACCTTCGCAAGGGCCGCCGCGAGGCGAGCGGGCTCGACGAACTCGTTGAAGCGGACCGCCTCGGAGCCGTCGCTCGCGAAGAGGACGATGACCGGGAGGCCCTCGGTCGCGCCGTACTTCTTCCGGACACGAGCGACATCGGGATCGTCGTCATCGGTGGCATCCACGTGGAGCGCGACAAAGCGCGCGCCCTCCGCCCGGACCTGGGGGTCGGGGAACGTCCTCTCTTCGAGCTCCTTGCACGCGGCGCACCAGCTCGCGCCGAAGTCGACGAAAAGAGGCTTGTGCTCGGACGTGACGCGGGCGACGGCGGCCGCCTCGTTCGACTCCCACTCGAGCATCGAGGCGGGGCCCCCTCCGGCCGCGGACGCGACCCCGGCGCCGGGGATTTGCCACCACGTCAGGACCATGAAGAGACCGGCCACGGCAGGCACGATCGACGCGAGCTTGGCGGGCTTGGACAGGTGAGCGATCTTCGATCTGCGGCGCTCCGCGGCGATGTGCAGGCCGGCGAGCACCAGCCCCACGGAGAGGACGACCATGCCGGCGGCGCCATACAGCGTGCCAGGGTGCGCCAGCTCGCGGACCGTCTCCTTCGGCAGCGCGTCGCGCACGTACGCGAGCGCCATGTAGGCCAGGGCCACGCCGCCCACCCACTTGATGCCCATCATCCAGGCGCCGGCCTTCGGAAGGTTCACGGCGAAGGTGCCCACGAGGAAGAACAGCGTGCCCAGGCCGAGGCCGTAGAACGTCATCGCGGCGGAGCCGAGGGCAACGTTGCGGGTCGTCGCGATCCAGCTCAGAAGCCCCACGAGGAACGGCCCCACGCAGGGCGCCGCGACGAGACCGCAGACGAGTCCGAGCAGGAGCGCGCCCCGGTAGCCGGAGCCGCCCACCGACGACAGCCGGTTGTTGAAGCTCTGCGGGAGCGCCATCTCGAAGGCGCCGAAGAGGGAGGCCGCGACCGCAAGGAACACGAGAGCGATGACCCCGACGACCCACGGGTTGCCCAGCGCGCTGCCGAAGCCCTTGCCCGTGAGTGCCGACGCGACCCCCATGGGGGCGAACAGGCAGACGATCCCCAGGACGAACGTCAGCGAGAGGAGCGTCCCCTGCAGGCGGCTCCGCGCCTCCTTGGCGCCGAAGACGGACACCGTGATGGCGATCATCGGGTAGACGCACGGCGTCAGGCTCGTCGCGAGACCGACGACGTAACACGCGCCCAGGGCGACCACCGTGCCGCGCGCCAGGGCGCGCTGGAAGGCGCCGGTGTCGGAGCCGCCGGCGTCGGCGAAGGCCGTCAGCGGAGCGAGCATGACGACCGCGCCTGCGAGCGCGGCGGCGAGGAATCGCGTGCGGGTCTTGGGGCTGTTCATGCTCAGTTCGACGCCATCTTGGCAAGGGTCGCGCGGGACATCTCGAGCTCTCCGGCGAGCGCCAGCGCGAGGGCGGGGCGAGAGCGCTCCGTGCGCTGGACGAACGCGTCGAGGAAGCGCTGTGCTATTTGCCACGCCCCCGCGGCGTAGGCCAGGTGCCCCAGCACGAAGCGGCCGTAACCCTGGCCGCACGGGGCTGCCGCGAGGTCCTCGATCGTCGCCTGCAGGTCATCGACGCGCTGTCCCGCCGCGAGGCGCACGAGGGCGAGGTGCGCGCGGTAGAGGGGCTTGTCCCGCGTGCCCCAGCGGACGGCGCGCTCCAGCGCGGCCGCCGCCTCGGCGTAGCGGTGGGCCAGGAAAAATACGCTCCCGAGCGTCCAGAGGTGAAAGGGCCGCCGCGAGGGTGGGCCCCGGCGGGCGGCGGTGCGGAGGTGTACGACAGCCTGGTCGATCGCTCCGGCGCCGAGCGCGGCCCGCGCGGCGTCCTGGTGCAGCACGTCGGACAGGACGCCCAGCTCGAGCGCCTGCTGCGCCACCTCGAGCGCGCGGTCGAACCGGCACTCTTCGTAGAGCGACAGGTAAAGCTGACGCAGGAGCATCGCGTGGGTCGTCTTGTCGAGGGGGGCGCGGGTGGCGAGACCCTTCCTCGCCCAGCGCGCGCGCGACCGCGCGGTGCGAGCGGCCATGGCCTTGGTCAGCAGCTCCTCGGCCAGCGCCTCGCCGCTGGATGCCTGCGGCAGGGCGGCCGATCCGGACGGACGCGATGCCGTCGCGCGCCTCGGTGCCGACACCCGGGTAGCTTACCATTCGTCCAGCGCGGCGGCCAAAACGTGCTACCCGTCCACCGCGTGGCCCGGCGGAAGGTGGCGCTCGTCCCGGCGGCGCTCGCGGCGTGCGTCCTCCTCGCCGCGGGCTGCGGGCGGCGCGCGACACAGGCAGACTGCAGGCTGATCGTCGACAAGAGCGTCGAGCTGCAGATGCGAGACCTGAGCCTCGGCAGCCCGGAGGACATCCAGAAGCGCGAGGAGCAGGTGCGCGCGGAGCTCGAGGGCGAGCTCGAGTCGTGCGAGGGCCGCCGGGTGACCGACAGGATGATGGAGTGCGTTCAGGCGGCGAAGGCGACGCAGGAGCTCTACGACTGCCTGAGGTGAGAGGAGCTCTCTCTCACTTCGTGTGCGCAGCCCGGCCGTGCATCTTCTGCTTGTCCCCGTCGGGGAGAGGGCCGTCGACCTGCCAGAGGACGTCGCCGCCGAGCAGACACGCCTGGTCCTCGAGCTCGCGCAGGCAGGTGTCCCGCGGGTCGTCGCGATCGCAGTAGGCGATGACCGGGCCGATGTTCTCCGTGCGCATCGGCGGCGCGCCGTCGGTGATCACCTGCACGGCGCAGCCGCGCTCGCGAGCGCCGCCGGTCGCGCGCTTCGAGTGCGCGGCGTGGGCAACGAGCCGCGCCGCGCCGATGGCGTTGTCGGCCATGCCCCACGCGACATCGCCACCTCGCCTGCAGACGACGTCGAGCAGCTCGCGCTCGCAGGCCCCTCCCCCTCCCCGGCACTCGACGTCGACCACCCCGAGCTCGTCGACGGGGATCGTCGGCCCCGCGGGGAACCGCCTGACGGGACAGCCGGCCTCGCGCGCCGGGTGCAGCGCGTCCGGGGCCGAGCCGGCGCACGCGGCCGACGCCGCCGCGAGGACGCACGCGAGGACGGCCGCCTTCATCGCCCTCACTCGGCGGCCGCGCGTGTCTTGAGCAAGGGGAACCCCATCGCCTCGCGCTGCGCGACCCACCCCTCGGCGACCCCCCTGGCCATCGCGCGCACGCGCCCGATGAAGCGCTGGCGCTCGGTCACGCCGATGGCGCCGCGCGCGTCGAGCACGTTGAACGCGTGCGCTCCCTTCACGACGAAGTCGTACGCCGGCAGGACCAGCTTCTCGAGCGGGTCGTCGCCGAGAGCGAGCAGGCGCTTGCACTCCTTCTCGCACTGGTCGAACTGCGCGAAGTGGGCGGCCGTATCCGCCTGCTCGAAGTTGTACGTCGACCACTCCCACTCGCCTCGCTTCACCAGCTCGGCGTACGGGACGCCGGGCGCCCACTGCATGTCCCAGAACGATTCGACGTTCTGCAGGTACATGCAGATACGCTCGAGGCCGTAGGTGAGCTCTCCGCTCACCGGCTTGCAGTCGATCCCGCCCACCTGCTGGAAGTAGGTGAACTGGGAGATCTCGAGGCCGTCGAGCCACACCTGCCAGCCGAGGCCCCACGCCCCGAGCGTCGGCGACTCCCAATCGTCCTCCACGAAGCGCACGTCGTGCTCGTCGGGCCTGGTGCCGAGCACCAGGAGCGACTCGAGGTACTGGTCCTGGATGTCGATCGGCGAGGGCTTGAGGATCACCTGGTACTGGTGAAACTGCTGCGTGCGGTTCGGGTTGTCGCCGTAGCGGCCGTCGGTCGGCCGGCGCGAAGGCTCGACGTAGGCGACGTTCCACGGCTCGGGGCCGAGCGCGCGGAGGAACGTGGCCGGGTTGTACGTCCCGGCGCCGACTTCGCTGTTGTACGGCTGCACGATGAGGCAGCCGCGCTTGGCCCAGAAGTCCTGCAGGGCGAGGATGACTTCCTGGAAATACATCGGGAGCCGACTCGTAGCACGACTCGGCTCCCGATCGATGATCGGCGCGCTCGCCTCACCCTCGCGGGGCGGGCGGCGCTAGTTACAGGACGTCGAGCCCCTCGTCACCGAGGCGGCCGACGGCGCTCGTGGAACCAGACGCGATAGCCCTCCATCTTCGCAATCTGCGCCGGCGGCGCGTGCGCGCGGCAGCTCGACGCCTCGGCGCTGCTCGCGGGGGCGCCCCACCGCTGCTCGACGCAGTCGTTCGGATCGTACGCCATCTCGAAGGCCTTCTCGCGCGTCACGACGTCGTCGAGCGCGAGCTCCCACTTCGACCCGTCGCTGCGCGTGTACTCGATCTTGCGCTCACGCAGCTCGCGCGAGAGGCGAGCCTCGATCTCGCTCCTGACCACGTCGACGCTCTTGCCGGGCGGCATGGCGTAGCGCTCCGGGCGGCGCGCGACGCGGGCGGGGAGCGCGCGGACGACGTCGATCGCGATGAGCAGGCGAAGGTCGCGCGACGGAGTGGCGAAGTCCTCCCAGTCTCCGGTCGCCTCGAAGATCTTCGCGCCGTCCGGCACCTCAGCCGGGGGCCTGCCCGACTCCAGGAACTTCCGCCCGTTCTCGACCGACGTGACTCTCACCCTGACCTGCTCGTGGAGCGCCTGGATCGTCTCGAGCAGCGCCTGGGTCGGGTCGAGCGGCGCCGGCGAGAGGACGTCGTCCACCTTGTCGTAGAACCCGTCGACCCCGCCGGAGTACTGGTCGGTGGTCGAGCAGTCCGCGAGCTCCGCGTTCTTCAGACGCCGCGGCTTGCCCGCCGCCCCGTCGCGCACCACCGGCCGGAATCGCTTGAAGCCCGCGCTACCGAGGGTCGGGTCGAGGGCGAAGAGGAAGTTGCCGCGCCAGAAGCGCTTGCGCGNNGGGTCCGCGAAGATGGTCCCCGGCCTCAGCGTCGAGGCGGAGAGCGCGACCGGGTAGTAGTCGCTCTCCTCGTCCCCGGCGGGGGTCCGCCCCGCGCCTGACTGCACAGCGTCGGCGAGGGTCGTCCGCAGCAGCTCGCCCACGCGCTTCACGTTGTCTTCCCAGGGCCCGCCGGGGTCGCGGTCGGGATCGGCCCACGCGGGGAGCGTCTGCGGCTTGCCGTCGAGCGGCGGGAACGGGTCGCTGGTCGTCGCGAAGTCCGAGCACTTCGGCGGCCCCCCCCCCTCGCCTCGCGAGCACCGCGACCAGCCGAACGGCAGGCCCAGCTTGAACGCGAAGTACGCCCGCAGAAAGTACGGGAGGTCGGCGCAGTCGGGCCGGACGACCATGCCCTGCTCATCCTCCGCCACGCCGAGGTGATCCCAGAGGAAGTTCTTCGACCGGTCGCGCAGGACGTCGTGCAGCGCGCTGTAGCTCGGCTGCTGGTCGAGCGGCGCCTCGAACATGTGCTGGATCCAGGCGGAGTAAAGGTTCTCGAGCGGCGGCGTCCACGCGGCGCGCGTGAGCCAGAGCGCCGTGCGGGGCGTGCCGGGCGGGGGCAGCGGGTAGGCGCGGACCGCGACGTCACGCGTCGCGACGGCCTGTCCGCCGCACGCAGCGGCGCGCACGAGGGCGACGTGCAGGGGGCCGGGGGGCGGCGCGTCGAGCTCTACCATCCAGAAATACGGCGGCCCGCCGTGC
>PLYU01000053.1 GCA_003153495.1 Myxococcales bacterium
GGGCCGCGAGAGCCAGGGCGGCTTCGGCGCCTCTTTGCGAAAGTAGGGCTAGCGCCCCTCGACTCGCGGGGCGGGTCGCTCCTCGTCCGCCTTGATCGAGTACCGCACCAGCGCGCGCAGCACGGCGTTGCGCTCCACGTTGCCCACCGCGCTCTTGATGTCCTCGTACACCGTGGGATCCACCAGCAGCGCCCCGAGCGTCCCCTTGCCCTGCCGGATCCCCGCCACGATCGCCCGCAGGTCGTCGCTCACCGCGTTCACGTTCGACATCACCCGCGTCGACGACTCGTCCCCGTAGAGCAGCGCGTGCGCCAGACCGTTCCCCTTGCGGATCGCCGCCAGATCGGAGTGCAGCTCGCTCAGCGTACCCGCCACGTCCTTCGAGATCTCCCCGTCGTACACGAGAGCGTGCGCGATCCCCGGCCCCTTCTCCACGTGCGCCGTCACGTCCTGCACGCTCCCCAGCACGTCGTCGAGCCTCGCCGACACGCGACCCAGCCGGTCGAGCAGCTGGTCCAGCTTCACGGCCTCGTCCTTGTCGTACAGCAGGCGGTGGGCCGTCCCGTCCCCGTGCACGATCGCGTCCAGCATCGAGTGCACGTCCGCCGCGGAGCCCTTGATGTCGGCGGACAGCTTCGGGTCGGCGAGCGCCTCGGTGAGCGTCCCGATCCTGGTGATCGCCTGCTCGGTGGCGATCGCCACCCGGTTCGCCGACGCGAACATGTCGGTCGGCTCCTCTGCCGGAATGAGCGAGCCCGGCGCGATGGGCGGCGCCGCGGGCGAGCCCACGTCGAGCTCCACCATCTTGTCGCCCAGCAGGCCCTTGCCCACCACGTGCGCGACCGTGTTCGCCCGGATGCGCACCGCCTCCGACTTGGAGATCGACATCCGGACGTAGATGCGCCCGTCGCTGATGTCGCTCGCGTGGTTGACGCCGGTGACCGAGCCGATGTCCACCCCGCCCATCCGGACCGGAGCGCCCGGCTTGAGGCCCGCCACGTCCTTGAACGCCGCGCTGTACGTACCCTTGGACTCCCACAGCCTGCGCGTGTCGCCGATGAGGAAGACCGCGACCGTCATCAGACCGATGCCGAAGACGACGAAGAGACCGACCTTGAGCTCGCGAGTCATTTCCAGGTTCCCGGGGCCAGCTGCCTCGTCACGACGACGAGAGGAGCGACGCCACGTCCTCCGTCTCGGGCGCGTGGCCCTCGATGAAGTTTTTCACGGTCTCGTTGCTGGTAGCGCGGAATTCTTCTTTCGTCCCGACCAGCAGGATCCGCCCCTTGCCGATCATGGCGAGGCGGTTCGAGACCGCGAACGCGGTGCCCATGTCGTGGGTCACCACGACGCTCGTGATCTTCAGGGCGCGCTGGATGCCCAGGATCAGGTGGTCTATCCGCGCCGTGTTGATGGGGTCCAGCCCCGTCGTCGGCTCGTCGTAGAGGATCACCTCGGGCTGCAGGGCGAGGGTGCGGGCGAGGCCGACGCGCTTCTTCATTCCGCCCGAGAGGTCGCTGGGGCGCATCGACTCGATGCCCGGCAGGCCGACGAGCGCCAGGGCCTGCTCGACCCGGGCCAGGATCTCGGCGTCGCTCATCTTGTCCCAGAACTGCTCGCGCAGGCCGTAGGCGACGTTCTCGCCCACGCTGAGCGAGTCGAAGAGAGCGGCCCCCTGGAACAGGTAGGCGATCCGCCGGCGCACCTCGGTGAGCTTGTCGTCGGCCATCTGGGCGATGTCCTGGCCGTCGAAGCCGATCTGCCCGCCGTCCGCGTGGATCAGGCCGATGAGCATCTTGAGCAGGACGCTCTTGCCGCACCCCGACGCGCCCATCACCGTGATCGTCTCGCCCCGCTGGATGTCCAGATCGATCCCGGAGAAGACGACCTTCGCGCCGAAGCGCTTGCGGACGCCGGAGAACCGGATCAGCGGGGCGGACGGCCGCCCGCCGACGCCTGCAGGTACCCCGCGCTGGCTCACGAGGCGAGCATAGCCCAGGAACCGTCAGGCGGGCTCGGCGGCCACCAGGCGCATCTCGATCGCCCCGCCGCCCGTCCACGTGTCCTTGCGCAGCGCGCCCACCAGCCGCGCGTGGTCCCCGATACCCGCGGCGAGGCCGCCCATCTCGGCGCCGAAGCACGACATCCGGACGCCCGCGACGTCGACCCACAGCTTCAGGTGGCCCCCGCGGAGCTCCTTGGCGCTCAGGACGCGCGCGCGCTCGACGGCGACGCGCGGGGCGGGGTTCGCCTGGCCGCACGGCTCGAAGCGCTCCAGATCGCCCAGGACGCTGGCCGGCGCGTCCTGCGGCTCGAGGCGCGCGTCGGCGTCCCAGCGCGGCCTGGTGTCGGGCACGCCCGCGGCGGCGCACGCGCTGGCGAACTGCTCGCGCAACGACTCGATCTTGCCCGTCTCGACCTCGATGCCGGCAGCGGCGTGATGGCCGCCGAAGCCTATGAGGGCCTCGCGGGAAGAAGCCAGGGCGTCGTACACGGAGAAGCCCGCGGGGCCCCTCACCGAGCCTCGCCCGCGCGCGCCGTCGAGGGCGACCACGATGGTCGGCTTGCGGAACCTCGACGCCAGCCGCCCGGCGACGATCCCGACGACGCCGGGGTGCCAGCCCTGCTTCGCCAGGACGATCGCGGGGAGCGCGGCCAGCGCGGGGTCCTCGAGCATCGCGAGCGCCTCGGCCGTGACGGCGCGCTCGACCTCCTTGCGGCGGGTGCACAGGTCCTCGACTCTGGAGGCGAGGTCGCGGGCCTCGGCGTCGCTCGTGGCGAGCAGCAGGGCCAGCGCCAGGTCGGGCTTCTCCAGCCGCCCGGGGGCGTTGATGCGCGGGGCCAGGCGGAAGGAGACGTCCTCGCCGGTCGGCGTGCCCGTGGTGCAGCCGGCGATCTCCGCCAGCGCGCGGGTGCCGGGGCGGGCACCCCGGGTCGTCAGCAGAGAGAGCCCGGCGCGCACCAGGGCGCGGTTGTCGCCGTCGAGGGGCGCGACGTCGCCGATGGTGCCGATGGCGACCAGGTCGAGCCAGCGGCGCATGTCGAGCTGCACGCCGAGCTCGGCGCGGACGCCCGCGCCGACCGAGAGCGCGAGGCCGACCGAGGCGAGCCCCTTGTAGGCGAAGCCGCACTCGGGCCGGTGCGGGTTGAGGAACGCGAGCACGGGCAGCGGCTCGTCGGGGACGCGGTGGTGGTCGATGACCACCGCGTCGAGGCCGGCGCGGCGCACGCGCTCGAGCCGCTCGTGGTCGCTGGAGCCGCAGTCGCACGTCACCAGCAGCGTCGCGCCGGTCGCGAGCACGCGCGTCACGGCCGGGTCGGACAGCCCGTAGCCGCCGTCGAACCGGTCCGCGAGCCGCGTGACCACCTCGGCCCCCAGCGTCCGCATGACGTCGGTGAGGAGGGCCGCGGCCGTCACGCCGTCGGCGTCGTAGTCGCCGAAGACGCACACACGCTCGCCCGACCGAGCGGCGCGCGCGAGGCGGGCGACGGCCTCGCTGCGGTCCTTCATCCCGTCGGGCGGGGTGAGGTGAGCGAGGCGGGGGTCGAGGAAGCGGGTGCTCTCGGCGGGCTCGCGCAGGCCGCGGGCGAGCAGGACCGTGGCCGCGGTCACCGTCACCCCCAGGTCGCGGGCGAGGGTGGTGGCCTCGTCGCCGGCGGGGGGCGGCAGGTTGAGCATCTCGGCGGGAGGGTGAACAGCGCCTGATGCGCGACGTCAATGGGGAGACGGGGGCGGTGCGACGCAGTCTGTGCAGATGAGACGCGCCGGTTCTAGAGCCCGGTGTTTTTCGCCGATCCC
>PLYU01000187.1:0-6541 GCA_003153495.1 Myxococcales bacterium
CCCTCGGGGCGCAGCCGCAGATCGACTCGCCACACGACGCCGTCGCCCGTGGGCTCGTCGAGCGTCGCCACGAAGCGCTGGGCCACGCGCGTGAAGTGCTCGTGCAGCGTGTGCCTACCGCCCTCCGCCGGCGGGCCGCCGACGACGCAGCCGTCGTCGGTGTCGTAGAAGAGCATCAGGTCGACGTCGCTCCCGGCGTTGAGCTCTCGCCCGCCGAGCTTGCCCATGCCGACGACCACGAGCGCGCACGGCTCCCCGGCAGCGGTGAGCGGGCGGCCGAAGCGCGCTTCGGCCCATGCCAGCGCCTCGACGAGCGCGGTGCCGCAGCACACCTCCGCCAGGTCGGACAGCTCGCGCGCGGTGACGTCGACATCGTGCCCCGGCTGCGCGAGGAGCTCGCGCGCGGCGATGCGGAGCTTCTCGCGCGACACCAGGCGCCGCAGGCCGCGCCGGACACGTTCCGGGTCCGAGAGGTCGCCCACGGCGGTCGCGGCGAGGCGCCGGTAGGCGCGCTGGTCGCGCGCCTGCGTCGTTCCGCGGGCGAGGACGATCAGGTCCTCGGGGTGCGCGTCGATCGCGTCGGCGAGCGCCGGATACGCGCAGGCGACCAGGGCCGCGAGCTCCACGAGATCGTCGCGAGGGCGCTCCCCGATCGCGGCGAGGCCCGCCGCGATGCGGCCGCGGGCGGCCGTGGCGTCGAGGGGCGCGATGTCTTCGGCACGCACGATGATACCCTCAGCGACCTACCCCCGTTCCATGACCCTCGCCACCGACATCGCGCGGACCATCCGCGACGGCTTCGACAAGCACTACTCCATCTTCCGTCAGACGAGCGCCAGCGCGAAGCTCCACTTCGACGCGGCCGACTGGGCCGGGGTGCGCGAGGCCTCGAGGGTGCGCATCGAGATGTACGACCAGCGCGTCGTCGAAGCGGTGGCGACCGTGCGCGAGCGCTTTCCGGCGGCCGTCCGCGACGAGTCGCTCTGGCAGGCGGTCAAGTCCGCCTACATCGGGCTCTTGCACGACCACAGGCAGCCCGAGTGCGCCGAGACCTTCTACAACTCGGTCGCCTGCCGCGTGCTCGACCGCCGCTACTACAGGAACGAGTACATCTTCCGTCGTCCGGCGATCTCCACCGAGCACCTCGACGGCGACGAGCCGACGTACCGCTGCTACTACCCCGCCAAGGACGGGCTGCGAAGCACGATGCTGGCGGCGCTCACGAGCTTCGGCCTCGCGAGCCCGTTCCAGGATCTCGACCGGGACCTGCGCAACCTGGTGCACGCCATGCGCGAGCGCTTCCCCGGCAAGTGGCGCATGCAGCCGAACTTCCAGATTCAGGTCCTCTCGTCGCTCTTCTTCCGCAACAAGGCGGCGTACGTCGTCGGCCGGGCGATCAACGGCAACGAGGAGTATCCGTTCGTGGTCCCGCTCCTGAAGGCCGGCGACGGTTCGGTCTACGCCGACGCGCTCCTGCTCAAGCGCGAGAACATCGGCCGCGTCTTCAGCCTGGCGCGCGCGTACTTCCTCGTCGACATGGAGGTGCCGTCGGCGTACGTCGACTTTCTCGGGGCCATCCTGCCCAACAAGCCCAGGGCGGAGCTCTACACGATGCTCGGGCTGCAGAAGCAGGGCAAGACGCTCTTCTTCCGCGACCTCATGGAGCACATGAAGCACTCGACGGACACCTTCGTCACCGCGCCCGGCACCAAGGGCATGGTCATGGTCGTGTTCACGCTGCCGAGCTTCCCGTACGTGTTCAAGGTGATCCGCGACTGGTTCGAGCCGCCCAAGGACAGCGACCGCAAGCGGGTGCAGGAGAAGTACCTGATGGTCAAGCACCACGACCGCGCTGGACGCCTGGCGGACACCCTCGAGTACTCGAACGTCGCCTTGCCCCTGCACCGCTTCGAGCCCGCGCTGGTCGACGAGCTGAAGCGAGTCGCCGCGTCCGCGATCTCGATCGCGGGAGACGAGATCGTCATCCACCACGTGTACATCGAACGCCGGATGATCCCGCTCGACGTGTACATCCGCGACGCCGACGACGAGCGCCTCGAGCACTGCGTCCACGAGTACGGCGCGACCATCAAGGAGCTCGCGAGCGCCAACATCTTCCCCGGCGACATGCTGCTCAAGAACTTCGGCGTCACCCGCTACGGCCGGGTGGTCTTCTACGACTACGACGAGATCGCTCCGCTGACCGAGTGCACCTTCCGGCGCCTGCCGTCCACGAGCGACGGCGACGAGGAGATGTCGGGCGAGCCATGGTTCTCGGTCTCGCCCAGCGACGTCTTCCCGGAGGAGCTCCCGAACTTCCTGTTCGCGCCGGGGCGGGCCCGCGAGCTCTTCCTCGACTTGCACCGCGACCTGACCGACCCCGCGTTCTGGATCGCCACGCAGGAGCGGATCAACGCCGGCATCCAGGACGACATCTTCCCGTATCCGCAGGAGATTCGATTCGGCAACCGGTACCCGTGACGAGGGACGAGCGCGCCGTCAGCCGGGCCCGTCGCGGTCGCTGACGACGAAGACGACGACGCTCACGTCCCCCGGATTCCTCACGCGGTGACGCGTGCCGCGGTCGAGCTCGGCGCACTGCCCGACCCGCAGGGTCGTCGTCCCGTCGGCCAGCTCGACCTCGAGGGAGCCTTCGAGCACGTACAGCACGTGGCTCCGCTCGCACCAGCTGGGATCGGCGAACCCCGGCGCGAACTTCAGTATCGCGAGTCCCCGGCCCGCCAGGGCCTTCTTCTGCTCGAGAGGGTGTGCCCCCTGCTCCCAGGGCATCGAATCGAACGGCGCCAGTATCGTTGCCATTGGCGAGCTACCTCACCCCCCACAGCGGAAACATCATCACCACGACCCAGTCGAACAGCGCGTGCGCCAGCGCCACCGGCGCCAGCCTCCCGAACCCTCTTGCCATCCCGCCCCACAAGATCCCCGCCCCGAGCGCCGCCACGACGAGCACCGGGTTGACGCTCCCGCCCGCGCGCAGCGCCCACATCGTCGGGACGTATCCGAGCGCGTAGAGCGCGGCGGCCCACACCCACGCGGCTCGCGACCCCACCCGCTCGGCGAGCAGCTGCGTCACCACGCCGCGCCAGAGGACCTCCTCGGCGAGAGCGGCCGCGGACACCGCGACGGCGACGGCCGGAGCGTGGGCCTGAAGCTCGCGGGGATCGCCGAGCTGTCCGTAGAGCGACACGAGCCAGAGCTCGTGCGCGGCCCCGACGGGCATGACCATCTCCTTGAAAGCCCACGCGGCTCCGTAGAGCACGACCGCGCCCATCAGGCCGCGCGTGAAGTCGCCCCATTTCGGAGTCAGCCACTCCGCGAGGAGCTCCTCGCGCTTCGCCCACGCCCCGGCGATCGCCGCGAGCACGAGCGTCGGGCCGACCGCCAGGGCCCAGAACGCCAGGGTCCCGGAACGCGACGGCGAGAACGCCAGGTACGAGCTGACGCCGGTGACGGCCACCGCGATGGCAATGAAGGCAGCGGCGGCCGGTCGCATCCTCGCGCGATCCCTACACGAAACCCGCCACCGGAGGGAGCCCATCCGGCTGGCCCACCACGTGCAGGGCGGGATACAGTCACCAAGGGTACCCCCGATACATGCGCGCTCGAATCCAGGTTTGCTTCCTCGTCGTGTCCGGCGCGCTCGCCGCCACGGGCTGCTCCAGCTCGCCCTCGAAGGCCGGGCCGTCGGACGCCGCAGCGGTCGACGTGGTCACGAGCGACGCCGCCGCCGACGGACCCGTCGACGCGAGCACCGGCGACGCCGCCGCCGACGGACCGACCGATCCCTCCCGGCTCCAGCCGCCTCCGGCGGGCCAGGGCTTGCAGATGAAGACGGACGCCTTCGCCGTCGCCCCGGGGACCGAGGTGCAGAGCTGCTACTTCTTCAGGGTGAGCGATCTCGCTCAGGCCGCTGGATTTGCTGCGAATCAGCCGATCGACGTGCACCGTGTGCAGGTCGTCCAGAAGGCCGGCTCGCACCACATGAACGTGTTCCGGGTTCGAACGATCAAGGGCCTCGACCCCGCGAACGGCGCCGTGCAGGTCGGCACCAACGGCCAGGGCCAGTGCTTCGTCAGCTCGAACTGGTCGGACTGGCCGCTGGTGACCAACACCCAGCAGGCGGGGGACCAGGACTGGTCGTACCCCGACGGGGTGGCCAACCAGCTGAACCCCGCGGACCACCCCGACGAGTGGCTCATGCTGCAGACGCACTACGTCAACGCCAGCACCCAGGGCACGCCGGGCGGAACGGGGCAGGTGGCGATCAACCTGTGGACCCTCCCTGCCGATCAGGTCACGGCGCAGATTGGCACACTGTTCGCGACCGACCAGAGCATCCGCGTCTGCCAGAGCAACCCGAAGCCGACGTTCAAGGCGAGCTGCCAGTTCAACAGCCCCAACCCGGTCACGATCATCGGCGCCAACGGTCACTTCCACTCGCGCGGCGTCGAGTTCGACATGTTCACCTGGGATGGAACGTCGACGACGACCCCGCCGGACTCGTCGCGGTTCTACCAGTCGCTGACGTGGGACAGCCCGCCGATGCTCCACTCGCCGGACCTGAACGTGAGCGTCCCGAGCGGCGGAGGCGTCTGGTACACGTGCTCGTACGACTGGGTGGCGCCCGTCGCCAGCGTGGGCTGCGCCGGTCTCAACGCGTTCGACCAGACGAAGTACGGCACGCCCGCGTCGCAGCAGGACTGCTGCTACACGTTCGGGCCGCAGGTCGACAAGAACGAGCACTGCAACGCGTTCGTCTACTACTACCCGAAGCAAGACAACGTGACCTGCTTCTGACCGGTTCCATGCGAGCGGCTCTCGCCGGTTCGATCGCCGTCGCCGTCGCGAGCGGCTGCTCCCCGTCGACGCCGGACGGCGGGCCGTGCGGCGTCGTGGGCGACGTGTCGAAGCCGCCCAGCCTGGAGATCCTCGTGATGCGGGGCGACCAGACGGTGGTCCCGCTGGCCGACGGAGACACCGCGCCGATGGTCTTCCCGCCGCAGGGCGGGCGCGTCGTCTTCGTGGGCGTCCGCGCGACGAACCTCGACGGCTGCGGCGTTCAGCTGACGGGAGCGCTGCGCGATCTCACGAGCCAGCAGGTCCGCGTCGACTCTCGCACCGTCAACCTGACCTCGACCGGCGACGGCTGGGCGTCGAGCGCGTCGGAGGGAGCCTCGAGCTTCTCGAACATCGCCGTGTGCCCCAACGAATGGTCGACGACTGACCTGTTCGGCAACACCTACGGGCTCGAGGTCACGGTCGAGGATCGTGAGAAGCGTACGGCCACCCTGAAGATCCACGTGACTCCTCAGTGCAGCGAGCCGGAGAACCTCCAGGAGTGCAGGTGCATCTGCAAGGGCGGCTACGTGCTCGGCGAGGCGTGCAACGACGGGGGAGCGGAATGAGCACGAAAATCGCCGCCAAGACGCCAAGACGCCAGAAGAATCCTCTCTCCTGGCGTCTTGGCGTCCTGGCGGCCTCTCTCTCCGTCGCGTGCAGCGGCACGCCGACGAAGACTCCGGGGCCGCCGGCGTGGCACGTGGTGCTCGCGAATCAGCCACCGACGCTGCTGTCGGTCTGGGGAGCCGCCGCGGACGACGTGCTCGCCGTCGGGGGGCCGCTCGGCAACGGGTCGCCGTCGGCGGTCCTGCACTACGACGGGAACGCCTGGACGGACCTCCGGCCCGGCGGCACCGAGACGTTCTGGTGGGCGCACGGCACCAGCCGCACCGACGCGTGGATCGTCGGCGAGAAGGGCCGCATCCTGCACTGGGATGGCCAGACGGTGACCGAGGGGGCATCCCGTCCCACGAGCGCGACGCTGTTCGGGGTGTGGGCGGCCGCGCCGGACGACGCCTGGGCGGTCGGCGGCACGCCGGGGGGCGGCTCGAGCGCGCCCAACGACGTGGTGCTCCACTACGATGGCACGAGCTGGACGGCGTCTCCCCCGCCCCAGGCGCTGGGACGCGCCTTCTTCAAGGTCTGGGGCTCGGCCCGGGATGACCTCTACGTCGTCGGCGAGGCGGGGACTGTCTGGCACAGGAAGGGCGCGGTGTGGGCGCTCGAGTCGAGCCCGCCGATCGCGACCGGCACTCTGCTGACGGTGAACGGGTGCG
Organism: Myxococcales bacterium; assembly: GCA_003153495.1. Classification (GTDB taxonomy): domain Bacteria; phylum Myxococcota_A; class Polyangia; order Polyangiales; family Polyangiaceae; genus Palsa-1150. The sequence goes on from PLYU01000187.1 coordinate 6,138, forward strand.
GGCCCGGCGAGGTCTACGCCGTCGGCGGTCGCGACGTGCTGCGCTCGGACGGCCGGACCTGGACGCGGGTCGACGTGCAGCTCGACAACGACGTCAACGGCGTGTCCTGCGCCGCGCCGGGCCAGGTCGTCCTGGTGGGCTCGGCCGGGTTGAAGGAGCGCCTCGTCGCCGGGCAGTGGCAGGACGACTTCGCGCTCGAGCCGCACACCGACCTGCACGGAGCGTGGGCCGACCCGACCGGAGCGTACTGGGCAGCGGGCGGCGACTTCAGCAGCGGCCCGCGCGCGGGCGCGTCCCGGGGGGGCACGCTCGTGTATTACGGAGTCGTGGCGCCGTCGGGGACCACGCGGTGAGGTACCGAGAGTGTCGGGTGCTGCGCGTCTAGCCCTACTTTCGCAAAGAGG
>PLYU01000187.1:6666-8402 GCA_003153495.1 Myxococcales bacterium
CTCTTTGCGAAAGTAGGGCTAGCATGCAGGCGATGCCTGATGTCCCCGACGAAGTCCAGTTCTTGGAGCTGAGCCTTGCCCCTGAGGACGAGGCGAAGCAGCCGCCATTCGCGAACTACGTCAACGTCAACGGCGCCGGCGACACGTTGACGCTCGATTTCTTCTACCTGCACCCTGACAAGGAGGCACGCTTGTTCGAGGGCTCGCATGATGGAGCTCAGCGCAAGGAGGAGGACGGGGTGGTCTCGGTCGCGTATGCGCTTCCTCCTGCCGCCCGCGTGGTCGTGCCTGTGCGCGTCGCCCTCGACCTCATCGCAGACATGCTCGAAGAGGCCATGGACACGCTTCCCCTGCTGCAGGGAGCCCTACAGAACTTCAGCGAGCGCATGACGAAGCTGTCTGCACGCTCTCAATCGCTGGCGGCACCTTCGGCCCCGTCGACCTCGGCAAGCCCGTCCCCGGGATCCAGCCATGGCTAGCCCCGCAGGTCACCCCCGGTATTTCGCCCCCCTCCGCGGCACGGCTCGCCCGACAACGAGACTCGGTGACTTCCCCAGCTTTGCGTTCAGCTGGAGCGTTCCCAGCGCTGTAGCTCAGGCGCCTCGACAGCAAGCGCCGAAACCGCATCGTTCCGACCGGCGTCGGAGTGACCGCTCTGCACGACGTCCACTACGCCCGTCACCCAGCGCTCGAGTCCTCATCGACGCATTGCTAGAAAGGACGCCGGGGGTGCTCGGCGGGTCCGTGCGCGTCGCGCGCACCAGGATCGCGGTTTGGGCGCTCGTGAACTACCGCCGGCTGGGCTGGGCGGACGCGGCCGTCTTGGAGAACTATCCGACCCTGCGTCCGCAGGATCTTCGTGCGGCGCACCTTTATGCGACACTGAACAGGGCGGAGATCGATCGCGAGATCGACGAGAACGAGAGGGCGTAGGCGGTGCGCTTCTACGCGAACGAGAATTTCCCTCTCGGCACCGTGCGGGAACTTCGCGCGCTGGGGCACGACGTGCTCACGACGGTCGAGGCAGGGAACGCTAACCAGCGGATCCCTGACGATGCCGTCCTGACCTTCGCAACGGCGGACCGCCGCGCCGTCCTTACAATCAATCGCCGGGACTTCGTGCGTCTTCACCGTGCAAGAGCGGAACACGCCGGAATCGTCGTCTGCACCCAGTTCGGCGCCGCCGAGACGCGGACGCAGGCCGAGAGGATCGACGCCGCGGTTGCCCCCCACGGAGCGCTCGATCGGCTGCTGCTCCGTGTGATGCGACCGTAGCCGGACAAGCTCCCCGGACCCTAGCGCGCCGAAAGCCAATAGTCGCGTCTGCCTCGACCATCGAGGGCAACCAGGCTTCCATGCCGCTGCCAGGTCGTCTGCACGGGGCCCCAGACGCCTGGGTACGCCAGTCTGCTCACTCCGGGCGCCGTCCCGGCCATGCCCCACCGGGCTGACCGACCCGTTGGCCACTCCACCCCACCGAGGCGATCAAGCCTGACCCGCGCGGTGAGGTGCCACCCTCGACGTGGTGGGGCGCCTTCACCGCGCACGAGGTCGAGCCTGACCAGGCGGTTGGTCAAGGCACCCAACCATGGAGGTCAGGCCTGACCAGGTAGGTGGTCAAGGCACCCGACCATGGAGGTCAGGCCTGACCAGGGCGGTGGTCAAGGTACCCGAGCATGGAGGTCAGCCCTGACCAGGACGGTGGTCAAGGTACCCGAGCATGGAGGTCAGGCCTG
>PLYU01000057.1 GCA_003153495.1 Myxococcales bacterium
GGCTCCAGGCTCCACCAGGTTGCGCCCCTCTCGACACCTTCCCCCCGCTCCGGCGGGGGGAAGGCCGGGTTGGGGGGCCGCGAGAGCCAGGACGGCTTCTTTCCACTAGCTGCCCAACGTCACGGCGCACTCAAACACTCGGCCTCTTTGCGAAAGTAGGGCTAGCGACAGCTTCTGCTCCGGGCTCCTGCTGCCGTAACCTCCAGTCGTCAGGAGAAGGAGAACCCCCGTGAAGATGCTCATGCGTGTACTCGGTGTGCTCGGTCTGCTGCTCGTCCTCGTCCTCGGAACCGGCGCCAGCTACGCGGGCTGGCAGGCGCACGAGTTCAACGCGAGCATGGATCGCGTCTACGCCGTCCCCGTCCCGGACATCACGATCTCGAAGGACCCGGCGGTGCTCGCGCGCGGCGAGCACCTCACCCACTCGGTGATGCCGTGCGCGGTGGCCGAGTGTCACGGGGGTGACTTCGGGGGCACGTCGAAGGGTCCCGACATGGGCCCGGTCGGCCACTTCAACGCGCCGAACATCACGACGGCGAACCTCGGCGCCGCGTACACCGACGGCGAGGTCTTCCGGCTGCTCCGCCACGGCATCAAGATGGACGGCCGCAGCGTGCGCTTCATGCCCATGCAGGACTCGAACTGGCTGCCCGACTCGGACATCGTGGCCATGATCTCGTACCTGCGCTCGATGCCCCCGGTCGACAGGCCGAACGGGTCCACGGAGATCGGCACGCTCGGCAAGGTCCTCGATCGCCGAGGCATGATGCCGCTCGACGTCGCGCGCCGCATCGACCACGAGCACGTCGAGCTCGCGCCGGCACCCTCTCCGACCAGGGACTACGGCCGCTTCGTCGGCCGGCTCTGCACCGGATGCCATGGCCAGCAGCTGACCGGCGGGCCGATCCCCGGAGCGCCGCCCTCGATCCCGACTCCGCTGAACCTGACGCCCGACAAGAGCGGGCTCGCGGACTGGACGTACGAGGACTTCGCGAAGCTGCTCGACACGGGCGTCCGCAAGAACGGAAAGAAGATCGACCCGTTCATGCCGCTCGCCGCGCTCGCCCGCTACGATGACACCGAGCGCCACGCGCTCTGGGCGTATCTGCAGTCGCTTCCGCCCGCGCCGTTCGGCAACCGATGACCTCTGGCGGCGGTCGATGGCCCGTTACGCCGCCTTCGGCTCCGAATACATCGGCGACTCCTGGTACTCCTTCTTCCACGCCTCCAGCAGCCCGCTCGAATCGATCTGCGACGGATGAAACCCCGGCCTGAAGTACTTCAGATAGTGCCCCACCAGCGCCCCCATCCCGCCCGGCTCCACGAACAGAAACCGCGCCAGCGCCCGCCACTCGGCCAGCGACGTCGCCGTCCCGTCGGCCTGCATCATCCGGATCTGGTGCTCGATCACCTTCGCCCAGAAGATGACCGTCGCCCCGATCATCGCCATCACGCGCTCGCCATACCCGCCGCCCGCCGCGAGGAACACCTCGAACGCCACCGACTTGTGCTCGTTCTCCTCCGCAGCGTGCCACCGCCACAGGGCCGCCATCGACGGGTGCGCCCCGTCGAGCAGCCCAGGCTCGCCGAGCAGCCATTGCCCGAGGAGCGCCGTGAAGTGCTCGAGCGCGCACGTGACCGCGAGCTGCCTGCGCGCCGAGGTGTTCTTCGTGACGCGCGCCAGGAGCCGCTCGACGCGCCCCTCGAGCTTCTCGACGGGATAGCCCTGCTCTTTCAGGATCTCGTTGTAACGCGCGTGCTCGCGCGAGTGGACGCCCTCCTGGCCGCAGAACATGCGCACCTCGCTCGCGAGCCACTCGTCCTTCACGCACTGCTGGTGGGCGCGCACGCTCGTCACGAAGAACCGCTCGCCCGCGGGGAAGAAGAGCGAGAGGCCGTCCAGGAACGTAGTGACCGACTTCCGCCCGCCGTTCCAGTGGCGGGGGATGCTCTCGAGGTCGAACCGCAGGTTGCGAACGTTGTTGGCCATTGGCGCGGTCCTTCCGGGATCTCAGTGACAGGGGAATCTTGCTACCGCGGCGCTTGCATGGGCAGGTTCCGCCGTGCCAGATTCTGGTCATTACAGGCCACAGATGTCCGAACGTGACACATTCTTCACGTTGCCCGCGATCCACGGGCTGCACCTCGCCGAGCTAGCCAAGCGCTGGAAAGTACCCACGGAAGAGCTGTTCGAGGGGCTGGGCCTCGACGCCCGCTTCCTCGCCGCGCCGGAGGCGCAGATCGCCGTGCCGACGATGGTGAAGCTCGTCCAGCGGGCGCGCGCGCTCACCGGCGAGCAGGCCCTCGGCGTCTACGCGGGGATCCGGATGCGCGTCTCGGCGCACGGGTACCTCGGCTTCGCCGCGATGACGGCCTCCACGCTGCGCGGGGCGCTCGAGATCGCGACCCGGTTCGCGCCCACGCGCACCAACGCGCTCGTGCTCAGCCTCCACGAGGGCGGCGACGCCGCGTCGCTCGTCATCGAGGAGCGAGCCGACTTCGGCCCCGCCCGCGACTCGATACTCCTCGCGCTCACCGTCGGCATCTGGCAGATCGGCAACGCCCTCACCGGGCGCGAGCTCGCCGGCGCCGCGGACTTCATGTTCCCGCGGCCCGCCTACATCGAGCGCTTCCCGCAGCACCTCTCGATGGCGCGCTTCGGCCAGCCGCGCAACCAGCTCGTCCTCGACGCGAGCATGCTCGACGCGCCGCTCACGATGTCCGATCCCGGCTCGCTCCGGCTCGCCTACGAGCAGTGCGAGCGCGCGCTCGAGGCGATCGGCACCTCGGAGGGCATCCTGGACCGCGTGCGCCAGCTCGTCCTGAAGAAGGACCACGGGTCCCGCTCGCTCGAGGAGGTCGCCCACGAGCTCCACCTCTCGCCCCGGACCCTCAAGCGGCGGCTCGCCGCCCACGGCGTCACGTACTCGGACGTGCTCGACGGGCAGCGGCGCGACGCCGCGGTCATGCTCCTCAGGTCGGAGACCCTCTCGATCGACCAGGTGGCCGAGCAGCTCGGGTACTCGGACACCGCGAACTTCGGCCGCGCCTTCCGACGCTGGACCGGAACCTCACCCGGCGCCTACAGGCGCGCGGCGGGATGAGGCAGGGCGCGGCAGGCCGGAGACTCCGTTGCGCTCGGCGCCGAAGAGTCGTCTATTGGCAGATGAACGACTATGCCCGGGCCCCTCGATCTCCTGGCGAAGAGCGTGCTGTTCGAGGGGCTCAACCCCGTCCAGCGTGAGTGGATCGCCGCCCGGCTGATCCGGCAGGACGTCCCGGCGGGCGCCGACATCGTGCGGCAGGGCGAGGCGGGGGATGCGCTCTACCTCATCGAGTCCGGCTCGGTCGGGGTCTTCGTGCGCGACCGCCGGCTGGGGCTGGTCCAGCAGGTGGCGCTGCTCGAGCCGCCCGAGGCGTTCGGCGAGATGGCGATCGTCACGGGCGAGCCTCGCACGGGCACCTGCACCGCGCTGACGCCGAGCGTGGTGTACCGCCTGGCGCAGGACGTGTTCCTCATGGTCATGCAGCAGATGCCCAACGCGGCGCTCGGCGTGGCGCGCACGCTGGCGAAGCGCCTCGGGGCGCTGACGACCCAGCCGGAGATCCCCTGGGTGAGCCTGGTCGGTCGCACGTTCGACGCGCGGCTCTGGTCGATGGCGCCCGAGGCCCTCCTGCGGCAGGCGCGCATGGCGCCGCTCGAGCTCACCGCGCGCACGCTCACCGTCGCGATGGTCGACCCGGGCGACGTGACCTCGCTCGACACCCTGGCGCGCGCCATCCCCGGCGTGCGCATGAAGGTCGTCGCCGTGAGCGCGGACGCGATGGATCGCTTCGTCGAGGCAGGCACGGGGAAGAAGCCGGCGCCCCAGCAGCCCGGCGTCGCGCTGTCGCCCCAGCAGCGCCCGCAGGTCGGCTTCCTCGACGACGAGGAGGCGGCCAAGCGCTCGGGCGCGGTCGTCCAGTCGACCGGGCCCCAGGTGGTCGCTCTCGTCGAGGAGATCATCAGCACCGCCCTCGGCAGCGGCGCCTCCGACATCCACATCGAGGTCGACGGCCACGGCGTCGTCGTGCGCTACCGCATCGACGGCATGCTCCAGCCGCGCCGGGAGATGATCCCGGCCGAGATGCACCGCCCGCTGGTGAGCCGGCTCAAGGTGCTCGCGAAGATGGACATCGCCGAGATGCGCAAGCCGCAGGACGGGCGCATCAGCGTCCGCGCCGGCGGCAGAGTCGTCGACCTGCGCGTCTCGTCGATGCCGGCGAAGCTCGGCGAGAAGATCGTCATGCGCATCCTGGACGCGTCGGCCGGGATCGTCGATCTGAAGCAGCTCTTCGTCGTCGACAAGGTGCGGCAGCTCTTCTCGCAGATGGTCTTCCGGCCGCACGGGCTGGTCATGGTCACGGGCCCCACCGGCTCGGGGAAGACGACGACGCTCTACAGCGCGCTGGCCGCGCGGCGCCGCACGGAGCTCAACATCGTCACCGTCGAGGATCCGATCGAGTACCACCTCGACGGGGTCACCCAGGTGCAGGTGCAGACCGAGATCGGCACGACCTTCGGCCTGGTGCTGCGCACGCTGCTGCGGCAGGACCCCAACGTCATCATGGTCGGCGAGCTGCGCGACCACGACACCGCGCGCACCGCCGTCGAGGCGTCGATGACCGGCCACCTGGTCCTCACGTCGGTGCACACCAACGGCGCGCTCGACGCTGTGATGCGCCTCGCGGACCTCGGGGTGGAGCGCTACGCGATCGCCAACGGCCTCATCGGGGTGCTCCACCAGCGCCTCGTGCGGCGGGCGTGCCCGCACTGCAGCGAGCCGTTCGAGTATCCCGAGCCGATCGTCGAGCAGTTCTTCAAGGTCGGCGCCCTGCTCCCGCAGGAGAAGCCGGTCTTCAAGCGGGGCAAGGGCTGCCCCCAGTGCGCCATGACCGGATTCAAGGGGCGCATCGGGCTGTACGAGCTGCTCGTGGTCACCGACGCGGTCCGGGACGCGATCGCGTCGGGCGCGGACATGCCCGCGCTGCGGGCGGCGAGCGCCGGCGCGATGATCGACCTCGCGCGCTACGCGGGCGTGGCGGTGGGCATGGGGCTCACCGTACCCGGCGAGGTGCTTCATCTGCTGCAGAAGGTCGGTAACTGAAGTGATCCGACGAGCACCGGGCTGGCGGGGCGAGACCGGCGTGCGCGATGGGCGAGTGAACCCTCCCCCGGCCCTCTCCCGGAGGGCCCGGAGGGAGAGGGTGGCGTCGCGTGCGTGGGTGCGGGCGCGTTTCCCGAGGTTCTCGCCCTGCTGCGAGACGAGGTCTTCGATGCGGTCACCTACGCGGGACTGGCGACGCGCGGCCCGGAACGCGCGTAGGATGCCGCCATGCGCTTCGCTCCACTCGCGGTCCTCGCTCTCGTATCGTGCGCCACTTCGCCCGCGATCCGCAGCCCGCTTCGCGAGCAACTCGCCGTGGCGGACACTCCGCGCCTCGAGGAGGCCACCCGCACGTGCCTCGAGCAGGCCGGGTGGAAGGTCGACCCGATCGCCGACTACGTGCAGGGGTCGCGCCGCGTGAGCGGCGTGAAGAACAAGACGATGACCGAGGTCTACATCAACCCGCCCGACTTCAAGCCCCGCATCACCGGCGGCCCCGACTACGACAAGGATTCGTACTGGTCGTGCCTCTCCACCGAGCTGGGAGGCGCCAAGGCAGCGCCGGCGCCGGCTCCGGCGTCATCGTAATCGATTGAGCCGCAGAGGCGCAGAGGACGGCGCTCTCTGCGCCTCTGCGGTTCAAAACCCGCCGCCCCACCCCACGCCGTATACCGGCACCCCGCCGCTCTTCGTCGCGCTCGTCCCGATGACCCCCGCGACCGGCCGCCCCGGCGGTAGCCACGACGCGGCCTTCGCCGCGCCCACGTCCCGCGTCAGCCACCAGGCCCCGACCCCGCCGAGCACGCTCCCCGCGAGCGTCGCCGAGAGCCAGCCGCGCGTGTTGCCCGGCGTCGCGTTCTGGAAGATGAGCGGGCTCGCGGCGGCTGCCCCGAGGAGCGCGCCCCCGCCGACTCCCACGTCGATCAGCAGCACGCGCGACGGAGACGCGCTCACCTGCGTCGCCAGCGCCCCCGCCGCCAGCAGACCGGCCGCCGTTCCATAGCCCATCCCCGCGTAGGGAGTGACGTCGGTCGTCGTGCCCCGGTAGAGAAACTCGCCGGCGCCTCCCAGGAGCATGCCCAGCGCGCCGCCCGAGTGCGCGAGCATCGCGTCGCCCTCGTCCATCTGAGTGCGCGTCAGCGCGAACGTCGCGAGGCTCACCCCGGCGAGCCCCCCGCCCACCCCCCACGCGTACCGGTCGTCGAACGGCTGCACCGCGTGGCCCGCGCCGATCAGGAACGCCGACGCAGCCCCCCACCAGCCGCCCGCCGAGAGAAACCATGCGTCGCCCGTCGTCACGTCCCATTCGTCGGCCACCAGAAGCGCGGCGCCGATGCCCATGCCCGTCCCCAGGGCGAGCAGGGGGTAGAGCACGCGTGGATCGTCCGACCCGCTCGACCGCTGGATCCCGAACGCGGTGAAGCCGCCGAACAGCCCCGCGTTGACCGCGAGCACCGCCCGCCCCTGCGACCTCAGCGGGCTCATGATCCCCTGCGAGGTGCCCTTCTCCGTCTGCTCGCGCTCCTGCTGCACCGCTGCGCGCGCCGCCGCGCTCGAGAGGAGCACATCTCTCAGCATGACCAGGCCCCGCACGCTCACGGCGTCGCCCGTGACGGTCGCGACGCGGACGCGCAGCTCGGCCCCGTGGGGCGGCACGGCCACCACGCGGACGACGTACTCGCCGCCCCCGATCGCCTCCACCCGCGGGCTGACCACCCACGTCCCGCCGTCGGAAACGCCCGCTAGGGCGGGGCGCGAGGCGCGCTCGACGAGATCTCCGTCGCGAGTGTGGCCCTGCGCCGGCCCGGCGTCCGCCACGTAGAGGGTGAACCCCAGGTCCTGCACCGCGTCGCGCAGCGTCGCGTCGAGCTCCTGGGCGCGCTCGAACAGCTCCTTCTCGGCCCCCGCCTGCGGCCGGTGCAGGGGCGACGGCCCGGGCGCGTCGCCCGCCGGCGTGAGCGTAGGCCAGATGACGACGGGGGGCTTCTCGTCGGCGCGGCTGCTCCCCGCGAAAGTCAGCGCTCCGAGGAGCGCGAGGACGAACGGGCCGCGCGTCATCTAGAACATCACGACGCCCATGAGCCACAGGTCCACGATCGTCGTGTCGTCGACGGAGAAGCGATGTCCGGGGGTGTCGATGACGTCTCGGTGATCGGGGTTGGGCACGCCCTGGGTGGGGGCCGAGGTGAGCGAGCGGCACGGGCCCGAGAGGTTGGTGTCGCCGCTGAAGTTCGGGTTGCAGTTGTCGGCCGAGGTGACCAGGTGCGACTGCGCGTACGTCAGCGCCGTGCCGACGGTGAACTTGACGTACTCGCCGGCCTGCCACGTCCCCGACGCCGACATGGTGAAGCTGCCGTACGCCTGCTCCTCGGTGATCCCCGAGAAGAACACGTTCTCGGAGCTGGGGTTCGCCACGCTCCCCTTCGCGCCCGCCGCGAACGACGAGGGGTTGGGGGTTCGCAGCGAGGCCGCCTGCGACGACCCCAGAGCGTCGAAGAGCTCCGAGTAGTCGCGCCCCGGGGAGTGGTACGTCCCCTTGAAGCGGAAGTCCGCGCTCACCCGCTGGTACTCCTCGCGGCGCTCGTAGGGGATGACCTCCATCCCGAGCCCGAACGAGCCGAGCAGAGGCGGCATCCGCTCGAGGTTATTCTGCGGATTCCAGCGCCCGAAATCGCTCGAGTCCTGCGGGTACTCGGCCTGGACCCAGAAGCCGTCGTACGGCTCGACGTACCCGAAGCGGCGCGACCAGACCGTCTTGAAGATGATCGTGTCCATCCCGCGGCTGATGCCCGGATCCCGGTTCACGCTCGGGTTGGACGGGTCCGGGCACTGGACCGCCCCGGGCGCCGGGTTGGCGTTGCAGGCGTGCATCGGCGTCCCCACGCTCACGCGCCCCTCGATGCCTACGATCCACGTGGGTGAGGTCGGGTCGCGCTGCTGGTTGAAGATCGCCCAGTCCAGCCCCGCCGAGAAGTAGTCGACACCGCTGCGGGTCGGGCTCGAGAACGGGACGCCGAAGAGCTGGCCGCCCATCGGGTCGGTCAGCAGCTGGCTGGTGACGAACGAGGAGCCGTCGAGATCGGACAGGTCCTGCGACCAGCCGAGGACGACCGGCATGCGCAGGATCAGCGCGAGGTCATGATAGAGCCCCACGTCGGCCCCGAGCATCAGCGTCGACGTGGACGAGGAGTAGCTCGCGATGTTCTCGGTCGCGGGGATGAAGCCCCCGCTCGACAGCCCCGGCTGGGAGAGAAACGACTCTCGCCGGACCTTGGCGTGCTTCCACGACTGGGTGAAGCCCAGCACCAGGTTCAGGTCGAACGGGTCGTCCCCGTCGAACGCGTCGGCGACCGTCGTGATCTCCGACGTCTCGCTCATCAGGTGAGGCTCTCGCGCGCTGACCGGCTCGTCGGCCCATGCCGAGCGCGCTGCGCCGAGGAGCACGAGCACTCCGAGGATGCCCAGCCGCCGCGTCATCCGCCTCTTCTACCAGACGCTATCGGCCCATCGTGAAGCATGTCAACCTCGCTCCGAGGGGGGCAGGGCCGTCACCTCGATCTCCGGGAAGATCTCGGCGGTCACGTCCTCGGCCGCCAGCTCGCGCTTGGCGTCGTGCAGCTCGCTCGACGTCTGATCCAGCCGGTCGGCCAGGACGCCGAGGAACTTCCACAGCATCTTGACGGCGATCTCGTGCTCCTTGCGCAGGATCTCGAAGAAGTCCGCGCGGCGGATGGATATGAGCTCGGCGGGCCCGGCGGCGACCACCGTCGCGGAGCGCGGCACGCTCCGGATGAGCGCCATCTCGCCGACGTGCTCTCCGGGGCCGAGGTGCGTCAGCGTCTGTTCGCCGCGCGAGACGCGGACCTTGCCCTCGAGCACGATGAAGAGCTCGTCCCCCTTGTCCCCCTCCCGGATGACCGCCTCGCCGTCCGCGTAGCTGTGGACCTCGACGGCCTGCATCACGCGCAGCAGCTCGCGCCCGTTGAGCCGCGAGAACAGCGGCATGTTCGCGAGGACGTCGCGCTTCAGGGCCAGGCGCTTGGCCCTCGTGGTGTCGACGGCGCCCTCGTCGCCGATCTTCACGACGACCGTGGTGATGTTGTCCTTGCCTCCGCGAGCGTTGGCCAGGCTGACCAGCGCCTTGACGCAGGCATCGCCGTCCAGCGCGAGCGCCTCGCGCAGGTCGTCGGGGGAATGCAGGTAGCCGTGCAGCCCGTCGCTCGCGAGGACGAGCACGTCGCTCGGGACGAGCTCGATCACGAGCGTGTCCACCTCCACGCGCTCGTACACGCCGACGGCGCGGGTGATCGCGTTCTTCTGCGGGACCTTGTCGATCTCCTCCTTGGAGAGCCCGCGCTTGACCAGCTCGTTGTAGACGGTGTGATCCTCGGTGACCTGCTGCACGTTGCCCGACCGCGCCAGGTAGATCCGGCTGTCTCCGACGTGCCCGATGAACCCCTGGTGGCCGACGATGAGCAAGGCGCTCAGCGTGGTCCCCATCCCGCGCTTGCTCGGGTCGGTGCTCGCGTCCTCGTGGATCTTGGAGCACGCGCGCTGCAAGGCGTGCTCCACGAGCGACACGATGTCTCGCGGCGTGACCTTGTTGCCCCCGGTCGCCCCGGACACGTAGTCGTCGAGCAGCTCCTTCTCGCGCTTGATCTCGTCGTGCACCGTGCGCACGGCGATGGCGCTGGCCACCTCGCCCGCGGCGTGCCCGCCCATCCCGTCGGCGACGATGAAGAGCGCGAGCTTCTTGTCGACGAGGAAGTTGTCCTCGTTGTGCTCGCGCACCTTGCCGACGTCGGTGGCGGCGTAAAAGCGGAGGGAGTCGGCGAGGCCCATTGGACTTCCGGCCGCATGATGCCACGTTTGTGCCCCGGGCTAGAACGCATCCCATGACCTTGCGATCCCTTCGCGCTGCCGGCGTCGGGAATCGTCGCGGTACGTGAGTATGGCTCCTCATCCCGCCTTGGCATCGCTCGGTCTCGCAGGGTTCTGGGACGCGTTCTGCGCGAGATAGAGAACCGATCCGTCGCGTGAAAGTGACGGTTGCCCTTTGCCGTGTAGACTCCAGCCGATAAATGTCCTCCACGCTTGCGCCGCGCATGCCCTTGCGCATCCCGTCCGTCCTCGCCGGCCTGGCTCTCTCCGCCTGGGTCGCCGGGTGCGCCCTCCGCCCGGGGACGGGCGCCCGGGCCGCCCCGACGGAGCGCGCCGCGGCCCCCACGGCCGAGGTGAGCGACGACGGGTTCTCCGCCGCCGTGCACGACCTGCTCGTCAGCGGGCCGCGCACGTCCGAGCGCGCCGTG
>PLYU01000244.1 GCA_003153495.1 Myxococcales bacterium
AGTAGGGCTAGCCCTCGCTCGGTCTAACGAAATCCACCCGCCTCCTGCGCGTCGGGGGCTGGTGATTCTCGTGCGGCTGGCGTAGCCGAGGTGAATGCCGGGCGTCAACGCTCACGAGGGCAGGAAGTTCATGAAGATGCGGGTCAGGAAGAAGTCCGCGACGAGGATGGCGATCGACACGACGACGACGGTTCGCGTCGTACTCTGCCCCACGCCCTCGGTGCCGCCCTTGGTCGTGAGCCCGAAGTGACAGCCGACGATGGCGATGATGAAGCCGAAGATCGGCGTCTTCGCGAGACCGGAGAAGAGGTCGGTGAGCAGGACGCTCTCGAGCGAGGTCTGGATGAAGAGGCGCGGGGTGATGTTGTACTCGAAGTCGCACACGAACATCGCGCCGAGCGTGCCCAGCGTGTCGGCGAAGACGCTCAGGAACGGCATGACGATCATCGCGGCCAGCACGCGCGGGAGGACGAGCTTCTTCGCCGGATCGCCGCCGAGCGCGCGGATGGCGTCTACCTGCTCGGTCACGTTCATCGCGCCCACCTCGGCGGCCATGCCGCTGCCGATGCGACCCCCGACGATGACCGCGGTGAGCGTGGGCCCGAGCTCGCGCAGGAACGCGAGGACGATGACGCGCGGGATGTACTCGACGCCGCCGAAGCGCTGGAGGCCGAACGCGAACTGGATGGTCATGACCATCCCGATGAAGATCGAGGTCACCGCCACGATGCCCATGGAGCGCACGCCGAGCGACTCGATCTGGTAGACGGTCGCGCCGAGCTCGAGCGGGCGCCGTACGATCGAGCGCGCCGTGTGCGCCGTCAGGACGCCGACCTCTCCCAGCTGCTCGACGAAGCGCTCCATTCGCTGCCGCCAGAGGCGGCCGAGCGGTAGCGGCGGAGGGGGAGGCGGGATGTTCGAGAAGCGCCCGCTCACCGGCGGAACCGAGTCCGGAGGCGACGGGATCGGCGGGTTCACGGATCCCTCGACGGCGCCGACGGCCTCGCCTCCGCCGCCCGGGGCGACGGCAAAGTCGCAAGACCATCCGCGAAGCGGCGGAAGTCGCCGTCACCGGCGGCGAAGCGGTCCGGCGGCGCCACGTAGACGAGGTCGTAGACGCAACCGTCCTTCTTGGTCACGTAGATGTCGAACTTCATCGGGACGCCGTCCAGCTTGGCGCTGAGGACGCTGCGCATGGCCTCGCGGCGGTCGAACGGCAGGACGTCCTGGCTCTCGAACTCGCGCTCGGTCGTTCCGATGATGAGGTGGGCCGTCAGCGCCGCCAGCGGCGCGTCGTCGTCACGGCGGTCGCAGCGGACGTCGAGCAGCATCGAGCCGGACCGGGCCTCGTCGCGGAACGCGAGGTCCGCACCGTCGACCTGGATGCGCCGCCAGCCGGGCGGCACGGGGCCGGCCCTCAGGCGAGTGTCGCCCTTGGACAGGACGCCGTCCTCGAAGGCGCTCGCGTGCGCGCACGAGGCGAGGAGCGCGAGGGCGATCGGGCGCAGGCGGCGCATGCGCCCCGATGGATATCACGCGCGTGTCAAATCGCCTCGATACGGCTATGAAGGGGCCCCCACGGCCCGGCCATGCCCACGAGCACCGTCCGTCTGTACAACACGATGTCGCAGCGGCTGGAGCCGCTCGACCCGATCGAGCCGGGGCACGTCCGGGTCTACCTCTGCGGGCTGACGACCTACGATCACGCGCACGCCGGCCACGCGCGTACCAACGTGGCGTTCGACGTGCTGGTCCGCTTCCTGCGCGCGCGCGGCTACCGCGTGACCTACGCGCGCAACGTCACCGACGTCGACGACAAGATCCTGAAGCGCGCGCTCGAGCTGGGCGAGCCTCCGATGGAGTTCTCGAGGCGCATGTCGCTGGTGAACGCCGGCGAGCTGCACGCCTGCGGGTGCCTCGACCCCGACTTCGAGCCGCGGGTCAGCGAGAACATCGGCCCGATCGTGGCGCTCATCGAGTCTCTGGTCGCCCTGGGCGCTGCTTACCCGGCGAAGACCGACAAGGGCACCGACGTGTACTTCGCCGTCCGCGCGTTCCCGGCCTACGGCAAGCTGTCGCACCGCAAGGTCGACGACCTCCTGTCCGGCGCGCGCGTCGAACCGGGCGAGGCGAAGCGCGACCCGCTCGACTTCGCGCTCTGGAAGGCGAGCCCTCCGGAGGCCTGGGGCTGGGACAGCCCGTGGGGACGCGGCCGTCCGGGCTGGCACATCGANNCACCACGAGAACGAGATCGCGCAGAGCGAGGCGGCGTGGGGCGAGCCCTTCGCGCGCGTCTGGCTGCACTCGGAGTTTCTCAACGTCGACGCCGAAAAGATGAGCAAATCGCTCGGCAACTTCGTGACGATCGCCCAGATCCTGGAGCGCAACGACGGCGAGGCTCTGCGCTACTTCCTGCTCGGCGCGCACTACCGCAAGCCCATCAGCTTCGACATGGAGAAGCTGCCCGGCGGGCGCGTCGTCTTCCCGGGGCTCGACGAGGCCGAGCGCCGCGTGGAGTATCTGTACGCGGCGCGCGAGGCGCTGCTGGCCGCGGCGCAGGGGGCCGAGCCGGTCGCCGGCGGAAAGGGCGCGGAGGCGGCGATCGTGCACGAGGGGCCCGATCGGGTGCTCGCGTCGCTCGACGACGACCTGAACACGTCCGTTGCGCTCAGCGTCATCGGCGACGTGGCGCGCGTCGGCAACGAGGTGGTGCAGCAGGTGGCCAAGCTGAGGAAGGACCCGAAGGCGCAGGCCGCGGCGCGCTCGCTCGCCGCGGCGGCGGTGGCGTCACTCGACGCGTGCTGCCGCCCGCTCGGGCTGATGCAGGCGACCGCCGCCGAGTTCTTCGACCGCGTGCGCGCGCGGCGGCTGCGCCTGCGCGGCCTCGATCCCGCGGCGATCGACGCGAAAGTCGGGGAGCGCACCGCCGCGCGCGGGGCGAAGGACTTCGCCCGCTCCGACGCGATCCGCGCCGAGCTCGCGCAGCTCGGCGTGGAACTTCAGGACGTGCCGGGCGGCGGCGGCACCACGTGGCGAGTCGTGGTCTGAGACTCGAGCTTCACCGGAACTTCGGCGCCCGCTTCTCGAAGAATGCCGTGATGGCCTCGGTGACGTCCGCCGAGCCGAGGCGCTCGTTGAAGGCGGCAAACTCCGCCCGGAGGCGGGCGCGCGTCTCGTCGGCGAGCGGCGCGCGCAGGAGGCGCTTGGTCTGCCGCAGCGACTCCAGGGGCTTCGCGACGAGCGCCCCGACGCGGGCGCGCGCGAAGGCAGTGACCTCGGCGGCAGGCAGGACCCGGTTGGCGATGCCCAGCAGCCTCGCGGTCTCGGCGTCGAACGGCTCGCCGAAGTAGAGGAGCTCCGCGGCGCGGGGGTGGCCCATCAGGCGCGGCAAGAGGAAGCTCGACGCGCCCTCGGGGACGAGCCCGAGGCTCACGAACGGCAGCTGGAAGCGCGCGGTGTCGGCGGCGTACACCAGGTCGCAGTGCAGGAGCATGGTCGTGCCGATTCCGATCGCGTGCCCCTCCACCGCCGCGACGATCGGCTTGTCGAACGCGAGCAGCGCGCCGAGGAAGCGCGCGGCCCCGCTGTCCTCGCTCGACGGCCTGCGCTGCATGAAGTCGTTGAGGTCGTTGCCGCTGGTGAAGACGCCGCCCGCGCCGCTCAGGAGCACGGCGCGTATGGACTCGTCCGCTGACGCGCGCGCGAGCGCCGCGCCCAGATCGTCGTACATGTCGACCGTGAGTGCGTTCTTCCGGGCGGGCCGGTTCATCGTAATCTCGAGGGCACCGTCGACCAAATTCGTTTGAATATCGCTCATTTGAGCCAGGCCTCCTGGGGAACCGAGTGCGAGGATAGCGCCTTCCCTCGATGCAACCTTCGGGGCCAGGACGAAAGCGCTGGCAAGCGGAAGCGGTTGCTACGGGCGGACGCAGGGGCCATTCTAGCGTGGGGGGCAAAGCGCTCCCATCCGGAGGTGCCGACGGTGACCGCGGGGCAGCCCATGTTCGCGCCAGACTTTCGAGCGCTGTTCGAGTCCGCGCCCGGGGCGTATCTCGTCCTTTCACCGGCGCTGATGATCGTCGCGGCGAGCGAAGGGTACCTCTCCGCGACGATGACGAAGCGCAGGGACATCCTGGGGCGACACATCTTCGAGGTGTTCCCCGGCAATCCGGAGGACCCGGGCGCGACGGGGGTGAACAACCTGCGGGCTTCGCTGCGGTGCGTGCTGGAGAATCGCACGGCGGACACGATGGAAGTGCAGCGCTACGACATCAGGCGCCCCGCGTCCGAGGGTGGCGCCTTCGAGGTCAGGCACTGGCGACCCGTCAACTCTCCGGTCCTGGGCCCGAACGGGGGCGTCCGCTACATCATCCACCACGTCGAGGACGTCACCGCGCAGCTCGAGGCAGATCTCGAGCTTCGCAAGCTTCACGAAGAGCTCGAATCCCGTGTCGAGGCGAGGACCGCAGAGCTCCGCGCAGCGCACGAGGCGCTCCACAACAGCGAGGCGCAGCTCCGGCAGTCACAGAAGCTCGAGGCGATCGGGCGGCTGGCCGGGGGGTTCGCGCACGACTTCAACAACGTGCTCTCGGTGATCCTGAGCTACTGCGAGTTCCTCGTCCCTGCGGCGGGCTCGAACGAGACGATGCTCGCGGACATCGAGGAGATCAGGAGGGCGGGGCACCGGGCGACGGCGCTCACCCGGCAGATGCTGGCGTTCAGCCGCCAGCAGATGCTCGACCCGAGAGTGCTCGACCTCAACGGCGCCGTCGCCGACGTGAGCAAGATGCTCGCGCGCGTGCTCGGCGAGGACATCGAGCTCGAGGCGCTGCCCATGGAGGGCCTGGGATCGGTGAAGGCGGATCCGGGGCAGATCGAGCAGGTGCTCATGAACCTGGTCGTCAACGCCCGCGACGCCATGCCCCGCGGCGGTCGGCTCACGATCGCGACGGCGAACGTCGAGCTGGATGACACGTTCGCGGCGAGGCACCTCGGGGTGATGCCGGGCCCCTACGTGCGCCTGTCGGTACGCGACACCGGCATCGGCATGGACGAGGCGACGCAGGCGCGGGTCTTCGAGCCGTTCTTCACGACCAAGGAGGACAAGGGCACCGGCCTCGGCCTCTCGACGGTCTTCGGCATCGTGAAGCAGAGCGGCGGCCACATCTGGATGCGGAGCAAGCTCGGTCAGGGAACGAGCTTCGACATCGACTTGCCGCGAATCGAGGGGGCGGCGAGCGTGGACCTGACGCCGTCAGGCACCCGGCCCGTCGCGGCCGTGCAGGGCACCGAGACGATCCTGCTCGTCGAAGACCAGGACCAGGTGCGGGCGGTCGCCCTCGGAATCCTGAAGAGGGCCGGCTACCAGGTGCTCGGCGCCAGCCACCCTGCCGAGGCCCTCGCCCTCTGCGAGCTGCACCAGGGTGAGATCCACCTGCTCCTGACCGACGTGGTCATGCCAGGGATGAGCGGACCGCAGCTGGCGGCGCGCGTCTCCGACCTGCGACCGGGCGTCAAGTTCCTCTTCATGTCCGGCTACACCGACGGAGTGATCCTGCACCATGGAGTGCTCGACTCGGGCGTCGCGCTCTTACAGAAGCCCTTCACGCCGGAGAGCCTGACCCGCAAGGTGGACGCCGTGCTCAACGGCGAGCGCCAGGCCCCCCGGGCGGCGCCCGCGGAGTAGCGTCAGTCGAGGAATACCGTCGCCATCAGTCGCGCCGTGAGGGGATAGGCCGGCGTGAAGCTGACGCCTTCGCAGCCTCCAAAACCTCCTGCCGGGGTCGTCACGAGGCGCGCATTCGACCCGCACGTGAAGCCCGAGGGGACCGCCGCGCCGACCCCCGGGTCCGTCCGCAGGCGGGTGGTCGTGTCGAACTGGGCTGACCGGAAGCTGCCATCGAGCAGGTTCTCGATGTCCAGCGCCAGATCCCACCGGCGCATCCTGTAGCCGGCGTGAAGGTCGACCTGGGTGAACCCGGGGGCGACGATGACGCCGTCGTCCGACGCAGGCCGGTCGCCGATGCCGTAGAAGCGCAGCCCGGCGCGCGCGACCCCGGGGCCGAGCTCGTGCCGTGCAGAGAGCCCGCCCGACCATGTCTGCTTCGGCGCGAGCGCGAGACCACCGCCGTTCTCGTGGTCCGTCGTGAACTGCGAGTGCGTGAAGGTGACGGCCCCATCGACGGCGAGCCACGGCGTGAGCTCGTAGCGCCCCTCGAGCTCGAGTCCGTAGCGCCGCGTGGGCGGCCCGGCGTTCGTCGTGCCGTCGTCGCCGTTCCAGGTGGTCTCGCTGTCGAGATCGAGCCGCCACGCGGCTGCGGCGAAATCGAGCCTCTGGAAGAGGCGCGTGCGGGCGCCGACCTCTTCGCCGACGGCGCGCGTCAGGGGGATCACCGAGGGCGTGGTGAAGACGCCGCGCACGTCGTTCGAGTGGTAGCCGTTGCCCCAGTTCGCGTAGACGTCGAGCTGCGCGTCGTTCTCCCTGAGCGGCGAGACGATGGCGCTGGCCTTCGGGCTGAGCTGCTGCGCGCCGTCGACGCCGCTGCGATGGTTCTGCGGATCGGCGCTGCGCGGGAGGTTGTTGTCCACGGAGAACGCCAGCGAGTCGGCGCGCGCTCCGAGCACCACGCGGGCCCACTCGACGGGCGCGATCTCCTCGCTGAGGTACGCCGCGACGAACGTCTCCCGCGTCCCGTCGTCACGGACGCCGGTCAGCTGCACCCGCTTCGACGTGTCCCAGATCATCTCGTGAATGTCGTCGGCGCGGACGTCGCTGCCCAGCGTCGTGTCGAAGCGGACGCCTCCCACCTCTTCCTCGACGCGGTAGCTCACCTTTGCGCCGTAGAACGTACGGCGGTCCTGCTGCTCGATCTCGTCGCCATTCACGGGGTCGCGCAGGTAGAGCGTGAAGTTGGAGAACAGGTTGAACGTGTACGTACCGACATACCCGAGGGCGCGCACCTCGCTCGCCTCGGTCGGCCTGAGGCGGTACTGCAGGTAGACTTGGTGGCGCATCGTGTCGCCCCCCTCGTCGGGATCGATGGATCCAAGACGCGTGACGACTCCCTGCTCGACCGCACGCGCCGGAATCTGGCCCGATCCGTGCCAGTTGCCGCCGTAGCTCATCTCCCCGAGCGAGATCGTCGACGTCGGCGCGAGCTTGAACGTGACCTTGTTGAAGAGCTTGTACTTGTTCCAGCGCTCGGGATTGTCGAAGGGGCCGTCCTGCCGGCCCATCTCGGCGGCGAACGTCGCCGTGGCGACGTCCCACTTCGGGCTCGCGACGAGCAGCCCGCGGTAGCCGGGCGATCCATAGCCGGGCGACCCGCCCACGCCGAGGCCGATCGAGCTGTGCTCGAAGTCGTCACGCGTGACGAGGTTGACCGCACCGGCTGTCGCAAAGTCACCCTGGTTCGCGAAGTACGGCCCCTTGGTGATCTCCACCCGCCGGACGGCCTCGGGGATGATGAAGTTGGTGTCGGCGTAGCCCTGGCCGTGCGCGTGGCTCACGAGGTTGATGGGCACGCCGTCGATCGAGAGCGCGACGTCCGTCCCGTGGTCGGCGTCGAAGCCGCGGAGGAAGTACTGGTTGGCCTTGCCACCACCGGAGTGCTGGACCATGACCAGGCCCGGGGTCACGCGGAGGATGTCCTGGACGCTGCCGATGGGGCGGAGCTGGATCTCGCGATCCTGCACGGCGAAGGAGGAAGCGGCGCTGGTGGGCCGAGCGGCGAGCACGAGGGTGGACTGGGTCGGGGAAGGCCCGGGCGCGGGCGCGGGCGCAGGCGCGGGCG
>PLYU01000163.1 GCA_003153495.1 Myxococcales bacterium
AGTTTTGGGTTATCGGCTATGCCCTTCACCCCCCCGCCAGATACGTCTGCACCACCCCCCGCCTCCCCTCGACCCTCCACCTCGGCTCCCCCGCGTCCAGCCGCTCCGCCAGCCCCTCGGGCAAGCCCAGCACGGGGTCGCTCTTCATCGTCCGCACGAAGACCATCGGCACCGGCACGTACCGGCACGCCCTCGCGAGCGGCGCGGCGGGGGGCCACAGGGCGTCGCCCACGACGCGCCGGTAGTTCGCGTCGCCCTTGACCAGCACGATCGCCCCCGACCCGAGCGACGACCGCACGTGGGCCGGCGCCTCCCAGAGGAAGCGCGGCCCGGACCAGAACGGGTCGGGCGCGAGCGCCAGCCGGCCCGTGTCGAAGGCCTCCCCGAGGGCCAGCGCCAGCCGCCGCGCCGCGCCGCCGCGCTCGCGCATCCGCTCGACCAGCCGCCAGAGGTCGCGCGGCATCGCGTCGCTCACGAACACCGGCTGCAGCTTCAGGTGTACGACGACGCGCGCCGCCGGGTCCTCGAGGATGGCGGCGACGAGCGCGAGGTCGAGCGCGAGCTCGGTGCCCGTGTTGTCGGCGAGGACGTGTACGCCGCCGCCCGGGCGGGTCAGCAGCGGCAGCGCCGCCGCGCGCCCGTCGACCAGCAGGTCGTCGCGGTCGTGCTCGCGCGCCGCCGCCACCGTGTAGCTCAGGTCGACGCGGTTCCCCCAGAGGCAGTCGTCGAGCAAGGACACGATGCGCTCCTCGCGCGAGCCGCCGCGAGCCAGCGCCGCGCCGAGGTGCTCCCAGGGGCGCTCGCTCGCCAGCTCCTCCTCCTTCGCCGGAGCGAACGGGTCGCGGCCGGTCTCCCAGAAGCGGCACGCCTGCGCGAGCTCGCGGTAGAACGCGAGCTCCGCGTAGAACCACTCGGTGTCGAGCCACGTCTCGCCCGCGTGCTCGTCGTCGGCGAGCGCCCAGCTGGCCACGTCGGGGGCCGGCGGCAGCGGAGGGGGCAGGTGAGCGTCCCCCTCGATGTCCGACGCGAGCTTCTCGACGGCGCTGCGGATCGCCGGAGAGTAGTCCGGGTTGCGCTCGACGACCTCGCGCGCGATCCGCGGGACGCGCACGCGCATGCTGTGGTGAGCGAAGGCGTTCGAGCCGTCCGTTCTCAGCGGGGGAGGGCGCGGCATGCCCGTCAGCTCGCCTCGCTCGTCTCGAACGTCATCCCGGCGGCGCGGAGCCGCTCGACCAGGCGCATCCCCATGCACGCGGCCGGCGTGAGGACGCCGCCCCGCCGGGAGATGGCGTCGCCGTCGAGCGCCAGGCACACGGCCGACTCGGAGAGCATCTTCGCCGTCTCCCCGTAGCCCGGATCGCTCGCGCCCTTCACCGTGCCGAGCACCCTCACCGGAGCGGCGCCGCCCTCCGGCCGCGCCGTACCGACGAAGCGCGAGGCGAAGAAGCCCGCGTCACGCTCCTCCTTCGAGGGGCCCTCGCCCGGCGCGGGCAGGAGCGTCTTCTCGAGCAGCCGCCTCAGCGGAGCGACCGTCGCCACGGCGAAGGCCCCCGCGATCGCGCCCGTCACGGCCGCCGCGGTGAGCAGGCCGCCCGGCCCCGCGCCGAACCCCATCGCCTCGCTGTACCGGAAGTCGCGCCCGTACGCGTAGTCGAGCAGCGCGTTGGTCCGCCGCACGACGCGCGCGTTGAACGGCGCCATCACGAAGGGCCCCGTCCAGCGCCCGGCGTCGGCGTCCCAGCGCACGCCGAGCTGGTCGCGCGCGTCGGGCCCCCGCTCGGTCCGGTCGGGGTCGAGCGAGTAGGGGTTCGCCAGGACGCGGCGCACGCCGCGGTCGCGCGAGGCCTCTTCGACCATGTTGAGCATGCTCGCTACGGTGCCGCCGCTGAAGCCCCCCTTGAGGCTCGCGAAGCACTTCACCTCGGCGCAGCGCGCGCCGTGCTTCTCGCGCATGTGACCCTGCACCATCAGCGTGCCCAGGTCCGACGGGATCGAGTCGTACCCGCAAGCGTGGACGATGCGCGCGCCGGTCGCCTGGGCGCGGGCGTGGTGCGCGTCGATCATGTCTCGCACGAAGTGCGCCTCGCCGGTCAGGTCGCAGTAGTCGGTCGCGGCGTCGACGCACGCGGCGACGAGCTCGCGCCCGTGGACGGCGAAGGGCCCCACGGTGCTCGCGACGACCCGCGCGCTCGCCGCGAGGGCGTCGAGCGACGCGCGGTCGCGGCTGTCTCCGAGCAGGATGGGCAGCTCGCCGGCCGCCGGGTCGACCGCCCGGAGGTCGGCGCGCACCTTCTCGAGCTTCTCGCGGCTGCGCCCCCCGAGGGCCCACCGGAGCGACCTGCCGGCGCCGTAGGTGAGCAGCATCCGCTCCGCGACGATCTTCCCGGTGAACCCGGTGGCGCCCCACATCACGACGTCGAAGGGGCGGGACGGGCGGGGAGGGGGGGATGCGGTCGCCATCGGCACCTCGACCTTAGCCCAAGCCCCGCTGTCATGCGCGGGGCGTGCCCCCTGGCGCGGGAGCGCAGATGACGCGATGCTCGTGCCCCGACGAGGTGACGCATGGGACTGGCCACGACCACGGTTCGTTACGGTGAGCACTCGGGTTACTTCGCGATGCCGGAGCGAGCGGGCAGGGCGCTGCCGGCCATCCTGGTCATCCAGGAGGCGTGGGGGCTGGACGCTCACATCGAGGACGTCGCGCGGCGCTTCGCGGCGGCGGGGTACGCGGTCCTCGCGCCGGATCTGTTCTCGAAGGGAGGCGCGCGGCCCCCGGCGCTCACGCGCGAGCGGCTCGCCGAGCTGCTGGCGACGATCAACCGGGCGTCGCTCCCGGCGATGTTCGACGAGACGAAGCGCGCCGCGGAGCTCGCGAAGCTGCCGCCCGACGAAGGGGCGCGCGTCGGCGAGACGTACTCGGTCCTCTTCGGAGGGGAGACGATGCGCCAGGACCGCCACTTGCCCGGGCTCCTGGCGGCGACGAAGTTCCTCCGCCACGACCACGAGCCCACGCGCGGGCAGAAGGTCGGGTCGATCGGTTACTGCATGGGCGGCGGGCTGTCGGCGCTGCTCGCCTGCCACGACCCCCAGCTCGCGGCGGCGGTCGTGTACTACGGGAGCGCACCCCCGCTGGACCTCGTGCCGAAGATCCAGTGCCCGGTGTTCGGCTTCTACGGCGGCGCGGACGCGCGCGTCAACGCCGGCATCCCGGCGTTCGCCGAAGCCATGAAGGCCGCCGGCAAGCGCTTCGACAGCCGCATCTACGACGGCGTGCCGCACGCGTTCTTCAACGACGACCGACCGTCCTACGACGTCGGCGCGTCGCGCGACGCGTTCGCGCGGACGCTGGAGGTCTTCAGGGCGTTTCTGAGCTAGACAGGCATCGAGATCGAGCTACGGATCGCCCGGCGGGGCGAGCCCGCTGGACAGCGCGAAGCCGCGCAGGATCCCGTCGGCGCCGGCCACGATCAGGCGTCCCGACGCGATCGAGAGCCACCCGCCTGGGGCCGCCGACCACGCTTGCGCTTGCGTAGCCAGGTTCACCGCGTATGCGTTGCCGGCGCTGCTCGCGTACACGAAGCCGTTGGCCACGACCGGCGGATACTTCAGCTTCTTGTCGCCCGCGAAGGAGAACGACGACGAGCCCGTAGCCGCGT
Organism: Myxococcales bacterium; assembly: GCA_003153495.1. GTDB lineage: Bacteria > Myxococcota_A > Polyangia > Polyangiales > Polyangiaceae > Palsa-1150. The sequence goes on from PLYU01000163.1 coordinate 3,657, forward strand.
CGACGGCGAGCAGCTCCCCGCCGCCGATGGCGTAGACGACGCCGTCGGCGATCGCTGGGGTGCCATCGTAGGCGGCGCTCGTGATCCAGGTCACGTCCTGCGTGACGAGATCGATCTCGGCGAGCTGCGGGGGCGCGATGACGTAGGCCGCCTGCTTGTCGAACGCGGCTGCGGCGTTCGTCGAATACGGCGCGAACGTCCCTCGGATGGTGTTGTTCCAGAGCAGGCTGCCGCTGGCGGGATCGTGCGCGACGAACGCACCCTGGACGTACGAGTAGAGGACGCCGGCGTGGAAGCCGGGGGTCCAGCTGTCGGCCTGGTAAAGGCCGCCGTAGAAGAACATCTGCGTGCCGTCAGCCACCCGGAACCCGTACAGCCCGCCGTACCTGCCACCGTCGATGTACACGGCCGATCCGCCGACGGTCGGCGCCCAGAAGTTGTCGAACTGGGAGTCGAACGGCGCTGCCCAGCGGACGTCGCCGCTCGTCGCGTCGAGGGCCCACAGGTTGGAGGTCGCGTTGGCGCCAAGGCCTTTGTTCGTCTGCACGTAGACGGTACCTCGCACGACGGTCGGGTGGCCGACGCTGGAGACCGCGCCGAAATCGTGGGTCCAGAGAACAGACCCGTCGGAGAGACCGATCGCCACCATCTTCGACGCGGAGCCGGCCGCGCCGTAGGTGACGAAGGCGCGACCCTCTTCGGCGCAAGCCGGGCTGAGGGCAGCCGGAGAAGCGATCGTCGTGGCCCACTGACCTGTCATCGGGGGCACGCCGAGCTCGGCGGGGTTGTAGCCCGAGTGCGACGAGTCGTAGCCGAACGTCCACCAGTTGCTCGGGCACCCCCGTGTAGAACAGAGGTCGCTGGCCCCGGCGTCGGCCCCGGCACCGACCCCGGCCTCGGCGGATGTCCCGTCCCCGTCGGCTTCCGAAGCTACGTCGCCGTCGAGAGCGTCGCTCGTCTCCGGGGCTTCCGGGGCCTCGAATCCGTCGGCGCCATCGCCGATCGGCGCGACATCGGGTGACCACGCGTCCAGGTCCGCGGGACGGGCGAGGGTCGCATCCGAGCTCGCAACGGCTGCCGTGTCCGGCTCGGCCGCGTCGGGCGGAGACACGTGCCCCGAGGGGGCCGACTCGGCAGGCGCGGCGTCCTGCGGCACGCCGGAGCCAGGTGGCTGCTGCGCGCCGTGCCCACAGCGGGTGAGCATCAGCGCCAGCGCGACGCCGATGCTCCGGCGGCTGCACGTCTCAGAAGTGGACGCAGCCACGCAGGACCCCCGGGTAACCGTCGCAAGTGACGGAGAACGCCGCGGTGAAGGACAAGAGCATCCCGATCCCGCCTCCGTCGGTACCTCCGACGGCGCGGAGCTCGTCGACACGGAAGTTGCCGTAGGCGGTTGTGCAAGTGCGGACGTACCCGACCATGGTCATCGCATTGACGGCGAGGACGTCGTAGACGACGCCCGTGTTCATCGGCTGCTTCACGTTCATTGTGTTGAAGTTGAACATCCAGCCCGCGCCTCCTGCGTCGGGAGGGCCCACCTCGAGTAGCGCACCATCGTAGGTCGGGGCGTAGTAGTCCTCGGCCTCCACGGACCAGGAGCTGCCGATGGCGTCCCTCTGGGTCCCCGTGAACCAGAAGCAGCCGGGATCTCCCTGCACCCAGAGCACGTGGCCGCCCGTCAGACATTCGGCCGTCGAGGGAAGGTCGTTCGTGCCGATCGCGGGACTGTCGCTCCCCGCGGAGCCGTCGTCCGCCGTCGCGTCCGCGGGCGCGTCCGTGTCGCCGGGGATCACCGAGTCGGCCCGGGCGTCGCGGACCGTTTCCGCGAAGGTCGCGCCGTCGAGGGCGTCGCCGGTCACCAGCGGACGCCACGAGGACGCCGCGTCTGCGGCGTCCGGGTCGCCGGACGACGACGTTGCGTCGGCGACCGTCGCGTCCGGGGCGACAGCCTCGGCGGCGATTGCGTCGAGGGCCTGCGCATCGCGGGACGTCTCTCCCGACTGGACCGCCCCACCGCACGCGCAGAGGGCAAGGCCGAGGGCGGGGCCTAGACGGTGGGCGACCGAAGCTTCAGTACTCATTGTAGAAGACCACGAGCTTCTGCTGATCGGCCGTGACGATGTCCGGTTTGCCGTCCCCGTTGACGTCTCCCACGGCCAGGACGCGCTGCCCGTAGGAGGACCGCAACAAAACCTCGGGAGCGAGAGTGCCATCCGCCTTCTGAAGATAGACCCCCGCGGCAAACCATCCGGCGTGCTCGACGACGACGTCGTTTCGTCCGTCCATGTTCACGTCGGCGATGCGAACGGGGCCGGGCAGATCCGTGGAGTCGTAAGCGCTCGGACCCGCGAGCACCCCGTCGGACTGGGGGCTCACCAGCACGCGCCCGTTCGGGCTATTGGCCGAGACGGCCGAGACGACGTCGATCAGCCCGTCGCTGGTGACGTCGCCCACGTCGAAATAGGTACCGAGTGCTGCGGCGGCGTGATTGGCCTCGATCGCGCTTCCGAAGACTCCGGGCGAGAGGAGAGGAAGCACGCCGACGGCGGTCGCGCTGCCGGGAGAGCCGAAAGTGATGAGGTCGGGGAGGCCGTCGGCGTTGTAGTCTGCCACACGCGCCTCCGCGCCTCCGAGCGTGGTGAACCTCCTAGGCGAGCCAAGAGTCCCGGTGGCGTTCGGCGCGAACAGGAACACCGACGAGCTCGATGGCCCGCCCGATGTCACGACGACGTCGGTCTTTCCATTGCGATCGAAGTCGCCCGTGACGATCCAGCCGGCGTACTGCGGCTGGGCGCCGGCCATCGGTACAGGATACGAAACCGCCGGAGTGAGGGTCCCGTCGGCGGCCTGAAGAGCCACGGCGAACGAAGTGCCCGAGCCGGCGAGTATGTCGCTGCGACCGTCGCCGTTCACGTCAGCGATGGCGAGGGGGTCCCACCCGAAGGTGTAGGTGACGGGAGTCGACGGCAACGTGCCGTCGCTCGCCTGGTAAAATATCAGGATGTTCGACGTATAGGTCTGCGGGTCCTGGTTCCCCAGAACGACGTCCATGCGGCCGTCTCCGTTGACGTCCCCGATCGCGAGGGCCTGCGGTATCCCGATGGCGGCTACCGAGATCGCGTTCACCGCGCTGAAGGTCACCCCGCTCGAGGCGGTCGCGTCGACGTCGGCGCCCACGACGTGGGAGTCCATGACGTCGGCGTCCACGACGTCGGCGTCCACGACGTCGGAGGCCGCGTCGCCGGTGCCATTCGGGGCCCCGGCGCTGGCGTCGCCCCGGGCGTCTGCTGCCCCGGGGCCGCCCGCGTCGTTGTTCTGCACGTCGGCCACCGCGTCTGCGGCCGAGGGAGGCGACGCGTCGGTTGCGGCGGCGCCGTCGTAGACCTTGCCTCTGCAGGCGACCAGGACCAGCAGCGGCGCGACCCTCCGAGCTTTCGCGAGCATTCCCGCCACGTTTGCATCGATGCTAGGCCAAGCCGGAATCACGCGTCGCTATTTTCCCCGGAGAGGCTTCTCGAGCACAGTGCGCGACGGGCTCGCCGTAGACTACGCCCCATGCCCGAGGACGAGCTCGAGACCCAGGACCTGAAGGAGCGGCTCGAAGAGGCCGCCGAGGCGGGCGGCGAACGCGGCGCCGAGGTGCGCTGGACGACGTGGCTGTCGCTGTCGACCGCGATCATCGCCGTGCTCGCCGCGATCGCCGCGCTCGAGTCGGGCGCGTACTCCAACGACGCGATCGTGCAGAAGAACGACGCCGTCCTGCACCAGTCCAAGGCGGGCGACGCGTGGTCGCACTACCAGGCCGCCGGGGTCAAGGCGACGATCTACTCCACGCAGGCGGTAGCGGCGCCGCGGCCCGACCTGGCCGACCGGTGGGCGCGCGAGGCCGAGCGCGAGCGCAGCGAGCAGAAGACCATCAAGGAAGAGGCGGAGATCGAGCAGGAGAAGGTCGACGAGATGGGCGAGAAGTCGGAGCACAGCCTGCACGTGCACCACCAGTTCGCGAAGAGCGTGACGGTGTTCCAGGTGGCGATCGCCCTGGCGGCCATCGCCGCGCTCACGCGGCGCAAGGGGATGTGGTGGGTGAGCCTGGCGGTAGGCGCGGCGGGTGTAGGGCTGTTCGCGCTGGGGGTGCTCGCGAGTTGACGAGGGAGCGCAGTGCCTCGACTGGGAAATACCTACCTTTCGTGCTAGAGCGCGGCCACCCCATGCACGTCTTCGTCGCCGGCGGCGCCGGCTACATCGGCTCCGTCCTCGTCCCTATGCTGCTCGAGCACGGGCACCGCGTCACCGTCCTCGACCGGCTGTACTTCGGGGGGACGCTCGAGGGCGCCGAGGTGCGCTACGGCGAGAAGCTCCGCGTCGTGCGCGGCGACGTCCGCAGCTTCGACCAGGGCCTTCTGAAATCGGTCGACGCCGTGGTCGACGTGTCGGGCATCTCGAACGACCCGTCGTGCGAGCTCGACCCGGAGCTGACGCGGAGCGTGAACGTCGGCGGCGCCAGGCGCCTCGCCGTCGCGGCGCGAGAGCACGGCGTGAAGCGGTACGTATTCTCCTCGTCGTGCTCGGTCTACGGCCACGGCGAGGGGCTCGGGCTGACCGAGACGAGCGCGCGGCACCCGGTGTCGCTCTACGCGCGCGCCAAGGCCGAGGTCGAGGACTTCCTCCTCGACATGGGCAAGGCCTCCAGGGGCGAGCTGACGGTCACCTGCCTGCGCATGGCGACCCTCTTCGGCCTGAGCCCGCGCATGCGGCTCGACCTGGCGATCAACGTGATGGCGAAGAACGCCTACGTGAGCCGGCGCATCATGGTCGACGGCGGCGGGCGGCAGTGGCGGCCGTTCGTGCACGTGCGCGACGCGGCGCGCGCGTTCGAGCTGATGCTCACGTCGGACCCCGCGAAGCTCGCCGGCGAGGTGTTCAACGTCGGGGCGGACTCGAACAACGTGCAGATCTTGAACCTCGCCTTCCGCGTGCGCGACGCCGTGCCGGGGACGGAGGTCGTGCACGCGCCGACCGATCCGGACCTTCGCGACTACAACGTGTCCTTCGACAAGATCGGGCGCGTGCTCGGCTACGAGACCGAGAGCAGCGTGGACGACGGCATCCGCGAGGTGCTCGGCGCGCTGCGCGACGGCGTGGTCGACCCCGACGACCGCCGCTGGTACACGCTGCGCCAGTACGGCTTCCTGCGCGACGCGGAGCGGGCGCACCGCGAGCTCGCCATCGACGGCAAGCTGCTCTCGCCCGCGTCATGAGCGGCAAGGTCGAGTTCTACCGGCACCAGCTGGGCGAGGAAGAGGCGGCGTCGTGGCTCGGCGCCGTGAAGACGCTGTTTCTCACGCTGGGGCCGCAGGTCGCCGCGTTCGAGCAGGAGCTCGGCCGGTACCTCGTGCGCGGGCGCGAGGGGGCGCCGGCGCCGCACGTGGTGGGGACGAACGCGTGCACGATGGGGCTGATGCTGGCCCTGCGGGCGCTCGACGTCGGGCCCGGCGACGAGGTGATCACGACGCCGATGACCTTCGCGGCGACGGCCAGCGCCATCCTCCACCTCGGCGCGAAGCCGAGGCTCGTCGACGTGGAGCCGCGGACGGGGCTGATCGATCCGGTCGCGGTGCAGGCGGCCGTGGGGCCGTCCACGGCGGGCATCCTCCCGGTGCACCTCTACGGGCAGATGGCGGACATGAAGGCGCTGCGGGCGATCGCCGACCGGCACGCCCTCTTCATCGTCGAGGACTCGGCGCACGGCATCGAGATGGAGCGGGACGGCGTCCGGCCCGGCGATCTGTCGGAGGCCGCGGTCTTCTCGTTCTACGCGACCAAGAACCTGACGAGCGGCGATGGCGGCGCCGTGGCGACGCGCGACGCGCGGGTCGCCGAGCGGCTGCGGCGCCTGCGCAACCACGGGGCGACGAAGGCCGCGACCGACCGGCACGGCGCGGCGTACCAGCACTGGGACATCGTCGAGCTCGGGTACAAGGCGAACCTGACCGACCTGGACGCGGCGCTGCTCCGCCCCCAGCTCCCGCGCGCCGAGGAGAAGCGCGACGCCCGCGAGCGGCTCGCGAGGCGGTACGAGTCGCGGTTGCGCGAGCGGGTGCCCGAGCTCGCTTCGCCCCCCGCCACGGCGCTCGGCGTGCCGTGGCTCGTCGAGAGGCGCGGGCGAAGCAGCCACCACCTCTTCACGATCCACACCCGTCCGGGCGAGCGCGACGCCATGCTCGCCAGGCTGGGCGCAGCCGGCGTAGGCACCGCCGTGAACTACCGCGCGCTGCACACCCTGACGTACTTCTCCGAGGTGCTCGATCTCGCCTGCGGCGCGCTGCCGGTGGCCGAGGAGATCGGCGACCGCACCATCAGCTTGCCGATGTATCCGACGCTCACGCCCGACGAGCAGGACCGGGTCGTGGAAGCCGTGGCGACCGCGTGGACATGACCGAGAAGGAAGGCGAGAAGGAGAGAAGATGAGATCCCACACACTTTCCGTCTCCCCGTATTCCTTCTCGATTCTCCTTCTGGGTCTCGCGGCGTGCACGTGCAGCAAGAAGCAGCCGTCGTCCGAGCAGCCGGCGCCGTCGGCCAGCGTGGTGACGGTGGAGGTCGCGCTCGGCGCGTGCGACGACGTCGGGGCGTGCGCGAGCGAGTGCGACGCGGGCTCGGGGGATCGCTGCCGCAGGCTCGCGGTGAACTACGCGCTCGCCCAGGGCGTCGAGCAGGACCAGGCGCGGGCGACGGCCCTCTACGACCGCGCGTGCGAGCTGAAGGACGCGCCGGCGTGCGTGTTCTCGGGGCAGATGCACGAGTACGGGCACGGCGTGGCGAAGGACGCCGCGGTGGCCGAGCGCGCCTACGAGCGCGCGTGCGACCTCCGGTGGCCGGCCGGCTGCTACAACGTCGCGATCATGCTCGAGGAGGGCCGCGGCGTCCCCCGGGACCGCGCGAGAGCGGCGGACCTGTACCAGACGGCGTGCACCGCCGGCGCGCAGCAGGCGTGCGAGAGAGCAAAGGCGCTGCACGAAGAGGATGCGTCGCGCGACTAGCCCTACTTTCGCAAAGAG
>PLYU01000055.1:0-2425 GCA_003153495.1 Myxococcales bacterium
TTCCACCTCGAACAAGACAAGCAGCGCAACCATGCCTCACGCTATGAGGACGGGAAGATCCCTGACCCGCTCCCGGCGCCGAAGCCGCGGCTCAAGAGGATCAAGTGATCGATCTCCTTGAGATTCGACCCTGCCGGAGAGGAGCCGCACCCAAGTCGGTTAGGAGAGGGTAGCGGCTTCCGCTCGGACTGGAAGGTTGGTCCATTTGGCGCTCGACGGCGTCGTGGGCGCGCGGGTCGCTGCGCCCGCGCGCCTTCTTGTAGTCGTTGAGGATGGCGCTGTTCACGCGCCCGATCAGGTGCCGCGCGAGCTCCGGCTCGCGCTCGGGGTCCCACGGACGGCCGTCGGGGTCGATCGCCTCCACCAGGACGCGCTGCGCCAGCTCTTCGCCGGCGTCTCGCGAGCGCAGCCGCGAGATGGCGTACGCGACGATCTGGGCGTGCACGCGTCCGAGGTCGACCCGGGCGAGGGCGGCCTGCAGCGGGCTGGAAGGGCGATGGTCAGGGGCCATGGCATCTCCGGGGAGAGGTCGATAGGGGCGCCCGGGGGCCCGTGCGCAAAGGGGTAGCGCACGGACCCCCGGAGCTCGGTCTACTGCGCGGTGTGCGGGGGCGTACCGCCGGGCGGCGACCCGGCGGGCGGCGAGGCCGTCGCCGGTGGGGTCGGAGGAGCCGCCGCGGCCGGGGCGTGAGCGGGCGGCGCGGGGGGTTCGACGACCCCCGTGATCCCGAGCGACGGGGTTTCGCCACGGACCGACGAATATTTCGTCGGGGTCGGTCGATTTCGGTCCAAGAGGCTTCGGCGAAGGGGTGGGTAAGCGACCTCGGCGCGGTGGTCGGGCGTGACCAGGCGCGTGGTCGGGCTTGACCGAGATGCTCGGGTGCCTTGACCAACCGCCTGGTCAGGCCTGACCTCCATGTTCGGGTGCCTTGACCAGGCGCGTGGTCAGGCCTGACCTCCATGCTCGGGTGCCTTGACCAGCCTCCTGGTCAGGTTTGACCTCGCGCGCGGCGAAGACACCCACCACGTCGGTCGGGCTTGATCGACTCGGTGGGGTGGAGTGGCCAGAGTCCCGGTCAGCCCGGTGGGGCGTGGCCGTGACGGCGCCCCGAGGGAGCAGACTGGCATACCCAGTCGCCTGAGGCCCCGTGCACTCGACCGGCCAGCTGCGTGGGCGCGCGGTTGCCCTCGACCCCCGACCGCTGGCCTCCTTTCAGTCACGGAGGCGTCACCGCGCAACTTCCCCCCGGCCTCGGCCGACGGGTCAAAGAGACCATGCCCCGTCGCGCGCATTCCTCGCCGTGCGCCCGGGCGGCGCGCTCGCTACGATGCATCCCATGGCCGACCTCTCCCCGCTGCACCCCGAGCGGGTCCGCCCCCTGCGGCGCGCGGAGTACGAACGGCTCGTCGAGCTCGGCGTGTTCGAGGACGAGCGGCTCGAGCTCCTGCGCGGTGCGCTCGTCACCATGAGCCCGCAAGGCGGCCTCCACGCCGATACCGTCGCCCGCATCGGAGAGGCGCTCACGCTCGCGCTCGCGGGCCGGGCGCGGGTGCGGCAGCACAGCCCGATCGCCGTCGCCGACGACTCCGAGCCCGAGCCGGACGTGGCCGTCGTCCCGCTGGGTGGCTCTCGCCTCGAGGTGCCAGGGACGGCCTTCCTCGTCGTCGAGGTCGCCGACTCGTCGCTCTCGAAGGACCGGAACGTCAAGGCCGCCCTCTACGCAGCCGCCGGCATCCCCGAGTACTGGCTGGTCGACCTGAACGGTCACGCCGTGGAGGTGCACCGCGCTCCGGGCTCCGCCGGTTGCGGGGACGTCACGCGCCTCGCCGCTTCCGGAGCGACGCTCCGCCTCGCGGCGTTCGCCGATGTCGCGCTCTCGCTGGACGAGATGTTCGGCTGACCCGCCCCCGCCCCGCTCGCGCTTGAAGGACTGAAGTGCGCACACGCGAGCGCATGCTCAATTGCACTGGATCCCGGCCTGGGCATAGGACTGCAACCAGGTGCTACACATGCCCTGTCCGACGAGGCCCGTGCAGAACTGCGCCGTCTGAGCTGCCGGTCCGACGCAGCAGGTGTAAAGACGCTGGCAGTCTGGCGACAGCGGTGCGGCGTCGGCAGCGCCGGAATCGGCCGTGGCGTCGGCAGCTCCGGAATCCGTGGCGACTCTACCGGCCGAGCTGTCGCCGCTACCTGAGCACGCGACCGCGGCGCTCACGGCGATCGCCAGTGCGATGACCCGCGAAGGGATGTCGGTCATTGGGGGCTTCTCCATTTCTGCAAACGTGGTGGTGGGGGCCGTCACGCCCAAGGAGAGGGTAGCGGCTTCCGCTCGGACTGGAAGGGTGGTCCATTTGGGTGAGATCCTGAGCGAGGGGTTTTGCGCAGGGGACGGGCGATCTTTCTTCACGAGGGCGTGCGGGGCGC
>PLYU01000055.1:2436-5542 GCA_003153495.1 Myxococcales bacterium
CTGGGCGGTCATCTCGATCAGTGCGTCCGCTGCGGCCATCAGGCCATCTCCTATAACTCGTGCCGCAACCGGCACTGTCCCAAGTGCCAGTCGCTCGCACAGGACCGCTCTCGGAACGGCCCACCGCGAGCGCGTTGAGCACAGCACCGCTGGTCGCGTCGAGCGCGAACAACTGCTCGGAATACGTCGACGTGAAATAGACGACGCCGTTCGCAACCGCGACGCCACCCATGTCCGGAGACTGCGGCGTGGTGAAGCGCCACAGCTCCTTGCTTCCGTCCCCGGCAATCGCGACGAGATCGCCCGCGACCGGGTAGCTGCCGCTGCTCGGGTTGGGCCAGTTGATGCCGTTCGCGTAGACGACGCCGTTGGCGACGGCCGTGTCGGCGAACAACCCTCCGAGGCTGCCGCCCGGCTCGACCTGGATCTGGAGGCTCTCGCCGCGATTCAGAGCAAAGGAGCCGGCTAGAGGGCTGGCCCGGCCACCTCCTCGGCTCGCGCTCCCGAGAAGACGGCGACGCCGGCCGGAGACCTTGCTCTTCGTGCCGACGCGTCGGCAGCCGCTGCCACGAGGATCGCTCGCGATGGGAAGGGGACCGCACGCGCTCCCAGGCGGACGGCAAACGGAGCCGCGGCCCGAGCAGCGCTTGCGAGGAGGATCGCTCGCGGCGCGAAGGGGATCCCACGCGCGCCGACGAGGAGGGCGCGCGCACCCGAGGCCCGAGGAGCGCTCGCCAGGAGGATCGCACGCGCCCCCACGAGGATCACGACCGCGGAAGGCGGCACGACACGGGGCGCCATCGCCTCGACGAGCGCGGCTCACGGGCTGGCGCGTCGTGGTACGGCCCTGGCTCGCGACGCGACCCCCCTGGCATACAGGGTGATCCTCATGGCACGGCCGGCCGTGCCGCCGGCCACGGCTGTGATCCGCCTGGCCGCGAGCACCTTCCGCTTCGCCCGAAGCGCCTTCCTCGTGGCGAGGCGCGTGATCCGCTTGGGGTCGCGAGCGATCCGCTTGGCTTCGCGAGCGATCCGCTTGACTCCGCCAGTGATCCGCATGGCTCTGCAAGCCTTCCGCTTGGCACGGCGAGCTTTCCGCTTGGCACCGATGGCGCCTCGTTCCACGGCTTGACGCAGCCGCAGCAGCTGTTCTGCCCGGGGTCGATGTCGATCGCGATGCCGTAAGCGTGGTTGGTCACCTCTCCGCCGCGATACGTGTTCCGGTAGCGGATGCAGCCCCGCCGCGACTGGAATAGCTCGGTCGCGTGCTGTCCGGGGAGATGGTCGGCACGCCCGAGGAGGGGCTCGATGTCGGTGCAGTCTACCTGAGCTGACCGTCCGCCCGAGTCGTCGCTGCTACGGCAGCGGCGGTCCGCTGCCTCGCGCCCCGTGCCAGACGGCGACGACGAGGACCGCTTCAGCCTCATCCGCGTAGTAGATCGCGTAGCGCGTCTTCGGAAGGATGATGCGTCGAATATCGGCGCCCTCCTCGCGACGGTAGACCGGGAAGGCCGTAGCCGAGTTCCCGATCGCCGCGACGGCGGCATCGACCTCACGATCGAAGAGGTCGGGCGTCGCCGGCCTGTTCGCGATCCACCAGGCGCGAATCGCACGAAGCTGCGCCTCGGCGTCGGCCGAGACCCGTACCTGCCGGCGAGTCACCGCCCGGCCCGTAGTTCCGCGAGGACCTCGTCGATCGGCCGCGACTCTCCGCGGCGCCCCTGCTCGAGGCCCCGCTGGATGGCGGCGTGGAGGCGCTCGCGCTCCCCGTCGTCGAGGTCGTCGACCTCGATGCCGGGCACCAGCTCGACGACCGTTCCTTCAGGAAGATCCGTCGGCTCGTCGAGGACGAGCCGGCCGCCTCTCACGAGGGCGCGAAGCGACGTCGCTGCCATGACGACACGATAGCACCGCCCGACGGCAGAGGCTCGAAGCCCACAGTGTCAACGTCTTCAGCACGTCCCCGCGCCGGATGCGACGCCGTCGACTCGCTCTGACCGACGACTCCGAGCCGAACCGCTACCTCGGCTACTTCGAGAACGAGCACGGCGAGCAGGCGATCTTCGTCTACGACCGGACCGGATGTCTGAGTGCAGGACCTCTGTTGCCGGTGACCCCGTCGCCGGCGGACGACGTGGAGCTCGCTGCGCGGCTCGGGATCGACATCGAGCGGATCGCCGTCCTGCGCCGGCGCCCGGGCGTCGCGCTCGTCGCCTTGCTCGACGGGAGCGCGCCGGTCGCCTTCGGCGCGTTCGACCCTGCCTTCCCCGACATCTACCCCGCGTGCGTTGCGAGCCCGGACGTCGCCCGCTCGCTGCTCGAGGCCTGTCGCCCGCACGCGCGCCACGATCACGTGAACGCGACCCCGACCCCGACCCCGACCCCCACCGGCGCAGCCTCGACCGCCTACGCGGCGGGCGGTGCTATCCTTTCCGGGTGGATCCCACAGCGGACGTGCTCGCGCGCCTGCGCCGCTTCGCCCGGCCCATGAGCCCCGAGCTGCCCGCCGTCGACGTCGCGCTCGGAGAGGTGCGCCGGCTGCTGGAGGATGCCGGAGTACGCTTCAAGCTCGTCGGCGGCGTCGCCGTCGTTCACCACGGGTACGCGCGCACGACCGAGGACGTCGACGTGCTCGTCGAGGGCGGTGCCGTCGGGCGCCTGGCCCCGACCATCGCATCTCACGGGTTCACGCAGCAGAGCGCGGCTCGCCTGCGGCATGTCGCCACCGGCGTCCGCGTCGGCGAGTAGGTATCGCTTGGCACCGGGGTCGAGCAAGCGCCCGGGAGTTCACGTAAAGTCGGTTAGGAGAGGGTAGCGGCTTCCGCTCGGACTGGAAGGGTGGTCCATTTGAGCGGGACAGGGTGACGGTGACCTGAACCTTCTCTCAAGCGAAGGGATCGCCGGGCTGAGACCTATGGGCGAGCAGCGAGATCTGATAAACGACGTGTTCAGGACCGGCCAGGATAACCCGAATCTCGCGGAGCAGACTCTATTGAACTACGCCAGGATCGCACGCAACGCCATGGAGGATCCTGTAAAGGCAACCGCACGCGCTATCGAAGAGCAGTCCCGGCGACTAGACTTAGGGCCCGCGCACAAATAATGG
>PLYU01000270.1:0-1705 GCA_003153495.1 Myxococcales bacterium
TTCCACCTCGAACAAGACAAGCAGCGCAACCATGCCTCACGCTATGAGGACGGGAAGATCCCTGACCCGCTCCCGGCGCCGAAGCCGCGGCTCAAGAGGATCAAGTGATCGATCTCCTTGAGATTCGACCCTGCCGGAGAGGAGCCGCACCCAAGCGAGACTACGATGCGGGTGTTGGGCGGTGGACCATGAAGGACCCGGTCCGCTTCGCAGGAGGAAGCTTCAACCTCTACGTCTATGTTGGTAATGATCCGATTAACAGCCGTGATCGGACGGGAAAGGGTCGAGAGCTGAATCTCCCGTGTGCGGCGTGCCTGGCTACCGTCACGGCGGCCCACGTCGCCTGCGAAACGGCACCAGAGTGGGCAGAACAGCACCACATTCCTTTTCCGCTCCACCCCGATGTCTGTAAAGAAGCTATTCAAACGCCCGATGAAAGATGCGACTGCGAGCTGTACACGACGTACCCGGATCCTCCGGAAACCCCCGGTTCTTGTCCAAGAAACGAATTCTGGCCGGGGTATGGGCCCTATTGCGACCCCTTGCACCAGTCCTGTCCAAACCTGGCATACGATCCAGGATACGTGCCGCCCGGGCCGGATCCCTCCTCTTCGGACTCGCCAGACGATCCATGCTCTGGTCCCGGTCCCGGCCCTGTATACGGTCCATTCCCGAGCCCCGTTTGCCACTGAGTCGAGTATGAATGCCAATGGTAAAGTTGATTCGACTCATCGGATTCTTGATAATATTTGCGGCGTTATTCCCGGATGGAGTGCTGCCGTTTCCGATATGGAGCCGGTACAAGCGCTCGACCGTGGCACTCTGGGGAGTACTTGTCGTCGTGATCGGAATGATGTTGGACGGTGGCCGAATTGGACGCGCTCCGCCTCCGTAATTGAGTTGTCGTCGACTTGTGACGCTGAAGTGTCGATGTATCCAGAACACGTCGTACGACCTGTGAACAGGCAGTTACCGCCGTGAACGAGATGCCGGATCCTAATCCCTACACGGCGCCGACGACGGAGCCCGTCGCAACAGCGGGCAGGGGCAGTCCTGTCTTACGCGGAATGGCCTACACGGCGCTCTCCTGCGTGCTCCTGGTGTTTCGCTTTTCAAGAGCGCCTTGTGTCGCTGGAACGACGATTGTTGGCGCAATAACGTTCGCAATCGTCGGTGCTGGTTACGGCGTGATAGTCTTGATGTCACGTTCGAAGCCGAGAGCGGTTCGCCTTGTCGCAGGGCCAGGCCTCTTTGGCGTGAACCTTTTCCTGCTGGTCGGCGAACTGGCGGCTGCGTACTACTCGATGACGCATTACGTGCGAACCCACTGAAGGTGCGGCGAAACCCAGCTGCGGCGTCCCGTGCTGGCTACTTCGAGGATCGCGAGTGAATCCACGCGTTTTCACGCGGCCCGCCGGTAGTCGTGATGCAGCCCGTTGAGCACGGGCTGTGCGATGATCGGCCCCTCACGAGGCCGGGCCCGGTCGACAGGAGTCCGCTGGCCGATCCCCTGGTGCGGCCTCGCGTCGTTGTAGTAGTGGACGTACTCGGTAACGACCGTGCTGGCTACTTGGAGGATCGCGAGTGAATCCACGCGGTTTCACGCGGCCCGCCGGTAGTCATGATGGAGCCCTCCGAGCACGGCCTGCGCGATGATCGGCCCCTCACGAGGCCGGGCCTGGTCGACAGGAGTCCGCTGGCCGAT
>PLYU01000270.1:1790-3296 GCA_003153495.1 Myxococcales bacterium
AGGCGGTCGCATTGCGCAGCTGCTGCGTCACCCAGGCGCCCGTGGGCTGCCGAGTCACCGCCGCGCGAACAATCCGCCGCGACCCCAGCTCGATGAACACGAAGGCAAAGATCGGCCGGAACAGCACATCGTAGGTCTGCAGAAAGTCGCACGCCCAGATCTCGCTCGCGTGAGTCTTCAGGAACGTCGCCCATCGCGGCCCCCCGGAACCGCGGCGCGAGGACCTGGCCATGTACTTCTGCACGGTACGCTTGCTGACGTGGATGCCGAGTTTGAGCAGCTCGCCGCGGATCCTCTCGGCACCCCAGAGGGCGTTATCCCGGGCCGTCGCTCGGATGAGCGCGACGGTGTCGGGTGCGATGCGAGGCAGCCGAGCGCGCGAGCGCCATCGCCAGAGGGCCCGAAATCCGGCGCGGTGCCATCGAAGCAGCGTGGCGGGCTGCACGATGCGCAGCACGTCTCGCCAGCCGGGCGTCACGGCGGCCAGGGCGACGGCGAGGAGCCGATCGACGGGTCGCCAGCGCGGCCGTGGCACGGCGCGGTGCAACACCAGGAGCTGATGTCGCAGCAGGACATTCTCGGCGACGAGCGCGGCCCGAGGGCGACCCAGGTCGACCAGGGCGTAGGCAAGCAGGGCGATCAGCGAGAGCATCGAAGGGATGCGGGGCATACCAGAGCCGGCCTGCGGTCAGCGCTGCGAGCGGATCCGCTCGATCTCGGCAGCCACTTGCGCCACCGCCGCCTCGAGGTCGCCCATGACCAGCTCGGCCTCGACGCGCAGCACCCGGTACCCGGCGCGCCCCAGCGCCCGATCACGCCGCGCATCGGCGCGCGCTCGCTGCGCGTGATACCCGCCATCGACCTCGACGACGAGCCGCACCTCGGCCGCCATCAAGTCGACGATGAACCGCCCGAGCACGGGCACCTGGCGTCGAAGCGCCACGCCGAGCCGCCCCCCGCGCAGCGCCTCGAAGAGCCGCTCCTCGGACGCCGTAGGCGCATGCCGCATCTGCGCCGCACGCTCGACCAGCACGCGCGACGGCTTGGTGCCGTGAGACGAGGAGAACGAACGAGCACGCATGCGACCCCTTGCTGGGCCCGGGGTGAGTGGCCGGGCCCAAAGCCCCCTGGCGCAGGATGCGTGACGTGCGCGCGTGCGGGCCGCGCTCGGCCGCGCAGCGCACGGCACGCATCGTGCGCCGCTGGGCGCAGGCCCGGCCACTCGCCCCGGGCCCAGCAAGAGCGAGCCTGCGAGTGACGCGAACCTGAACGCCGGACGCTCCTTGCGCCGTGCAATCCCCGCGTGGTAAGAACGCCGCACAAGTGCGGCGCCGCGACGCACCCCGGCGCTTCCCCCATCCGCGCGCAGTACACGCCCGCCAACGTGTGCGAAGTGCAGCCTCCCGGAAGGCGGGCGTGTGCGAGCACGGATTTGGGGGAAGCAAGCGCGCGCGCAGCGCGCGCGGTTGGGGGCATCCCCAGACCCAGGGCACCCGCACGTGGAGG
>PLYU01000026.1 GCA_003153495.1 Myxococcales bacterium
TGTTCACGATGGGCTGGCGCACGCAATGTGGGACAGCCGGCTAGGGCTGAGGCCCGTCGAACTGGAGCCGATCTACGTGTCGTGAGGGCATCGCGCACGCGCGCGAGACAAGCTCCCCCGCGATGACGAGAGCAAAGGGGCCACGGCCTCAGAGCGACGCGTAGTAGCGGAGGAGCGCGCCCGTCATGGCAACCGCGAGCCGCACAGCGTGCGCGTCGGCGTTTCCTATCTTCGAGTGAGGGCCCGCGTGCATGAGGTGGCGAATCGCAGCCTGAGCAGCGACGACGCGCTGCGAGATGTCCCATGCCCTTCGCTTCGAGTCCTCCGACCACTCCGCCCAGGGCGGCGTCGGGACCGGCTGGAAGTTCTGAAGCTCGTCGAGCGTCTCCCGGCACTTCGTGAACGCGTCGTCCCAGTGCCGGTGCTGGACCTGGTCCAGCGCCGCTCGCATGTGCTCAGCGGCCTTGTCGAGAGGAGGCCCCACACGACCGCGGCCTACGGGGACCTCGAAGGTTACGCGGTCTTCGAACTGCATTTCGGTGAGGACTCGTAACCAGTCCGAGTTGGTGACTCTCACCGAGTAAGGGGCCGTGCTCGGGCGCACCAGCAGACCCGTTCTCTCGACCAGTGCCTCGAACATGACGGCGACGTCGAAGTTCCCCTTCGCATCGCGGCCCTCGTCGATCGCGCGCACCTGCGATGGAAGGAGGTACGCCAACAGCAACACCTGTTGCGCTTGTGCATGCTTCACGCACCGCCAGTCGACGTATTGGGAAGCGAGCGCGGCGATCTTTTGCAGGCGCCCTCCGATCTGGATGATTCGCGCCGGCGGCTCCGGAGGGGTCTCGGGCTGCATCATGACGTCGACCTCAACACGCAGTAGCGACACGCCGAGGCCTGGTGCACCCGAAAGGCGGACATCCGTGATTGAGGCGATGCCGGCGTTTCCGTAGTCGAACATGGGGTGGTGCATCTGGCTGGGCGTACCCGAGAACCTGCGGCAACACCAGGGGCCGAGTCCGCACCGACCGAGAGAGGCGCCGGTCGCTCGCACCGTAGGCCGTGCGTGGTTCGTAGAGGGACCGGGACCCAGTCCGGTCACGGCCTGAAGTGAGCAGGTAGAGCGCCACCAGGCCGAGCGAGCCACTGCTACCCTCTGGCGCGTGCCCGCCGTGCCGCCAGTCCCTCCCGGCCTCTACGCCATCACTGGCGCTCGGTTCGAGCTGACCTGGGGCAAGTGCCTGCGTCACTCTGTGCCAGTGGAGGCCGCGACGCCCGAGAGCGCGTGGGAGGGCCTTCAGCGGCTAGGCTGGACGCCGTACAAGATGTACGCCCTCTGCCCCACTTGCGCGAAGGACCCGCCGGACGTCGATAAGGATGCGGCGGAGGCGAAGAGGGCGAGGAAGCGGAGGTGAGACCGTTGCCGTCGTGGCAGGGCGGGCGTCGAGGCGCAATGTGCGTCCAGCCGCGCGTCCGTCCTCCGAGCGGGATACCGGACGCGACTCTCGTCCGGAGCTATCGACGAATGGGCACGTCGGGCGTACGCTTGTGGGCGTATGGGTCCGGAAGAGGCACAATCGAGCATCCTGCAGGCCGGTGCGGCGGTTAGCGATCAGGCCGAGGTTGCTTCGGACCTGAGCGCGGTTTCGGAGGGGACAGGTGGAGCATCTCCTCGTGCAACGGACGGCAAGATTTTCGTATCGTACCGCGTAGAGCCCGATGAGCCGATCGCCAAGGCGCTCAGGGGCTTGCTTGAAAGCGCCATCGATCCCAAGCCTGAGGTTTTCGTGGCCGGTGTCGGGGGCATCACCCCATCGGAGGATACCTACAGGGCGCAACTAGAGCACGCCACGCAGGCCGCCCGTTCGTTCATTGCCGTGATGACGAAGAACTCTCTCGATAGGGAGTGGATGTTCTTTGAGGCGGGAATTGCGTGCGGCAGGCGAGCCCTCTATGCACCGCTATTTTTCAATGTGGAACCGCAGCGACTCCCTCAGACCATCGGGGCGTACCAAGGGACACCGTACAACGACGAAGCGAAGGTCCTGGAACTTGTTCGGGCGGTAGCCATACGGCATGGCGCCAGCGTGAAAAGGACATTCACAAACAAGTACAAGACTTTCGTGGCGTCAGTCGCAGAGCATCTTGGGTTGAAGCGCCCATCCGAAGATGTCGGGCGCGAGCGCGACTTGGCCTACGCAGTTCAGCTGATCTTCGAGGACACCGACGCGGCAAGAGCGATTCTTGATAACTTTGCTCCTCACGATCCCGATTTGCAGAAGACCGTCGATCTATCACGCATCCAGTTCGCCCCGGGGCTGAGCATCGAGCAGCGTTTGAAACGATTGGAGGAGATGCCAGGCGTTCTCTCGATGCTGCCGGCCAAACTGTGTCGCGCTCAATGGGAGCCCGCGCCGCACTTGGCTTTGCTCTACGCGCAAGAGGTTCTCACTGGCGTGCCTGACGGTCCTTACATCTATACGAGAGCGATTGAGATTGCGACCCACCGACTGAAGCTGCTCGGACGCAGCGGCGAGGCGCACGCTCTTCTGCATAAGACACTTCGAGATCCCCGGCGTGTGGTGCGGGCTCGCGGGGCTTTGCTTCTGGCCGAGGAGCTTCCGGAACAGAAGAGGCTTGGGCGCGCGACGCTCGCCGCATTTGCGATCGCGTCCAACCCCGACAAGGACACGTTCCTCGCCGCCGCGCGGTTGGTGCAGGGCAGTGGCTGTCCGGCTCTCTCTGCGTATATCGCGCACCTCGCTGACTCTGCCTGCAAATCAGCGGAGTCTGCACATTGGCTCGGGCTTGCGTTTCTTCAGCCAGGGACCGCGTCGGCCGCATACAGGGCGCTTAAGCGCGCTGCAGACGGGGGAGTTCAGCTGGCCTACGTGAACATGGCTGGGCTTTTTGCGTCGGGTCCTGTTGCTGGGGCCGGGGTCGAACTACTCGCAGCGAATCAGGGCCCATACCATGCTGCCTCGAACAAGTATCCGCACGAGACGCGCGCTGAATTGGAGGAGGCAGCCCAGGCGGACGAGACGCGGGCGAGTGGGCTGATCGCGCGCGGGGAGGCGCACTTCGCTGTCCTTGTGGCGGCCTTGGACCAGACCCTCAAGGTAACGTCCACCCCAGGCGCGTCGAGTGTGACGCTGTCGTCGGGGTACGAGTCAGACGACGGCCGGGCTTACAAGGTCTTTGCGCTGGCCTCCACCCCGTCGTTCGTTGTTACAGAGGTGAGCGAGAAGGAGAAGAAGAAGGGCTTCATGGGCACCCGAGATTGCCCCGTGCCCGGCATATCGACTCTCGACGGCGGCCAGGATGGTGGCCTCATGTCGGGCGCGGATGCAACGATGACTGTCACGTTGATCAACGAGGACAACGATCAACCAAGCACGACGATTGAGAAGTGGACACCTCGGCCAGAGACAGCGGCGGCTGGCTCTGAATCGGCGGAGCCCAAGTTGGGCCTTGCGGGGGTGCTCGCCCGGGGGAACTGAGCGCGCGGACCTTGCGGCGCGACGTCCTGCCGTGCTCACGACCGGCAGAGCGCCAGGCGGAGCCGCTCGACGAGGGCCTCCGCTCTGAGCGCGCGATCCTGCCAGTGCTCGACGTGCGAGGTCGCCGAGCCGCGCCACGACCGCGCCGGTCTGAGCCCGCCCGAACCGATCACAGAAGATCGCACGGTTCGACGTCGAGCGCCGCCGCGAGCTGGCGCTCGCAGCACCGGAGAGAGCGCGCGCTCCCACACCGCTGCGCTGGGGAATGAGGAACCCCGCGGCGTGGTGAACCTGCCCGCGGGCAGGGCACCCGGACGGCGCGCGCGTCCGGGGGGGCGGCACCGTCTCGCACCGGAACAGCGATCGACCGCGGGTGCCCCCGCACTGCGCGGTCGAAACAGTGACCCCCTACAACCAGGGGTCGACTGCACGAGTCTGAGGGGACCGGGACCCGGGTCCCGCTCCGGCAGCAGCGGGGAGCTTGCCCGTTCTCTTTCGCGCGATTGGCGCGGGGAAGAGGCTCGATTCGCGCTCGGCGTGGGTTTTCGGACAGTTGCGCACTCTGTCCCGGAGAGCGAGCGACGCGGGATCGCGGGCTTAGGCCCCCCCCTTGCCCTCGCCCACTGCGCTCACAACGGCCGCCCCGCTCTACGCCGCGGCACGCTCAGCCCCTGCTGTCAGCACGACGTCACGGGCGATCCGGTCTCGCTTGGCGACGACGTGGCGGGTCGGTCACTGCACGCAGATCAGCAGATCGGCAGTGGCGCAGCTGATGGGCGCGCCGTAGGCGAAGCTCAAGCAGCCGTCAGATCCGAGGGCCACCAGCGTACCCTGCCAGGGGCCTACAAACGTGTGCTGGTCGAGCGTGGGCTCGCAGACCGCTACGCCGCTATCCGGGTCCGGCGTGCCGATGACAATCGAGAGTAGCTCCACTCTCGTTGGACAACGGAAGCCACCAGGGCACGCGTCGCAGGACACGGCGCCGAACGTCGGGTCTCGCCGCCAAGTCAGGCTGGTCGTCGTGTCTAGCGCCGTCGTTGCCGCGAGCGTGAACCTGCCGGGCGCGCCGTAGCAGCACGACTGATTGCCCATTGACCACGTCCACTGACCGGCCGGGCACGTCTCGTACCTGTAGTCGTCGCAACGGGTCGCCGGCCCGGGCGTACATGCGGTGCTGGCGGAGTCCACCACGGCGTCGGCGACGTCGTCCGATCCGTCAAGCGTGGCGGAATCTGGCGACGCCTCGGACGCAGCGTCCTCAGACACGACGTCGCCCGCGTCAGGCGCCGTACTGGCCCCGTCATCTACGTCGGCATCCGCGTCCGCAGCCGTGGTGCCGTCCGCCGCATCCCATGGCCGCTGCCCCGAGTCGATGGCGCCAGCGTCCAACCCCCCGCCCTCGCCTGGCGCACCGACGTCGCCCGCGGAGGCGTCAAGCGACGAGGTTGAGTACTGCTCGGCACCGCAAGCCGTGACCGTGGTCCCGCAAACGCCGGCGACAAGCAGTACCACCGGGAGCAGCCATCGACTGGATCGCGCCACGATGATCACCGAATCGGGGCATCGGAGCAGGGCCATGACGGGCGCATCATAACCCGGTAGCTCGAACCCGTGTTTATCGGTGCGCGCGAGCCGGAAGCATGCAGGCGTGGACCCGAAGGATCGACGCGCTTGCCAGGATCTCGGCCGACGTGTGCGGGAGGTCCGGGTGGCCCGCGGGTGGACCCAGGAGGTCGCGGCCGAGCGCCTTGGCATCGACGTGCGAGAGCTTCAGCGGATCGAGGCTGGCCGCGTGAACTTGACGCTCCACAGCCTCTTGCGGCTGGCGCGCGCCCTGGGAACGTCCGTCCGGGACCTCTTCGATCCGCCTGCCAGCCGGGTACCGCGCAAGCCCGGGCGCCCGCCACGGGCCACCACGTAGCGTGCCCGAGACCGTCCAGGCGCAACTTTGGCTGCTCGGCGTCCCTCGTCGCGCTCGGCTTTCCCTTGGGCGGACTTTGGGCGCGCGGATTTCCCGTGGGCGGGATTCGCACGTCAGACGCGTCAGGTACCGATGATCTGTCGGCCCCGACCCGCCAGCCACTCTCTCCGCGTCGCGAAGTCCGGCATGACTCGCTCCAGGCGCGTCCAGAAGGCAGCCCGGTGGTGAGGCTCGATTAGGTGCACGAGCTCGTGGACGACGACGTAGTCGACTACGGACGGCGGCAGCAGAATGGCGCGCCAGTGGAAGTAGAGCCGGTCACCCTTCCCGCACGACCCCCACCGGTACCCGAGATCCCTCACGTTGACCGCGGCGGGGCGAACCCCGACACGGCGACGGAAACGTTCCACGCGAGCCGCGAGCCAGGGCTCCGCGTGCTCGGTGTACCAGCGGACCACGTGCGCCCGACCATCGACCGCGGCGCGACGATCCATCCGGAAGCGGCCCGCTTCGAGCTTCACGGGGACGTCCTGGTGGTCGACGAGCAGGAGCCGATAGCTTCGGCCGAGATACGGGAAGCCCTCCCCGCTCACGTACCGTCGCTCGGGCTGCGCGGGCTCCAGCGCCTCCTTTTCGGCGAGCTTCATGTAGATCCAGAACCGCTTCTCCCGAACGAACCGCTCGATCTCCGTCGTCGGGCAGGACTCCGGTGCCGAGATCCGCAGCTCCCCTCCCCGGTCCACGGTGATCTGCACCGACCGGCGCCGCGCGCTTCGCTGCAGGTCGAAGCAGAGGTCGCCGACCGCCAGGGAGTTCACGCGCTCCTCGCGAGCTTGTCGTGGTTCGCCTTCGCCAAGTCCATCAGGCGATCGGCCAGCGCGTCGGCCCGTTCGAGGTCGACGACGCCGGCATCATCGAGGAACACGACGAGCTGGCCGTGCAGCTCGACCTGGCGCTGGGTGCTCTTCCAGAAGCCGACGTTGCTCACCGTGTCTCGAATGAGCCGATCGACCATGTCGACCGTCAGGTCGGCCAGCCACTTCGCGTCCGCGGCCGTCACCGGCGCCTGCTTCGCGCGCTCCTCCTTGAGCACGTCGAAGAACGGAGCGTGGACCTGCGGGTCGAGCCCCGCCAGCGTCTCCTCCTTCTTTCGCCCCTTCTTCACGTCCTCGACGAAATCCTTGAGCGCGATGGCCAGCTGCTCCCAGTTCTCGCCGAACTTGTGGAGGATCTCCTCCAGGCGCTCGCTGAGCTTCTGGTAGTGGACTGGGTCCTCGTCGATCTTCTTCCGGATGTGGTGCCGGATCGCGTGCTCCATCTCCGACGCCTTCGCGCGGTCGGACACCTGTCGGCCGACCTGGTCAGCGAACTTGGCGTCCGTGATGGCGATCGGCGGGATCCGCGGGTCGATACCGAGCGAGACGATGTGCTCGTCGATGAGCAGCTGCACCTTGCGGCCGATGCCCTTGTCGAGCTGCGGCAGGCCCTCGCGGTAGCGGTTGCGCGCGCGCGCGTAGACCTCGCCTAGCTGCTCCGCGTCGCGCACGAAGGGGAGCGCCTCGGGTCGGGGGAGCACGAGGTCGAGCGTGGCGAGAAACTGCTTCAGCTTCACGGTGAACTCGGCACGCAGGCGCTCGTCCACCAGCGCTTCCACGGCCGCTTCGGTGTCCCGGATGACGTCGATCTGGCGCGCCTGGAAGAGCGCCACGACGCGCGCGTGGCGGTCGCGGAGCTTGGGAATCTCGTCGGCGAAGCTCTGAAGCGCCCCCTCGATGTCCTCGGCGCTGTACGCCGTGAGCGCTTCCTTCAGGTGCTGCGCGATGCCGTAGTAGTCCACGACGATCCCGGCGGTCTTGCCGTGCCCGGTCCGGTTCACGCGCGCGATGGCTTGCAGTAGCTCCGCCTCTCGGATGGGCCGGTCGAGGTACATCACGCCCTCGATGGGAGCGTCGAACCCCGTCAGGAGCATCGACTTCACGATGAGGAACGCGAGCGGATCTCGCTTCCCGGGGTCCTCGTGCTCGAACGGTCTCTTGAACCGCTCGATGCGGGCCTCGGCCTTCGTCGCGTCGGTCCACTCCTTCCACTCCGGGGGGTCGTTGTTGTCGGGCGAGATGATCGCCGCGAATTCGAGGGAACGAAGCCGTTCGAGCTGGCGCGCAGCGCGCACCGCCGCGCAGAGCTTCTTCGACCTGCCCTCCAGCTCCAGGTCGTCGAGCAACCGCGTGATCGCGTCCAGCTTCTCGGCCTCCGCCACCAGCGCGTCGCGCGCAGCCGTCAGCGCCGCCTGGTAGCGGACGGCAGCGCGCCGCGTGATGGCGACGACCTGCGCCTTGAGACCGTCTGGCAGGATATTCGCGACGTAGTGGCGGAGTATGTCGCCCGCCTTGTCGCGTACGACCTCGTCAGCTTCGAGGATGGCGTGGAGCGTGCCGTACTTCCTCTTCAGCGCCTCTCGCCCTTCCGCGGTCAGCTCCGGGAACATCTCGGCCAGCTCCTCGTCGAGACCGGCCGCGTCGGCGACGGCGCCCTTCGCGTACCGCCCTTCGTAGAGGATGGGCACCGTGGCGCCGTCCGCCTCCGATTCCTTGATCGTGTAGCGGTCGATGAACTCGCCGAAGATGTCGTGGGTGCGCTTCCTATCCCCCATGATGATCGGGGTGCCGGTGAAGCCGATGCGCGCACAGTTCGGCAGCGCCTGAAGGAGGTTCGCGTGTAGGGCGCTCGCTTGACTGCGGTGCGCCTCGTCGACGAGGACCAGGATCGACTCGTCGTCGTTGACCAGGCCGAGGTCTCCCACGTCGTCGTCCGGACCGAGCCGTTCGAGATCGCGGTCGACGTACTTCTGGATGGTGACGAAGACGATCTCCGGTCCCTTCTTCGCGAGCAGCCGCTTCGCGTCACCGATGCTCTTCGCGACCTTCACGGTCTCACCGATGAGCGCCGCAGTATCCGAGAGCTGCTTCTGCAGGTCCCGCCGATCGGTGACGATGACGATCTTGAACCGCCGCAGCTTCTCGTCCGAGCGCATCTTCCGGACGAGGAAGACCATCGTGAGGCTCTTCCCGGAGCCCTGCGTGTGCCAGATGATGCCCCCGCGCCGATCGTGCTCGTGGTCCTGCTTACGGGTCTTGCCGGTGTGGAGTCGTTCGACCGCGCGCTCGACCGCCCGGAACTGCTGGTAGCGGCTGACAATCTTGACCGTACGGCCCGAGACCTGCTGGTAGATCGTGAAGTGCCGGAGGATGTCGAGCAGGTGCTCCTTGCGGAGCATGCCCGCGATCATCTTGTTCTGGCTGGAGAGCGTCGTCTTGCCCAGTTCGGTCTGCACCGTCGCCAGCGGCACAGGCGCGGTGTCCTTCCATTCCAGGTAGTGCACCAGCTCCGCGCCGATGGTCCCGACGCGCGCCTCGTCGTAGCTCGTCGCGACGAGGAACTGGTTCGTGTAGAAAAGCCGCTCGGCCCCTTCTGCCTCGTCGACCTCGCCCGCGTCCTTGCGCGCGTTGTGGTAGCGGCGAAGCTGGTCGACCGCAGCGGCGATCGGCTCCGAGCTGGTCGGGCTCTTGCACTCGACGACGACGACGGGGATGCCGTTGATGAAGAGGGTGATGTCCGGGCGGACCGAGCCCTTCGACATCCCGCCGGGGCAGTCGACCTTGAACTGGCTCACAGCCGTGAACGTGTTCTTCTCGGGGTGCTCCCAGTCGATGAAGTGGATGGTCTTGTCGCGGCCCTGGTCCCAGTCAGGAAGGCCCTCGACGGTCACGCCTTCGAGGAGGAGCTTCGTCGCCTCCTGGTTCGCCTCCATCAGGCGTGGGTGAGAGACCCTTTCCACCGCACCAATGGCCTGGGCGATGCGGCTCTCGTCGAGCCACGGCTTGCCCTCGCGCAGGTTGATGTGGCAAAGGGCCTTCGCAAGGTCATTCCTGATGAGCACCTCTCGGAAATTGTCTCGCCCGGTGACCGAGGGGTGGTCCACGCTGCCGGTGATCACCTTCCAGCCCATTGACGCGAGCTGCTCAAGGAACGGCTCCTCGACCTCGGTGAACTCGGGCCCGCCGCTCACGAAGCCGCGCTCTCCAGGAGCTTGGTGACGCGCACGCGGCCGGTGAGGAGGTCTTCCATCAGGCCCCCCTTCAAGAGTCCGAGCTTAGCCCCAGCTTCTCGCTCTCGTGCCAGGCGCGTGTCGACCAACGCGAGCCGCTCGGTGATCCGCCGCTGTTCAACGAGGCTAGGGAGCAAGAGCGGAACGCGGGACAGCTCGCCCAGGGTGACTGTTCGCTGAGCATTCCCCAGGGCCACCCTGTCGGAGTGGGCTCTTCCTGGGGGACTATTGTGTAGAGCGACGTGCAAATCCG
>PLYU01000135.1 GCA_003153495.1 Myxococcales bacterium
CCGGGCCCGGCGCAGCCGCGGGCCCCGGGCCCGCGCTGACAGGCGGGGCGGCGGCAGCCATCCCCGCGGCAATTCCGGCCATCAGCGCGCGCTCTTCCTTCTTCTGACGCTCGAGGTCTGCCGAGGGCTGGCCCATGGCGGCGATCTGCTCTTCGAGCGCGATGACGGTCGGGTGACGCGGCGCCAGGGTCAGCTTCGCCTGGGTGAGCTGCTGGTTCAGGCTGTTGAACTCTCGCTGCCGCTCGTCCTCGACTGCTTGAATCTGACGCCGCTTCTCCTCGAGCGCCTTGGTCAGCGTCAGCCCCGGGTCCGGGCCCGCCGCCTGCGCCGGAGATCCCGCGGGAAGCCCTCGCCATGGCGCGCGAGCCGAGGGATACGCGACGGTCCCCTCCGTCGCGCCGCCCTTCGGCTCGCGGCCCATGCGCTCCGCCCGCAACTTCTCGTAGTCCGCGAGCGCGCTGTCCACCTGCGTGAGCTCCTTCTTCTCGTGCTCCTCGAGCACGCCGATCGCGTCCTGGATCATGGCCACTTCGGAGTCGTAGCGCGCATCGACGAAGTGTTTCTGAACGAGGGTCGCGATCTCGTACGCAATCTGCGGGTCGTTCCAGGTGACGTCGATGGTCACCGAGCTGTTGTCGGAGCTGACGAGCAGCCTCTTCTCCAGCAGCCCGACGGTCCTGCGCACCTTCTCGGCCTCCGAGGGCGGGCCGGACGCGATCTCCTGCAACTTGTCCTTCACGCTCAGCAGGGGCGACCGCTTGGCGTAGAACCGCTCGACCAGGCTCGCCTCCTTGACCAGCGAGACCAGGTTCTCGTGCTTCATGATGAGGTTGCTGACGTCACGGTCCGGCTCGTCGGAGTCGCGCGGGCGATTCGGGTTGCTCAGGGAGTGCAGCACGAGGTTCCGCTGCACGAGCAACTTCACCTGAGACGAGTAGGCCCGCGGCACGGCGACCGCGACGGTCAAGCCGAGGCCCGCGATCACCGCGAAAGCGGTCGCGGCGAGGACCGGATGCCGCCGCGGCGCCCGGAGGAGAAACCCGAGCGTCTCCTTCAGTCGTTCGAAGTCGAAGCCTTCGTCTTCGCCCTCCTCGGCACCTGACTGACCAAACTCCCCGCTGCTGTTCTCTTTCATGCTCTTGGGCCGCCCAGACTTCCCCGCCTGGCCGGCGCTCAGAATCGTAGCGCGGGCGCCGCTACAGTCACGGCCAAGGAGCTGAACGTCGAGAAAAAAGAGCCGAACGGGTCCTGCTTCTGCCACATGCCCGACTGGCTGAGGGTCACGGTCAGGGACCGGGCCGCGTGGAGATCGATTCCGGCGCCTCCTCCGACCATCGTCGCCGCGAGCGGATCCGAGGCCGGAACGGTCTGCAGGCAATTTGCGAACGCGTGCAGCGTGATGACCTCGCTGACCGCACTCGAGAGAGAGGCCTGACCCTGCGCGCGGTTGCTGAGCGCGCCGGTCCTGAAGTCGACGGCGGGCTCGAGCTGCGCGCGGATCTGCAGCGCGGCGGCCCCTCGGTCGGCGAACCGGTGCGTGAGCGTCATGTCGGCGGTCGGAAACACTGCCACGTCGTAGGGCTGGTCGCTCTGCAGGCGGCTCCTTCCGACGGCCACCCCCGCTGCAGCCATGACCGTGGTCGAGCGCTCGACGTCGTGGCGTATCCCCTGACGGACCTGGACGACCTGGTCCCTCAGCTCGCACAGCTGGCCCGGACTCGACGGGAAGGCGCAGGGAGCGGACGTGAACGAGTAGCCCTGAGCGTACGCGAGCGTCATAGCCTCGTCCCGCCGCGAGAGGGCGTACGAGAGCGACGCGTCGCCGCGCGGGCCCTCTTGCTGGGGAAGGACGGCCTGCGAAGCGGTGTCCAGGCCGCCAGAGGTCAACCATGTGGCGCCGAGCGAGTAGCTCACCCGCCTGGAGGGCCGCACGTTGACGGTGGTCTGGGTGCGCGACGATAGAGTCTGGATCGTCTGCGGGGCCGGCGAGAGCTGCACCGGCGGCGCCCCGGCTCCCGTCGACGTCGCAGCCTGAGATGCCTGTGCGAGCGGCACGAGGTTCGCCGAGTTGAACGAACCGTACGTCACGTCCTCGGTCACCGAGAGGCGGACGATCCGGTCGTGCCAGGCGACCCCTGCCCTTCCGATCTGGAGCAGCTGCGACGCGTTGGTCGCGTCGAGGGGCGGCGACAGCGTCAGCTGGATCCCGTTCTCCACGTCCGGCAGGGTGAGCATGGGGGTATAGGCGAGGTCGTACTCCCAGCGCCGGTCCGTCAGGCGCGCGTGCACCGCCGGCTGCTCCATGAGGTCGACGCCGTAGACGACGCCTTGCGGGGGAACGCCCGGCGTCTCGGTCTGGGTAGCGCGCGCGCGCACCTCGGTCCTGTTGCCGACTTCGAGCGTGCCGATGTACTGAGCGGCGATGAGCACCGACACGAGCATGGGGCGAAGCCGCGCTCCGCCGCGCTACTCGACCACCACGACGTCGCCCGGGCGCAGACGGAACGCGGCGTCCGACGGGTCGCCACGAGTCACCGCCTCGTACGTGAAGCGAATGCGCGCGGGCTTCGGCGATCTGCGCACGACGAAGATGCGATCGCGCGAGGCGTACTCCGTGATGCCGCCGCCCAGGGCGATTGCCTCGGCGAGACGCGCGTTCGCCTGGACCGGAAACACCCCCGGATGCGCGACCTCGCCGAGCACCGGGATCGTGACCGGCGTCGTCTCCTCGATGTTGAGCGTGACGCTCGGCCTCACCAGGTACTCCTTCAGGCGCGTCTCGATCTCCGAGCGCAGAGCGGTCGGGCTCGTACCGCGCGCGTCGACCTCTCCGATGATCGGGAGCGCGATTCGACCATCGGCCCGGACGCGAACGCGGGTGGTCATGTCCTCGTGACCCAGCACGCGGACGCTCAGGACGTCCCCCACGTCGATGACGTACTCGTTCGCAGCCGCCAGCGCCTCGGGCGACTGCTGATTGTACCAGACGTAGCTCCCTGGCCCGGCGCACGCGGACTCGCCCGCGACGAGACCGGCGCACGCCAGGGCGAGGAGGAACCGGGTTGCGACGGAGGGCATGAGCGACAGTGACTCTCTAGCGCCGGCCCCCGGCCGACGCAACGGGGGCGTCTACGGCGGCTCGGTGCGACGGAGCCGTCGCACGCTCGGACGGCTCGCGTAGGGACCATCGAGCAGCGTGAACACGTACTTCAGCAGCTTCTCGCGGTTGAACGGTTTCTTGAGGAACGCGTTCGCGCCGACGTTCTCCGCGTGCGCCATGTCCTCCGGCGAGCTGCGATCGCTGATGACAAGAACCGGCACGAAACACAGCCGCGTCTGGCTCCGGATGTACTCGCACAGCTCGAAGCCGGACTCGCGCGGCAGCGTGAGATCGAGACAGACGAGATGAGGTATGGACTTCGAGAGGACGCTGACGGCCCCGAGATAGTCGAGCGCCGTCTCGACGTGGAAGTTCCCTTCGACCAGAATCCGCTTGATCGCCTCTCGCTCCGGCGGGTGATCCTCCACGAGGAGGATTGTCCGTTTGGCGCTCACTTCGAGGGATTCCATGAATCAGTCTCAGCTCGCGCCTCGCCCCATGAGGACCACCGGAACCGTCTTGAGGATCAGCTCGAAATCGTGCGCGAGGGTCCAGTGATCGATGTACTGCATATCCAGGTACATCCACTCCTCGAACGAGATCTCGTTGCGCCCGCTGACCTGCCAGACGCACGTCAGGCCCGGGCGCACGGATAACCGGCGGCGCTGCCAGCCGGCGTACTTGGCGACCTCGGAAGGAATGGGAGGGCGAGGCCCGACGACGCTCATCTCGCCGCGCAGGACGTTGAGGAGCTGGGGAAGCTCGTCGATGCTGAACCTGCGGATGAACCGACCGATCGGGGTGATCCTCGGATCGCGCTTCATCTTGAAGACCGGCCCGGCTTGCTCGTTCTGGGCCATGAGCTTGGCCTTCAGCTCCTCGGCGTTGGCCAGCATCGAGCGGAACTTGAGCATGTTGAAGGGACGCCCGTGGCGCCCCGCGCGAGCCTGCTTGAAGAGGATCGGCCCGCGCGACGTCAATTTCACGATCACGGCCACGACGACCATCAGCGGCGAGAGCAGCAGCAGCGCGGTCGACGAGGCGACGATGTCGAAGAGCCTCTTGAACGCCAGCTGCACGGGCTTGTGGCGCACGCTCAGGTAGTGGATGTATCCGTCAGCCACGGCCTTCTCGTGCTCCGGGCGTGCACGACCGAAGCGGAATCCGCAAGCCGGAAGGGCGAACGGCACCCCGAACCGCTCCAGCACGCCGATGGCGGCCTGCATCTCGGCTCGCTGCGAGTCGCCGTTGCCGGCGATGAACACTTCGCTCACCGCGTGCTGCATCAGCATCTTTTCGAGATCGGCGGCCTTGCCGAGCACCGGCGCGGGGAGGCGGTTGTGAGTCGGCTCGTCGACGAACTGCAGGTAGCCCATGACCTGGCGGTGGTCACCGCGGTCGCGAATCTCCAGGCCAGTATGCCGACCGAGCGGCCCGATGCCGATGACCAGCACGGGCTGAATGGGGACCTCGCGCCGGCTCAGCCAGCTCATCGTCAAGCGCAGCCAGAGAATGGCGGGCACGGCCGCCACGCTGAATCGCTGGATCGAGCTACCGGCGGCGTACGAGGGCACGAACAGGCGCAAGACCGCCATCAACGCGACCATCACGCCGAGCAGCAGGGCGGTGAGCACCAGGTCTCCCTGGATACCCCGGCCGTTCCAGACGTCGTAATGGCGCAGGACGCGGCCGCCCAGCGACCAGACCAGCATCGCGCCGGCGGACATCCCGAGGAAGACCATCCAGTGCCAACCCGACGAGCCGGGAAGGCTGGTGGCCAGCGCCGACGAGCCGACGAGGATCACGCAGTCACCCAGGAGGTTGATGGCCTGGCTCACCTCTCGCGAGGGGGATCGAATGCGGCCGGAGATCTTCTCGAACATTTCAGGGCCCTCGAGCCGGGTTGACGCACTCCCTCATCGAACGAGTCGGGCGAGAGTAAGGCAAGCAGGCCACGTGGGGGAGAGAAGCACTTACTACGCGACGGCCGGGTGTCCAGTCGCAGTTCGGGTGACATGCCACGATTTCGAACGACGCGGTCGAGCGCTCGATGCGCCGGAAAGACCAGGTATTCCCGAGGCATGCGGTCTCATCGGTGCGAGCCACGGGGCGTAGAGTTTCAAGCCTGTCGCCGCGCCTTCGCGAGAAGGTTTCCGGGGCTCCTACTCCTCGGGTGGGCCGAGCACCTGGACCAGCAACCGGGCGGCCTCGGGCTCGAGCTGGATGAACTTGAGCCCGACGTCGAACTTGGCGGGACTTCCGGCGACGAGGCGCTCGATCCAGACGACCTCGGCGGTGTAGGTGACCGGCGGGACGTCGGGAAGGAAGAACTCCATCTTCAAGAGCTCCCCCACTCGCAGCTCTTCGTCGCTGAAGATCCGCACGCCTCCGAGACTCAGATCGACCGGCTCGCGCTGGCGAGCCAGGAAGCCTACCCCTGCCGGCCGGCAGTACACCTGAGCACGAATTCGCCGGTCTCTCCGGCGATCTTGCGGGCCCGGTTCCGGTTGCGGAGGCGCGTCGGACGCAGTCACTTCCCCTCTCCGCATAGCTTCACCCATCCGAGCTTTGGGGGCAAGCGAGAAGGGCCAGGCCCAGCCGACGCGGGCGGGCGCCACCGCACGATCCGGCGCGCACGCAGGCAAGCTAGAGTGGTCCTGCCTCGCCTGACCTGCCCCGGTAGTCACTTGCATCGGGCCACGAGCCGCAGGACCCACTCGCGGCGTCCACCGGCCCCCGCGGCGAACGGCGACCCGGCCGCCTCCACCTCGTCCCGCATGCGCGCCAGAGCAGCGGCGTCGGCGAGCGCGCAGGCACAGACGGCCCGCTCCCGCAGGAGCTCTCGCCCGATGCGCGCGGTGGGTACCCCGGCGGCCAGCGCCGCGTCGAGCCAGGAGGCCGCGTTCGCCCAGTCCTCGTGCGAGACGAGGTTCTTCCCGGCGAGGTACGCCGCGAGCGGGTCACGCGTCTCGCCGGCCCAGACGCCCGTCGAGAGCGCGCCGATCCACGAGTCGACCGGACGCCCCGGCTCGCCGATCAGCAGGTCGACGATCGCGCGGCGGGCGCGCGGGTCGCCCGGGCCCAGCGCCTTGACCTCCAGCGTCCGCGCAGCGTCTTCGTCCAGGGTCCTCGCGGCGACGACGCGATAGGCCTCGACGGCGCGCGCGTCGCGGCCGTGCAGGAGGTCGTCGTCCGCGAGCGCCTCCTGCGCGCGATCGCGCCAGGTGCGGGGCGCCCCCTCGTCCGCCACGACGGCGGCGAGCTGCTCGCGTCCCGCAGCCTCGTCCCGGTAACGCAGCTCGACTCTCGCCCGGTCGAGCCGGGCGTGCCAGTCCTGCGGATCGCTGGCGAGGGCTCGTTCGTAGAGGTCCGCTGCGCGCGCGAAGCGGTGCTCGTCGCGGCAGCGATCGGCGGCGCGGTCGAGAGCGTCGACGACGTGCGGGCACGTGCGCGCCCACACCCCCGGTCGCCGGAACTTCGCGCTCGCGTACGTGCTCGACTCTGCGGGCATCGTCAGCGACAGGAGGGAGGAACGGAACTCGGCGTCGAGCGCGTCCCACCGCAGGCCGACGAGCGCGTCCAGCGGGTCGCCACCGTACCAGGCGTGAACGACCCCGGGGCCCCAGCGGTCGAGCACCCACGTGACGAACGCCCCCGCCGCGGTGTAGCTCTTCTCGGCGCTCTGTCCGAGGAAGCGCAGCGAGAAGAGGTCTCTCATCGGCGGCAGGAGCCCGAGGTCGAGCATGGCCCGCGCCCACTGGGCATCGGTCAGCTCGTCGTCGTCCGGCGAGGCAGCGACCGCCGTCCCTTCGATGAGCCCCGGGTTGGGCCACCAGCCCCCTCCCACGCGCAGCGGCCCGCGAGCGAAGGTCCCGGCGACGACGTGAGCGATCTCGTGGCCGAGCACGGGATGGGGAAAGCCGGCCACCTGCACGTAGACCTCGCGCCGCCAGGGCTTCGCGATCGAAGTCTCGGCGGCTCCCATGAGCTCGCGCTTCTGGTTCGCGTCGCGGAACGCGTAGACGGTGAGCCGCCCGTCGAGGCGCGCGCCCAGGCGGCGCTCGACCGCCGCGAGCTGCTGCTCGCAGTCGCGCACGAGCAACGCCACCTGCCCGGCGAGCAGCGAGTCGGTGTGGAGGACGTCGCAGCGAGGCCCGGACGCATGACCGCCGAGCGCGCTCCCGATCGACGCGGCCGACTGCCAGTGCCCCAGCGAGGGCCCCTCGAAGCAGCCGGCCAGGCTGACGAGGAGGGCGACCAGACCCGCAGCGAGCCTCGCCGCGGCCCCGCGGTCTCCGCGCAGCGGGCGAAGCGTCAGGACGCCAGCGCCCGTGCGCGCGAGCGACGACGCCGCGAGCCCTGCCCCCGCGAGCGTCGCCAGGGTGCCGGCCCGGTAGGTCCAGAGCTCGGCGCGAACGTCCACGATCGTGTCGTAGAGGCTCCCGCTGAAGTAGCCGAAGAACGGGTCGAACGCGAAGATCATCGGCGAGGCGTAGAACCTCGCGACGCTGACCGCGACGCCGGCGAGCGGCGCGGCCAGGGCGAGGAGCACGCACCACAGGCGCCGCCGACGCCGGGCTCGAGCCGCCTCGGCGACCAGCGCGCCCCACACTCCGCCCAGCGGTGCGCCGACCCCCGCCGTGAGCACGAAGAAGGTCGTCCCGCCCCAGAAATCGCAAGCGCCGACGCGGAGCGCATGGAGGAGCGCCGTCACGAACGCCACCCCGACCAGGACGAGACCGTGCCCCATCCCGCGGACGACGCACGCCAGCGGAGCGAGGCCGGGGCCCGCGGAGAGCTCGAGCGCGACGGCGATGGCGGCTGCCGAGGGCAGGACGAGGCCGCTCGCCAGGGACTGCTCGTAGCCCGGCCCACCGAAGAGAGGCAGGAAGCCCACGCCCGCGAGAAGGGCGAACACGACGGCAGCCGAGACCCGCCGCGGACCGGAGAGAGATCGCCAGCGCGCCAAGACCCAAGCTTATACTGTAGACATGCCGGATCATGGGCGCGCCGAGCGGGCGCTGGCCGTCGTCGCCGCTGGAGCCACGGACATCGGCCAGCGCGAACACAACGAAGACCATTTCCTCGTCCGCCCCGAGCTGGGCCTCTACCTTCTGGCCGACGGAGCGGGCGGGCACAACGCCGGGAACGTCGCCAGCGCGCTCGCGACGACGACCGTGGCCAACGTGTTCGAGTCGAGCGCCACGACGCTCTCGCAGCGCCCCGAGATCGACGACTTCGGGCTCTACACGACGGCGAGGAGGCTCGCGGCCGCCATCCAGCGGGCCAACGCCGAGGTCATCGACATCGCGAAGAAGGCCGAGAAGTACCAGGGGATGGGGACCACGGTCGTCGGCATTGCGTTCTCGGCAGACGGCAACATGGTTCACGTCGCCCACGTCGGCGACAGCCGCTGCTACCGCCTTCGCGGCGGGGTCCTCGAGGCGCTCACCATCGACCACTCGATGCTGGTCGACGTCCTCGAGCTGCACCCCGACATCGACGATCAGCTCCTGGCGAAGATGCCGCAGCAGGTCGTAACCCGCGCGCTCGGGATGGAAGAGACGGTGCGCGTGCCTGTGCGGACGCTGCGCGCGCTGCCGGGCGACATCTATCTGCTCTGCTCCGACGGCCTGAGCGACGCGATCGACGACGACGCGATCCAGGAGCTGCTGTCGGTCCGCCGGAGCCCGGACGAGCACGTGCGCGCGCTCGTGAGCGCCGCCCTCGCGGCCCGGGCGCTGGACAACGTCGCCGCGGTCGTGGCGGCCTGTCACGAGGTCGACGCGCCGCCCATGCGGCGCCCCTCGGCGCGGCCCGCGCCCACCTTCCTCGAAGCCGCGCGCGCGCAGCTGAGCTCCGCGCCGGAGATCGTGATCGTGGGCGTCGAGTCCCACGTCGTCCCGGCGGATAGCGCGAGCGTGAGCCTGCTGGACGCCCTGGGGCGCTTCGCCCGGCTACGGCAGTCGAGCGCGCCGGAGCTCAGCCAGCCCAAGCCGGCTCGCTGCGCCGCGTGCGGTCAGCCGCTGGAGCCGGACGCGACGTCGTGTCCCACGTGCGGCACGTCGTTCGCGCGGTAGGGTTCTAGAGTTCCTCGGCCTGGACCTGCGGGGCGGGGGGAGCTGCGGGAGGGGCCTCGAGGACGAGCGGGAGCACCTCGTCGACCCGCCTGACGAGGTGGACCTTGAGCTGGTCGCGGACGTCCTTGGGGATGTCCTCGAGATCGGGCTCGTTGCGCGCAGGGACGAGGACCTCGCGTATCCCCGCGCGGTGGGCGGCGAGCAGCTTCTCCTTGATGCCCCCGACGGGCAGCACGCTCCCGCGGAGCGTCAGCTCTCCGGTCATCGCGACGTCCTTGCGCACGGCGCAGTGAAGGAGCAGCGACGCGACTGCGCTGTACATCGTGACGCCGGCGCTCGGGCCGTCCTTCGGCGTCCCTCCCTTCGGGACGTGGACGTGCAGATCGATCGTCTTCAGGAACTCCGGGTCCAGCCCGAGCTGCTTGGCGCGGCTGCGCACGAAGGACACGGCAGTCGCGGCGCTCTCGCTCATGACGCTCTTGAGGTTGCCCGTGACCATCACCTGCCCGTGCCCGGGCATCGACGTCGCCTCGATGAACAGGATGTCTCCGCCCGACGGCGTCCACGCCAGGCCCGTCGCGACCCCGGGGCTGCTGGTGCGCTCGGCCAGGTCCGGCAAGTAGCGCGGCGCCCCGAGGATCTTCTCGACGGCGTCCGCGTCCGCCACGAGAGAGAGGTCGGTCTCGCCCTCCGCGATGCGCATCGCGACGTGCCGGCAGACGGCGCCGATCTCCCGCTCGAGGCCGCGCACTCCCGCCTCGCGTGTGTACGAGTCGAGGATGCGCTCGAGCCCGTCGCGCCTGAACTCGAGGCGCTCGTCGGTCAGCCCGTGCGCCGACAGCTGCTTCGGGCAGAGGAACTCGGTCGAGATGCTCAGCTTCTCGGCGCGCGTGTAGCCAGGGCACTCGATGACCTCCAGCCGGTCCCACAGGGCCGGCGGGATGGTGTCCGGGTTGTTCGCCGTGCACAGGAAGGTGATCTGGGAGAGGTCGAACGGGACGTCCAGGTAGTGGTCCTGGAACGTCGAGTTCTGCTCCGGGTCGAGGACCTCGAGCAGGGCCGCGGCCGGGTCGCCGAGCAGGTCGACGCCCATCTTGTCCACCTCGTCGAGGACCATGACGGGGTTCTTCACCCCCACCTTCTTCATCGCCTGGATGATCCGCCCCGGCAAGGCGCCGACGTACGTCCGCCGGTGGCCGCGGATCTCCGCCTNNTCTCCGCCTCGTCGCGCACGCCGCCAAGCGCGATGCGGTGGTAGCGGCGCCCCATCGAGCGCGCGATCGACCGACCGAGCGACGTCTTGCCGACCCCGGGGGGGCCGATGAAGCAGATGATCGGGGCCTTCTTGCTCCCCGCGAGCTTGCGGACGGCGACGTACTCGACGATCCGCTTCTTGATCTTCTCGAGCCCGAAGTGGTCCTCGTCGAGGCAGCGGCGCGTCTCCTCGACCTCGAGCTTGTCGGACGTGGTCTTGCTCCACGGCAGGTCCGCGATCCACTCAAGGTAGGTCCGGGCGACGTTGTACTCGGCCGACTGGGCTTGCATCCCCGCCATGCGCCCGAGCTGCTTTCGCGCCACCTTCTGCACTTCCTCGGGCAGGCCCGCACTCCGCAGGCGCTCGCGAAGCTCGCCGATCTCGTCTTCCTCGCCGCCCTCCCCGAGCTCTTCCTTGATGTTGCGCATCTGCTGGCGCAGGATCTCCTCGCGCTGCGCCTTGCCCTCGTCGGCGATCATCGAGCTTACTTCCTTCTTCACGCGGAAGAGCTCGAGCTGCCTGGCCACGATGCCGAGCACGGCGCGGACGCGCGCCTTCGGCTCGAACGTCTCGAGGATCTTCTGCTTGTCCGCGACGCTCGCCTGCTCGGGCGCGAGGTTCGAGGCGATGAGGTCCGCGAGCGCGCCGCTCTCCCGGACGTTGTCGAGGATCCCGGCGGTCTCGCGGGGGAGGTTCGGCATGAGGCCCAGCAGCTGCCGCATCCCGTCGCGCAGGCTCGCGCCGAGCGCGTCCAGCTCGAGGTCGCGCTCGAGATCCTCCGCGAGGCGCCGGACGCGCGCGCGCATGAATGGCTCGAGCACGACGGGCTGAACGATCTCGAAGCGCGCCAGGCCGTGCAGGACCACCGAGTAGTTGCTGGGCCCGAGCCGGAGCACCTTCACGACCCTCGCGACCGTGCCCACGGAGTACATGTCCTCGAAGCGCGGCTCGTCGACGTCGGCGTCGCGCTGGCTCACGATGCCGACGACGGCGCGCTCGTGCCCGGCGAGCTCCTCGACCAGGCGCACGCTGCGGGGGCGACCCACGTTGATCGGTACGACGCTCGCCGGGAAGACGACGCTGTTACGCAGCGGCAGGATGGGAAAGAGCTCGGAGTCGGGCAGCGAACGCGGCTCGGTCATAGGGCACCGAGTATGCTACAGCCTGGGCAGGAAATGCGCTCCTCGCCGAGACATCGCGTGTGCGCGATCCTCGCCTTTCTCGCCGCCGGATGCGGCGCGGGCCAGCACGGCGACGGCAGCCCGCAGTCCGTCCTCCACGCGTACGCCCGCGCACTGCAGGACGGCGAGGCCGACGCCGCCTACCGGCTGCTCTCGGACGAGGCCCGCCGCGGCATCTCGCTCGAGGCGTTCCGTCGCCTCGTGAGCGACGATCCAGAGGGAGTGCGGGAGATCGGCCGCGCCCTGGACCGCCCGACCGCCGCGCCGGTCGTCAACGCCACGCTCACCACGTCCGGCGGCGAGCAGCTCGACCTCGTCCTCGAGAACGGCCGGTGGCGGGTCGACGCCTCGGCGGTCGACCTGTACCCGCAGGACACGCCGCGGCGCGCGATCCAGGGGTTCATCCGGGCGGTGGAGCGCAAGCGCTACGACGTCGTGATGCGCTACGTCCCGACCTCCCACCAGGAGGGGCTCGACCGGGCGAAGCTGCAGGCAGCCTGGGAGGGGGCCGAGAAGGACGAGATCCAGCAGGTCGTCGCGGCCCTCAAGCAATCGCTCGCCGCGGCGACGATCGAGGAGACGGGCGAGCGAGCGACCATGCCCTACGGTGCGGGGACGCTCGAGCTCGTGCGCGAGCACGGGCTGTGGAAGATCGAAAACTTCGATTAGAGGGCAAGCGTCTCCCGCCAACCGGGCCTCGGTTCCCCCCGCCCGAGCCTCGTCCCCACGACGATGGCGACCGCGCCGGCGAGCAGAATCCCGCACGCTCCGAGCGCAGCCCGCGCGAGGCGCGCGCTGCCCGGGGATCTAGACACGTTGTATCCAGGGTAATCGGCTCAGCCGCCCCAGCACCTTGAGCGCGAGAAACTCGGAGACGCCGAAGTCCCTCCGATACTTCTCGTACATCGTGCCGTAGGTGACGAGGACGCGCTCGTCCCACCCCCCGCTCTTGACCGCGCTCGTCAGCGACTCGCCGCCCGTTCGGTAGTGCAGCACCGGCCGATCGACGAACGCGAACCCGTGGGCCCGGCCGACGCGGAGGTAGAACTCCGTGTCCTCCGCGATCGCCAGCGAAGTGTCGTAGCCGCCGCTCGCCGAGAAGACCTCGCGTGAGACCATGCACGCCGAGTTCACGAAGAGCCCCTCGCCGAAGAGCATCTGCAGGGCGAAGCGCAGCTTTCTCCCCCGGATGCGCGCTGCGTTTCGGGCGGCCCGGTCGAAGTACGCGGTCTCGCGGGCGAGAATGCGCTCGTTGTCCCCGAAGGGTACGACCCGCCCGAAGGCCATCCCGAGGTGCGGCGAGTTCGTCAGCGCGTCCACCAGCGCTCGCAACGCCCCGTCCGCCAGCCGGTCGTCGTCGTCGAGGAAATGAACGAACCTCCCTCGCGCGTGCCGGGCTCCCTCGTTGCGTACCGACCCAGGCTTCCCCCCCGTCGGCGGCGCATGGACAAGATAGCGGACGCGTGGATCGCGAACGCTCTCGATGGCCTTGCGGGCGGAGGCGTCCGGGCTGTCGTCGACCACGATGGCCTCCACGCTCACTCCGTCCTGCGACAGGGCGCTCGCCAGCGCCTCCAGCACGAGCTTCTCGCGGCGAAAGGTCGCAATGATCACCGAGACTTCGCAGGGCGAGCCAGAGCCTGAACTCATCGGGCGGCATTATGGACGCCCGCGGGCGCGGCGCAAAGCGACGAGCGCGCCCTATCTCGCGCCCGACTCGATCGCTCCGGCACGGGCGAGCTCCGCCGGGGCCAGAGCCGCCGGACCGTAGCGAGTGTAGAGCGCGGCAAGGGCGCGGTGGGCGCCAGCGTCCTTCGTGATGTCGAAGACGTCGATCGAATGGCCAAGGCTGGCGACCGGGCTGCGAGTGCGAAGCCACGCGTAGGCTCGCGGATCCTCGAAGAGGACCCCCTGCTCGTTCATCTCGCTGACCGCGAGAAACTCGCCCCCTTCCCCGGTACCGCCCACGCCGCCGCGCGGAGGTGACGGATTCCCGCACCCGTTCGGCGCGGGCTGGTACCCCTCGACTCCATACGCCTCCGGCGAGGCGGTCCCGAAGTACGACAGGTACAGTCGCCGGGGGCGCGTCCGCTTGTTCCACTCGCCGAGCGCCTGCACGTCCTGGCCCCAGTCGAGGTTGGAGTCGGACAGATAAAGGTGACCGCGCGCCGGCCCCCCCACGGCGTCCGAGAAGAACGCGACGTCGTGAGGCGCGACGCGGACGGCGGCGATGGCGTGGTGCCCGAGCCCGACCGCGAGAGCGAGCGCCCCGGGACGAGGCAGGGGCGGGGCCATCGTGGCGACCCGCGACGCCAGAACGATGAGCAGCGGGAAGAGCGGAGCCGCGTAGCGCACCCCGATGTCGACGCGAATCGATGCGAACGCCACGAACATGGCGGCGAGCGGTACGACGGCGACGTGCATGGCCCGATCGAGCCGCGCTCCGCGGCGCGGAACCGCCAGCGACACGGCGAACAGAGCCACCGTCAGCGGCGGAACCTTGAGCGCGAGCGCGACGGGCATGTACATCGCCCAGCCGCTCGACGACACCTCGCCGAGGAAAAACGCGCGGTGCCCGGCCGCCTGGTGGTGAACCTGCGCGTAGACCCCTCGCGCGTACGCGAGGTAGCCGTGGGAAGCGTAGAAGATGCCGACCACGACGAACGCGACGCCAGCGACGATCGCTGCGCTCCTGGCGGACGTGACCACGGCTCGCACGCGGTGCTCCAGGACCGCCCCTGCCAGCGCGCGCGACGCGATCGACGCCAGCGCCGCGGCCAGCACGATGAGGCCGGTGAACTTGGTCACGAGCGCCAGGCCCGTCGCCACGCCCGCGAGCGCCAGCCACTTCGCGTGCGGACGCTCGAAGTGCTCGCCGAGCGCGAAGAAGGCGAGCGTCGCGAAGAGAGCCAGCGGCGCGTCGTGCCCGATGATCGATCCGTGCGCGACGAGGTTCGGATCGAAGGCCGCGAGCGCAAGCGCGAGCAGCGCAGCCCCGGGGCCGAAGAGGCGGAGAGCCCAGGCGCCCGTCAGGGCCACCAGCGCGACCGCGAGGGCGACCATCGGGAGGCGGCCGAGCAGCAGGAGACGCGCGTGCGGCACGCCCCCCTCGTAGAGGAAGCGTCGTCCGAGCGCGAAGGTGTCCCGATCAGCGCGCCAGGCGTCGACATCCACGGCCGGCGACTCGAGGGCGACCACGGGCAGCGCGGCCAGCGCCTTCGCGAGAGG
Source organism: Myxococcales bacterium (assembly GCA_003153495.1). GTDB lineage: Bacteria > Myxococcota_A > Polyangia > Polyangiales > Polyangiaceae > Palsa-1150. Next base: position 14,845 of record PLYU01000135.1, read on the forward strand.
TGGGTGCTCCGGATTGACGTCGACCTTGCTGTTTCGCAGAAACAGCACGCCAGCCGCCAGGTTGAGCGCCTCGTCGTACATCTGCCCGTTCGCCCGCACGAACGCTACGCACTGCGCGGCGAACGACCCGAGCAGCAGAGCGGCGACCGCGATCAGCGATCTCTTCACGAGGCGCGAGTATCACGGCGCCGGACGCGCGGGAAGGCGATGCTGGCGACACGTGTGGGTGCAGGCGCCAAGCGCGCGCGCAGGTACTTCGAGGTCGGCTCACTCGACCATCGCGACCACCGGCGCATGATCGCTCGTGCCCACGTCCGCCAGCACCTTGCATCCAGTGGCCTTCATCCCTCGCCCCTGGCTCACCAGCACGTAGTCGATGCGCCACCCCTGGTTCTTCTGGCGCATCCCCCGCCACGGCGGCCACCAGGTGAAGATCTCGCCATTGTCGGGATCGAGCGCCCGCGCCACGTCCTGCAGGTCGCACGACAGCATCCTCTCGAACAGCTCTCGCTCGTCGGGCCGCTGGCCGATGGCGCCGGCCTTGCGCTCCTTCGGGTGGACGTCGAGGTCCGAGCGGGCCACGTTCAGGTCGCCCGACAGGATGAGCTTCCCGCCGGCCGCGTGGATCCCGTCGACGTAGCCGCGCATCGCGTCGAGGAACCGGAGCTTCGCCAGGTAGTCCTTGCCGCCGTTCGGCACGTACACGCTGGCCACGACCAGCCCGGCCGGCAGCCTGGCGTGGACGACGCGGCACTCGAAGTCGAACTCCGGGTGGCCGAACTCGGGGCGCGCCGGGAACCGCTCCTTGCGCACGTGGAGCGAGACGCCGCTGTAACCCTTCGGGCCGCCGTGCCAGTAGCTCCAGTACTCCGGGAGCATCGTGAGCGTCTCGCCCAGCTGCTCCGGGGTCGCCTTGATCTCCTGCAGGCAGACGACGTCCGGCGCGTCCCGCCTCACCCACTCGACGAACTGCGCCTCGCGCGCGCGGATGCCGTTGACGTTCCAGGTGGCGACCTTCACGGTGAGACGCTCCTTCCCTTCGGCATCGTGATGTCCGGCGGCCGGACATACACCGGCTCGAGAGAGTCGGCGTCCCCGGCCGCGCGCCCCGCGGCCACCCGGCCCACCGAGGCAGCCCGCGGCAGGTCGCTCGGCGGCGCGCAGAAGAGCGACACTCGCTCCCCGAGGGGCGACCAGTCGACCTCCGCCGCCGCCTCTCCTGCCACCACGACGCGGGCGCCGGCGGCGAGCGCCCCGACGCGCTCGACGAAGTCTGCCGCGCGGAGGTGCGCGGGCGGCAGGAGTAGCGCCTCGCCGCGCCGGACCTGCACGAACAGCTCGCCCTTCCCCGCCGGGATCACGCTCGCCACGAGGTCCCCCGGCTCGCCGAGCCCGTACGCCACCGCGTCGAGCGAAGTCACCCCCACGAGCTCCGCCCCCGTCGCGAGGACGATCCCCTTCGCGGTCGCCACGCCGACGCGGACGCCCGTGAAGCTCCCGGGGCCGACGCCCACGGCCCAGCGCTGGACGCTGGCCACCGTCCATCCGTGGCGCTCGAAGAGAGCGGCGACCATCGGCAGGAGGGACTCGCCGTGGGCGTTGGACACGCGACGCGCTTCCTCCGCGACCAGCCGCCCGTCGTCGAACAGGGCGACCGAGCCGAGGGCCGTGGATGTGTCGATGGCGGCGAGGCGCATTGAAGCGCAGCATTCTAGCGTGAGCGACGTGCCGTCGTGCTACCTGCGGCTGTCATCCCGAGCGAAGCGAGGGATGACACCGGGGGAGGATGTCGACCCAGAAATGAGAAACGGGGCGGCTCGCTCGCGCGGCCGCCCCGTCGTACTGGAAGACCGGGACTTACTTCGTGCTGGCGATGACGCCGAGCGTCGTCGTGAACTGGCTCTTGCCAAGAGCGGAGGCTCCCCCCGCCCCGGAGCCCGAGAGGAAGTAGGGGCTGTCCGCGACGTCGAGACGATTGTCGAGCATGAGCGCGAGGTGATTGCCGATGCCGTAGGCCAAAGTCAGCGTCACGTCCTCGATGTTCACACTGCTCGGGGGCGTGGCGGGGGGAGTAGCCGGAAGGACGAACGGGGCGACCCCGAGCAGGTCCCCGTGCTCGTCGTGGAAGAACTCACCGCGCAGCGATCCGTAGAACGCGTCGCTGAACGAGTACCGGGCGACGAGGTTCGCGCCGTAGCCGACCGCGTGGTGGGCGAAAGGCATGGCGGTCGTGACCGGCATGTTGTCCTCGCTCCGCCAGTCGGCGTTCAAGAGGAAGCGCAGCTCCTTGGTGGGATTGATGTCGGCGACGAAGTCGACCATGTGCCGCCAGTTCGAGAGGCCGTTCGCGTCCGGGACATCGCCGCTGACAGTCGTGGCGGTCGCCCCGGTGCCCACCGTCGTGGTCCCGAAGTCGTTCTGCTCGGGGCCGGTGACGTAGCCGATGTACATCGTCAGCTGGTCGGCCGGCTTGATCATGGCCTGGAGGCCGAAAGACTTCCCGCGGTTGTTGTCGACGCTGTTGTTCCAGCCGTTCGCGGCGAACGCGAGGAGGCTGAACTGGTCCGCCACCGGAATGGTCGCGCGGAGCCCCGTGAAGAAGAGCGGCTGCACGTACCAGAAGAGGACGCTGCGCCCGTAGTTCATGTTCAGCTGCGAGTCCGCGACCTCGGAGCCGAACGGCTGGTCGAACTTGCCGAAGTCGAGCGTCAGCTTGTCAGCTGCCTTCCACGTCGCGTACGCCTGCTTGACGTAGCTCAGGAACGCCAGGTTCTCCGTCCCCGAGTTGTAGATGGGCGAGCTCGGGCCGATCCTGAGACCGATGGTGCCGCCGATGGTATCGGAGGTGTACGACGCGTTGACGCCGATCCAGTTGAGGGCAAACCCCTGGGCGACGTCGAAGGCGTGGAACGTGTTTCCACCGCCCGGCGGACCGGAGAGGCTGCCGAGCGGCGAGGTGGAGGGATTGGCAATCTGCGGCTTCGGGAAGTTCCAGTTGATGCTGCCGTAGGCGTCGACGAACGCGTCGGCGGAGAGCTTGTCGTACCAGGCCGCGTTGGCTGGGGGCCCAGCGGCCGGCGGTGCCGCCGGGGCCATCGACGGCATGGACGCCATCGGGACTCCGGCGGGCGTCGGCGCGGGGGCAGGCGCAGGCGCAGGCGCGGGTGCGGGTGCGGGCGCCGGAGCCGTGGCGGGCGCAGGCGCTGGGGAAGCGGCGGGCGCCGGCGCTGGAGCAGCCGGTGGGGGCGTCTGAGCGTATGCCTGGCTCGCGCCCGTCAGTGCAGCAACCGTCAGCAGAAACGCAGTTGTCGACGTTCTCATCAGTTGGCCTCCGAAGATCGACAGCGGACCAGATGCCGCCGCTCGTGCGCCAGGTGCGAAGGTCTCCGCGTGCAGCGGACAAGCACTGTGGGAGTCACGAGATGTCCTCCTGACGAGCTAACTAGCCCTGCGCTTATTTCTGCTCTGTTTCGCACCCATGTTTTTTGGCGGCAGTTTCCCCAAGAGGGCGCTTTGACCACGAAGCAATGTTTCCGAGATGTTTCATGTCCCTACTGGGGGCACTGCACCACCCCGGCGCACAGCGGGCATCATCACGCGACGGCGCCCTGGAGGTGACGAAGCTCGCTGCTATGAGAATTACCCCACGGCTGACGGGCCTGTCTAGGAGGGCACCGTGGGGTAATTCTCATAGCAGCGAGCTTCGTCACCTCCAGGGCGCCGTCGCGTGATGATGCCCGCTGTG
>PLYU01000162.1 GCA_003153495.1 Myxococcales bacterium
GCCGCCCCGGGAAGGGGACCGCCGGCGCCCTCCGGGGGCGCGCGCAGGCCGATCACGGCGTAGCCGACGCCCGCGACGACCAGCCCCGCGACCGCGGCGCTCACGAGGCGCCCCTTCCACGGGCTCGCGGGCGGCGCCGACGGCACGACGAGCGGCGAGCTCGCCCCCGGCGACTCGCTCGGCGGGGGGAAGCGCACCGGGCCGCTGGGGCTGACGCTGCGCCCCGACGAGATCGGGCCGCTGCCGCCCGTGCTCGCCCACGGGTGGGGAGCGCTGTCGAGCAGCGGCCCGCTTCCGGTCGTCGAGAGCGCCGCGTGCTCCCCCGTCCCGAGCCCGCCGGCCGTCTGCGTGAGCGCTCCTCCGCCGACGCGCTTGAGCGCGCTCAGGACCTCGTCCATCGAGCGGAACCGACTGTCCGGCTCCTTGGCCATGCACCGGAGAACGATCTCCTCCATCGCCGGCGTCGGGTCGATGCTCGGGTTCATCGCGCGCATCGGAGGGGCTTCCTCGTTCACGTGCGCCATCAGGATGTNNCGTTGGGGTTCATCTGGCGGAGCGCCGGCGCCTCTTCGTTCACGTGCGCCATCAGGATGTTCACGCTGTTGGGGCGGTCGAAGGGCACCTTGCCCGTGAGCATCTGGTACATGATGATGCCCAGCGCGTAGACGTCCGTCCTCGCGTCGACCCTCTCGCCACGGATCTGCTCGGGCGCCATGTACTTGGGGCTACCCATGAAGAGGCCCGTCTTCGTGAGCTCCTCGCCGGGGGTCGCGGAGACGTTCTTCACCAGACCGAAGTCGAGGACCTTCACGAAGTCGGTCTCGTCGCCGTGCCCGACGAGGAAGATGTTCGCGGGCTTCAGATCGCGGTGGATGACGCCCAGCGAGTGCGCCTCGCGCAGGGCCCGGCAGATCTGGCGCGCGATGTGCGCCGCGCGATCTTCGGGGAAGTGCCCCGCCTCGCGGATGGCGCGGTGGAGGGTGTGCCCCTCCAGGTACTCCATCGCCATGTAGTAGATGTCGTCCTCGGTGCGCCCGTAGTCGAAGATCGTGACCGTGTTCGGGTGCGTGAGCTTCGACGCGATGCTCGCCTCGAGGAAGAATCGTTTGTGGAACTCGGGGTCGTGCTCACCCGAGTAGTTCGGATTGAGGATCTTGAGAGCGCACAGGCGCCCGAGGGGGGCCTGCTCGGCGCGGTAGACCTTGCCCATCCCGCCGCGCGCGATGAGCGCACTTATCTTGAAGCGGTCGTTGACGGTCCGACCGATCAGCGGGTCGGGAGCCCCGCTTTCCCTGGACGGTGCCGATGCGCCATCGGTCATGCGATAAATTTCCGACCAGGGCGCATGCCAGGCGAACCGGGCATAGTTGCCCCCTCTAGCTTGCAGTCTCCTCGAACCCGACGAGTGTGTCAACGCGGTGTCCGCGCGATATCGCGATCCGCACTCGCGACTGCGAAGGAGTGGGAGTAAGTTTCGGCCCCGACCATGACGACCGCCGTCCGCCTCGCACCCCGCCCTTATCTCGTCGGCGCCCTGGCGCTGGCCGCGACGCTCTTCTGGGGCGCTCTGGCGCTCGCGTCGGGCACCTTCAGCGTCAAGACGCCCGAGGTCACCGAGAGAGGAGGCGAGTGGCACGTCAAGATCCGCATCGATCTGGTGCGCGCTCCCCCGATGATGCACACGCCGATGCGGCTGACGTTCTCCAAGGAGGCCGTCGACGAGCGCGCCATCATGTCCAAGGGCGCCGAGCCGGTTCACCACCGGATGGTGATGGACACGCCCGCGAAGCAGATCGTGTCGATGGACGTCGACTTCGCGGACCCGGCGGGCAAGGTCTTCAAGTCGACGTACTTCGAGTTCGATCTGCGGCGCGACTCGGGCTACTTCGAGGCCGGCGAGTACCTCATGGCGCTCAACGGGCCCGACGGCGACGTGGGCACGGCGCAGAAGATCACCCTCAAGGGCGACAATCCCACGGTCTACCGCGGCGCGATGGACTTCGCGGGCACCAAGCCGGGCAAGAAGAAGGGCCCGAAGATCGAGTCGGTGGAGAGCGGGATCGACGGCGGCTCCGGCGACAAGGCGTCGGACGACAGCCCGTCCGCGGCAGCGGTGGCCACCGACGTCGCGGCGGTGGGCAACGCGCCGGACATGATCCCGCACGGCGCCTTCCAGAAGAGGGAAGAGGAAGAGACCGTGCAGGACCACCCGAAGGGGTGCGGCTGCATCGCCGCGGGGCTCGACCGCGGGTCGGCGGGCGCGGCCGGAGCGGCCCTCTTCGGGCTCGGGCTGGTGCTCGCGCGACGAAGGAGCAAGAGCTCCCCCCGGCGGTGACGGAAAGCCACCCCCCGTGACCCCGAGCGAGGCCGTCCAGCAAGCCAGGAAGGGGCAGCTGCTCCCCGTGTACGTCGTGGCGGGCGAGGAGCGCCTGCTTCGCGACGAGGTCGTCGACGCGCTGCGCACCGCGTCGCTCGGCGGGGGCGTTGCGGCGTTCAACGAGGACAAGTTCACGGCGGGCGAGGTGGACGTCGACGCGGTCATCGCGGCCGCGCGCACGGTGCCCATGATGGCGCCGCGGCGCTTCGTCCTGCTGCGCGGGGCCGAGCGCTGGGACGACGCCGCGTCCGCGGGTCGCGCTCCGTCCGGACGCGCCAGCGCCGCCAACCAGGCGACGTCGCCGTTCGACCGCCTCGCGGAGTACGCCGCGGCGCCGATCGACTCGACGTGTCTCGTGATCGTGGCCGGGAAGCTCGACGGCCGGCGCAAGCTGGCGCTGGCCGCGCGCAAGCAGGGCTTCCTGGTCGCGTGCGACGCCCTCGACGGGCGCGAGCTGCCCGGATGGATCGCGAAGCGCCTGACCGCCAAGGGACACCGGACCCAGGAGGACGTGCCGGAGCTGCTCGCCGCGCTCGTCGGCCCCGAGCTGTCGTCGGTGGACGACGCGATCGAGCGCCTCTCGCTCTACGCCGGCGCCGGCGGCCTCGTGGACGAAGCCGCCGTGGGGGCGTGCATCGCCCGCGTACGAACGACGGACACCTGGGCGCTGGTCGACGCGGTCGGCGCGAGGGACCTCGGACGCGCGATGCGCACCCTGGCCGACGCGTACGACCCCCGCGAGCGCGGGTTGCCCCTGCTGGGCGCGCTCGCCTGGTCCGTGCGGCAGCTCGCGCGCTACCAGTCGGCGGTCGAGTCGGGCGCCTCGGCGGAGGAGGCCGCGCGGCAGGCCGGAGCGTTTCAGCCGCAGCGGGCGCGCGAGCTGGCAGCGAAGTCGCGCACCATTCGCCTGAAGGAGGTCGAGCGCTGGATGCTCGTGCTGGCGGAGACGGATCTGGCGCTGAAGAGCTCTCGCCGGGCCGCCGACGCGATCCTGGAAGAGATGCTGACGCGGCTCTGCCGCGGAAAGGCGAAGAGCAGCCAGGCCTCTAGGGGAGAGAGCCCCGGCGGGGTCGATTTGACGTGACGGTCGGGCGAACCTAAGTTCCCCCACAAGACGTCGCGAGGCCCCATCGCCCGCGAACCCCCACAGAAGAAAGCCACGGTTTGAGATGCACGTCCCCCGACGGGTGATCCGGCCTCAAGGTTCGCTGACAGAATGGCTGGCCCAGGCGACGCTCCCCACGCGTCACGGCCAGTTCGAGACCCACGTCTTCCGCGGCAAGCGCGCCGCCCCGGCGGACGGCGTCACGCTCCCGCAGGAGCACGTCACCCTCGTGTACGGCGAGATCCGCGGCCGCGAGGACGTGCTGGTCCGCGTCCACTCGGAGTGCATGACGAGCGAGGTGTTCGGCTCGCTCAAGTGCGATTGCAAGGAGCAGCTCGACGTGTCGATGGCGGCGGTCGCCCGCGCCGGAGCGGGGGCGGTGCTCTACCTGCGGCAAGAGGGGCGGGGCATCGGCCTCGCGAACAAGATCCGCGCGTACGCCCTGCAGTCGGACGGGCACGACACGGTCGACGCGAACCGCATGCTCGGCCTCCCTGACGACGCCCGCCGGTACGACGTCGCGCGCGACATGCTCGAGCACCTCGGGGTCGCGAGCGTCCGGCTCCTGACGAACAACCCCGCGAAGATCACCGCGCTCCGCGCGCTCGGCGTACGGGTGAGCGGGCGCGTTCCGCTCGTGGTGCCGCCCAACCCGCACTCCGCGCGCTACCTCGAAGCCAAGCGCGTGCGGATGCAGCACGACCTGCCCCCCGCGCTCCGGGCGGCCGTCGGCGACGCCGAGTGACGGGGCTCGCCCGGCGAGCCCGTCATCCTGAGCGGCAGCGAAGGATCCCCCGGCACTCGTGGGGTGGTAGTGTGAGTGGCGGCGCCGGATGCGCATCGCCCTCACCCACAACCTGCGCGTCACCGACTCCGAAGAGGAGGCCGAGTTCGACTCTCCGGAGACGATCGCCGCGATCGAGCGCGCGCTGGCGCGCGCGGGGCACAGGGTCGAGCCCTTCGACGTCACCGGTCCGGCCTCGCTCCTGGTCACGCGCATGGAGGCCTTCGCGCCCGACATCGTGCTGAACCTCGCCGAGGGGCACCGCGGCAAGACCCGACGCGCGTTCTACCCGGCGCTGTTCGAGGAGCTGGGCATCCCGTCCACCGGCAGCGACGCCTACACGCTCTGCGTGACGCTCGACAAGGCGCTCACCAAGAAGCAGCTCGCCGGCTGGGGCGTGCCCAGCCCTCGCGGCCGGTTCGTCACGCGCGCGGGCCTGAAGGCCGGCGGCCTCGACGAGCTCCGGTTCCCGGTGATCGTGAAGCCGAACTTCGAGGGGTCGAGCAAGGGCATCGGGCAGGACAGCGTCGTCGACGATCCGGTCGCCCTGGGGCGGCTGCTCGACGAGGTCCTGGCGAGCTACCCCGACGGCGCCCTGGTGGAAGAGTACGTCCCGGGCGTGGACGTGCGCGTCGTGTGCGTCGAGGGGCTGCCTCCCCTGCCCGCGGTCCAGTCGGTCATCCCGGCGAGCTACGCGCGGCGGCACGACATCATCGACTACCGCCTCGCTAACGCGGAGAGCCGCGTCCTCGAGCGGCGCGCGCCGGCCGCCGTGGCGCCGTCGGTCCACCAGCGCCTGCGCGAGCTCTCGGACAGGACCCTCTCCGCGTTCGCGCTGCGCGACGTGGCGGCGCTCGACTTCCGGGTCGGGCCCGAGGGGGAGGTCTGCTTCCTCAGCGCCACGGCGATCCCGAGCTTCGCGCGCGACGGGGTACTCTTCGCGGCGACCCGGGCGATCGGCCTCGACTACGACGCCACCGTGCTCGCCGTGCTGCGGTCGGCCGCGGCGCGCCACGGCCTGCTCGCGCTGCTGGACGGCACGAAGCCCCGCCCGGCGCGGGCCCGGCGCACCAGCCTGCGCGTCGGACTGGCCTTCAACATGAAGCGCATCGACTCGCACGCCGGGGACGACCGGGAGGCCGAGTACGACGCACCGGAGACCATCCAGGCGCTGACCCGCGCCATCGAGAGCCACGGCCACGTCGTCGTACCGCTCGAGGCGACGCCGGACTTCCCGCGCGCCCTGATGAGCTCGAGCATCGACGTCGTCTTCAACATCGCCGAGGGCATGGTCGGGCGCAGCCGCGAGGCGCAAGTGCCGAGCCTGTGCGAGCTGCTCGGCGTGCCCTACACCGGGAGCGACTCGGCGACCCTCTCCATCTGCCTCGACAAGGGGCTCACCAAGCGGCTGCTCGTCGACGTGGAGACGCCAGCGTTCCAGGTCCTGGTGACCGGGCGCGAGAAGCTCCGCGCTCTGCGCTACCCCGTCATCGTGAAGCCCAACCAGGAGGGGACGAGCAAGGGCATCACCGGCAAGAGCGTGTGCGACGACGAGACGCGGCTGCGGGAGCTCGCGCGGGAGCTCATCGAGCGTTACGGACAGCCCGCGCTCGTCGAGGAGTACGTCTCGGGCCGCGAGATCACCGTGGGGCTGCTGGGCGAGCGGCGCCCGCGCGTGCTGCCGCCGATGGAGGTGGTGTTTCTCTCGCCGAACGAGCGCCCCGTCTACGACTACGAGTGCAAGCAGAACTGGCAGAGCCACGTCCGCTACGAGTGCCCCGCGAACCTCACGAGGGACGAGCTGCGCGCCGTCGAGCGCACCTGCCGCGCGACGTTCATGACGCTCGGGTGCCGCGACGTCGCGCGGATCGACCTGCGGCTCACGCCCGCGGGACGCGTGTACGTGATTGAAGTGAATCCACTTCCGGGGCTGACCCCCGACTACAGCGATCTTTGCCTCATCGCCAACGGCGCCAAGATCGACTACCGCACGCTCATCGGCGAGGTCCTGAGCGGCGCGATCAAGCGGTGGCAGAGCCGCCAGCGCAGCGCGGAGCGCGGCGACGACGCGTCGGGGGCCGCGGTGGGCGACCCGGAAACGGTGCTAGACTCAGCCGGGTCGTCTGGTCGACTCGAGGCTTGAGCCATGGCTCGTGCGCGGTCCTTTCTTCTCCTGGTCGTCGTGTGCCTTCCGCTCGTGCTCGCAGGCGCGAGCGCCGGCTGCGGCCGGAGTGAGCTCGACGAGCTGGCCGAGAGTCTGATCGACTCGGGCTCGACCGTCGACTCGGTCGCCGACTCGCCCGAGGACGAGACCGACGGCGGCGACGGCGCACCGATCGACGGAGCGCTCGTCGACGGCGCGCGCGGCGACGGTTCGGTCACGGACGGCTCGCTCGTCGACGGCCGTGCGCTCGACGGCGCCGCGGGCGACGCCACGCTCGTCGACGCGCGGACCAGCGACGGCGCGGTCGTCGACGGCACCGTCCCCGACGGGAAGGTCGGGGATGGTGCCGCGTCCGACGGCACGCTCGCCGACGGCAAGGTGACCGACGCGAAGATCGCCGACGGTCCGGTCACCGACGGTACGCTCGCCGACGGCACCGTCACCGACGCAAAGGTCGCGGACGGCACGGTCGCCGACGGCACCGTATCCGACGGAACGACCGCCGACGGCACCCCGGGCGACGGCGCGGCACGGGACGGCACGACCGTCGACTCCGGCACGGTCGACGGCGGCGTCGCTGACGCAGGTCCGTGCGGGAGCGGGCTCGTGGAGTGCGGCGGCACCTGCGTGGACACGCGGTCGGACCCGAGCAGCTGCGGCGCGTGCGGCGTGCGGTGCGGCGGAGGAACGACATGCCAGAACGGCAGCTGCCAGTGCTACGGCGGCGGAGTGCGCTGCGGGGGCACGTGCAAGGACGTCTCGAGCGACCCCGCCAACTGCGGAGCCTGCGGCGCCGCGTGCGGCCGGACGCTCGTCTGCTCCCTCGGCTCGTGCGAGGCCTCCTGCGCGGCGGGCCTCGCCGCTTGCCGGGGCGCGTGCGTCGACCTCCGGAACGATCCCTTCTACTGCGGCACCTGCAACAACCGCTGCGGCGCCGGCGCGAGCTGCGTCAACGGCGCCTGCGCGTGCGGGCCGGGAGACGTCGCCTGCAACGGTCAGTGCACGAGCCTGCAGAACGACCCGCAGAACTGCGGCGCCTGCGGCGCCCGCTGCCGGGCCGGCGAGCAGTGCACCGGGGGCGCCTGCGCGGCGGGCTGCTCGACCGGGCTCACGACCTGCGGCGGGGTCTGCCGCGACCTCCAGACGAGCGGCACCGACTGCGGGAGCTGCGGCAACGTCTGCCCCTTCGGCGGCCCCTGCACGAACGGCGTGTGCGCGTGCGCGGCGAGCGAGACGAAGTGCGGTTTCTTCTGCGTCGCCCTGCAGTCGAGCGGCGGCAACTGCGGGGCTTGCGGCAATCGCTGCCCTGCCGGCGAGGTGTGCAGCGCGGGGACCTGCAGCGCGACGTGCGCGCCGGGGCTGTCCACGTGCGGCAGGTCGTGCGTGGACCTGCAGACGACCCGGGCCGACTGCGGTTTCTGCGGACAGGTCTGCACGGGTAGACTGGTGTGCCAGGCCGGCCAATGCGCGTGCGAAACCGGAACGACCGACTGCGGCGGCGCCTGCGCCGACCTGAGCACCGACCAGACCAACTGCGGCACCTGCGGGGCCCAGTGCGGCAGCGGCCAGACATGCGTGGGCGGAGTCTGTCGCTAGACCGCCGCGGAAGCCGCGCCGCCGCCCTGGCTGTCGCGCTCCTGACCTCCGCCGCGACCGCCCGCGCGCAGACAGTCCCCTCGTTCGACGCGCGGACGTGGCGACCCTCGACGGATCCGGACGCCAGCCTGGTGCTCGAGCCGCCGAGCACGCCCGGGGCCTGGCAGTGGAACCTGGGCGCGTGGGCCTCGTACTCGCACGACCCCGTGACCCTCCGCGACGCGGCCGGCAACGCCGCGGCTCGGCCGGTCCGGAACCTCGTCGGCGCGGACCTCGTCGCCGACCTGGGCCTCGGCAAGCGCGCCGCGGTCGGCATCGACGTGCCGGTGCTCGTCTGGCAGGACGGCGACTCGCCGCTGCCGTCGACCGTCGCGAGCGGAGGCTCGGTGCCCGCGAGCAGCCTGGGCGACCTCGCGCTCACCGGCAAGGTGAGCGTCGTGCCCAACGAGCGGCAGGGCGTCCACGCGGGAGCCGGCCTGGGCGCGCTCGCGACGGTGACGCTTCCGACGGGCGACCGCGCCGGCTTCGGCGGGGAGGGCGCGGTGACGTCGTCGCTCCGCGCCATCGCCGAGTACGCGTTCGGGGTCGGGGCGATCCGGGCGAGCCTGGGATACACCCTCCGCACCGAGAGACGGACCTGGCCCGCGGGCGCGACGGGGGGCGTGACCCTCGGCGACGCGATTCCATGGTCGGTCGGGGCGGTCCTGAGACCGAAGGTGCTCGCTCCGTGGCTCGACTCCGGCGACCGGCAGGTCTGGGAGGTCGCTGCGCACGGGTCGCTCCCGGCAGGCCCCATCGCTCCGTTCGGCCTCGGCGACCCGGGCGCCACGCTGCTGTCTCCCGCGCTGCTCGCCGTCGATGATCGAGTCGCGCTGGGCCACGCGCGCGAGGCGTACGTCCTGGCGGGGATCGACTTCGGACTGGACGGCGCCATCGGCGTGCCGGCGCTGCGCGCGGTCCTCTCGGTCGGCTGGGCCCCGCGCCCGCACGACCGCGATTTCGACGGCGTGCCCGACGAGATCGACGAGTGCCCGGACCTCCCGGAGGACCGCGACGGCATCCAGGACGAAGACGGCTGCCCCGAGGACGACGCCGACAGCGACGGCATCCTCGACGAGAAGGACGCGTGCCCGCTCGTCCCGGGCGTGCCCTCGAGCGACCCGAAGAAGAACGGGTGCCCCGGGCCGCCGCCGCCCGCCGCGGGGGGCAAGTGAGCCCGCGCAGGGCCGCGCTCCCGCTGCTGGCGCTCGCGTGGACGGC
>PLYU01000141.1 GCA_003153495.1 Myxococcales bacterium
CGGGTGATGGCCTGACGGATCCACCATGTGGCGTACGTCGAGAACTTGTAGCCGCGCTTGTACTCGAACTTGTCGACCGCCTTCATCAGGCCGATGTTCCCCTCCTGGATGAGGTCGAGGAACTGCAGCCCGCGGTTGGTGTACTTCTTCGCGATGCTGACGACGAGGCGCAGATTGGCCTCGACCAGCTCGCCCTTGGCCTTGTCGGCGATGCGTTCGCCCTCGCGGATCGCCTCGTAGGTCCCGCGCAGCTCCCTCACGTCGAGTTGGAGCTCTTCTTCGACCTTCTTGAGGTTCTTCTGCGCGGCCGAGTGCGCGCCGAGCACATCGTCCGGCGTGAGGCGGTACTTGCGCTTGTACTTGCGCTCGGCCCCCGCGTCGCCCCGGCTCTGGCGCGCCTCCTTGCGGAGCTGATCGATCTCGACTCCCGCGTGCTTCGCCAGATCGAACAGGCTGCTCTCGGCGCGCTCGATCTTCTGGATGAGGCCCCGGAGCTTGGCCACGACCTTGTCGATCGTCTTCTTGTTGAGACGCATCTCCTCGAGCGTCTCGACCATCTTCTGGCGGTTGGCGTCGATCTCGCCTTCGATGCCCTTCTTTCGCGACTGCGCGCACGTGGCCAGGCTCTCCTTCAGGTCCTGCGCCACCTTGTCGAGGTGCTTCACCTTGTCGATGAGGCGCAGGATGCGGCGATCCGCCTCCTCCTCGTCGAACTCGGCGTTCTCGTCCTCGGCGTCGCGAATGATGTCCTTGACGCGGATCTTGTGCTTTCGAAGCTTGTCGCCGAGATCCATGATCTCGCGCACGGCCACCGGCGAGTTGAGGATCGCCGCGAGCACCATGTGCTCGCCCTGCTCGATCCGCTTGGCAATCTCGACCTCGCCCTCGCGCGTGAGGAGCGAGACGCTCCCCATCTTGCGCAGGTACATCCGGACCGGGTCGTTGCTCTTCGAGTAGTACCCGTCGACATCTTCTTCGCTCTTCGGAGTCGCCGGAGCCTGGTCGCGCTCGCGCGAGGGCTTCTGCTCGGCCTGCTCCTCGGCGATGCGCTTCGGCGCGATCTTCACCTGCGTCGCGGCATCGACGATCTCGATGTCTTCGTCGCCCAGCACGCCGAGCACGTCGTCCATCTGATCCGCCGCGACCATGTCGGCCGGCAGCGCATCGTTCACCTCGTCGTAGGTCAGGAAGCCCTTCGACTTCCCCATCTCGATGAGTTGCTGGACTTCCTTCCGATCGCGGTTCTTCGTGGCCATCGCTACCTCGGTGCTCCTTAGCCTCGTTCGTCCGGTGACCGCATCGTTCGGCCGCCGGTTCCCCCTCACCTCGGACCCATGCCCTGCCGCTGGCGAACGAGCGCGTCCACGTGCTTCGCCCGCTCCACCTCGGCATCCCAGTTGCCGGCATCGCGGTGTTGCTCGAGAACCGTCTCGCGAGCTTCCTGCGCGACGTTGCTCACCCGCAGCTTCTTGGCGTTACCGATCACGGTTGCGCGAGCTTCCTCGATGTTTTCATGCGCCGGAGCCGCCAGGCGCGCGGACGCGAAGGCTTGGATCGCCGGAGGCATTTGCGCAAGGAATTCGGCGCCGTCCAGCGCTTTTTCGCCTCCCGCCTTCAGCCGCATGCACTTGCCGATCGCCGCCACGATCCGTGCCGACTCTCCCGAGACGAGAGTAAGGCACTCTCGCACCTCGGAATCGTCCAGAAGTACCGGGAAATCCAGCAGCGCACCGACGATGGCCTTCCGCTCCTCCTGCCCGGGAGGGCGCGGCTTGACCCGAGCTTCCGAGGGGCGGGGCCCGACGCGAACACGTGCGGCCGTCGCGGATGCCATGACCTTCCGGACCAGGGCCGGGTAAGCATTGGGCGCCGAGCGTACCAGATCGAGCCGGCTGGCAGCACGATCGGCGTACTCCCTGAGCATCTCCCGGCTCACCGGATCCGTCTGACGCGCCAGCAGCGCGGCAACCCGCTCGACACGCGCGACGCGCTCGCGGATGTCCGCCGCGTTGAAGGATTCGTCGAGCTCCATGTCGATCAAGTAATCGAGCAGACCTCGAGCCTGACCGATGACGTGGCGGAGCGCCTCTTCCCCTTTGGACCGAACAAACTCGTCCGGATCCGTGCGGTCGGGCAGGACCGCGACCTGCGCCCGCAGCCCCGCCTGGTCGCACGCGGTCTCGGCGGCGCGCGCGGCCTTGCGACCGGCGGCGTCGCCGTCGAAGAGCAGGACGAGGTCGGTCGCGTAACGACGAAGGAGCTTCGCCTGGTCCACGGTGAACGCAGTGCCCAGCGGGGCGACGGTGTTCGTCAGCCCGCGGGCATGAAGGCCCACCACGTCGAAGTTGCCCTCGACGACGATGGCTTGCTCCTCTTGCCGGATCGCGTGACGGGCCTGCCAGAGCCCGAAGAGCGTGGCCCCCTTCACGTAGATCGGGCTCTCCGGCGAGTTGATGTACTTGGGCGGAGGATCGCGGAGCGCGTCTTCGCCCGGCATCGGGGGCAGCGCCCTTCCGCTGAAGGCGACCACGCGCCCCTGGCCGTCCATGACCGCGAACATCAGCCGGTGCCGGAACCGGTCGTAGTAGCCCGACCCGCTGGACCTCGGGACGAGCAGGCCGACCGTCTCGCCGACCGCGGGAGAGACGCCCTGCTTCTTCAGAAAGCTCGCCAGGCCGTCCCACCCGGCCGGCGCGTAGCCGAGGCAGAAGCCCTGCACGGCCTCGTGCGCCGGATCGACTTGGCGGCGGGCGAGTTCCTCCGTCGCGTACGTGGCGTCGGGATGCTCGCGGAGCTGCTCCTGGTACCAGGTCGCGGCTATCTGCATGGCCGAATACAGCTCGGCGCGCTCCTTCTTGTGGCGCTGCGCGTCGCTCCCGGCCGCGGTGCGGTCTTCCTCGATGGCGATGCCGGCGCGCTCGGCCAGCGCCCGCACGGCCTCCGCAAAGGCATAGCCCTCGGTCTTCTCGAGGAAGCTGAAGACGTCGCCGCTCTCCTTGCACCCGAAGCAGTGAAACAGCCCCGTGTCCGGGTTCACGTGGAAGCTTGGCGTCTTCTCGTTGTGGAACGGGCATAACCCCACGAACCGGCGGCCCCGCTTCTTGAGGGACGGGACGATCTCGGAGACGACCGCAACGATGTCGGTGCGGTCGCGCACCAGCGAGATGGTGTCCTTCGATATCATCGATGCTGATGCTGCTGGCATGCGCGCGTGCGCGCGTCGCCGACCCCTCTACTGCGAGAAGAAGTTGTCACATGCGGGTCAGCCGCGGTCAAGCTGCCCCAAAGTCGCCCGGAGCCGGGGGCGCTTGGTACGATTGGTGCTCGATCCCATGCCTCTTGTGCGCCTGCCGACAGGACCCGCGCCGCGGGTCCGACGCCGACGAGAAGGCGGCGAACGCGCCGCTGCCCCTCGCATCGCGCTGCGGCTCGCCATCGGGCGCGACGGGATCGGCCTCGAGCTCGCGAGCCCGGCGACGCTCGATTGCCTCGTCGTCACGGAACTGGCGGCCACGCTCCCGGGCGTTCGCTTCCCCGTGGACGTTTCCGGTGGTGTCGCACGATTCCGCCACCGCAGGGGGGACCTGCTGCTTCTGCAGATAGAGGTTCCGCGAGTCGGGCTGGTGCGATGGGCGGCCCCGAGGCTGCGCGGTCTCCTGGGGCCGTTCGCGCCCGACGTATGGCTCCGGGCAGAGCCGGCGAAGGCCGTTGTCTGTGTGACGGCGTCGGCCGACGCCGAGACCGACGGTTTCCACATCCCCTCGGTCGTCGCCTTCGACGTCCACGCCCTAGCGGAGGGGGACGACCTCTTCCTGATGGTCACGAACGCCCGAGGAGTCGAGCTGCCGGCACCGGCCACGGCCATGGCGATCGCCGGCATGGAGGCCCTGCTCGGCAGCCTGGCCGAACGCGCGGGGTGCTCGTTCGTCCTCCGGGGGGTCGCTACGGCGCTCACGCGCGCGCTGCTCCCGGAGGCCGGCGCGAGGGCCCCTTCCACGCAGGAGGTGTCGTGGACGGCGCTCGCTACGGACGGCGACGCGTGGATCCTTCACGCCTCGCGCGGCGCGCTGTCGGCTGAGCCGACCGAGACCGCGCTGCAGGCGCGGCAGATCGCCTCGGTGCTACGCGAGGCCGACGACGCGCTCGTCACCGGCGACCTGGTCCTCGCGCGGACGCTGTGCATGGAGGCGCTCGATCGGGCGCCACGCCACGCCGAGGTCGTGCGCCGCATCGTCGAGATCGACGCACGCATGCCGGACCGGGCCGAGGCGGCGCTGCAGGCGATCGCGGAGGCTCGCGATGTCCGGGGCTCCCCTGCCCTGGGCATCGTCCGGGGGGAGCTGCTCGCCCGAGTCGGCGACGTCGACGCGGCGATCGCCGCCTTCGA
>PLYU01000179.1 GCA_003153495.1 Myxococcales bacterium
TGTAAGTCATGCCACTCGCAACAACGTGGTCGGCTTCGCCTTCGCGGGTTCGGAGGGAGGGGATGTCGTGAGCTGAGAGCTCACGACTTCGGCCCCTTGCTCTGCCGCTTGAGCTTGTTCAGTCCCTCGACCAAGGCGCCGAGGCTGATCACTTCGTCGTCGACTTCGTCGCACTGCTGGGTCGCGCTCTCGATGAGCTGATCGGCAAGGTCGGGAAGCCGGCGCACGGCCTCGAGACGCCGTTCACGTGATGCCTTGACCAGCGGTGTGACGGACACGCGCTCGCTCGTCGCCTCGTCGATAACTTCGACCACAAAGACCCAGTTTCCCTCGTGCTTTCGATACGAGAGATAGGTGACGAAGCGACCCTCGGGCTCCTGCTCGCCGAACTCGACAGAGGCCGAGACCCCCAAGCGAAGTTCGCCGAACGCCACTTGCACGGCGAAAATCGCACCGTTGAGATGTTCGGAGGCCTTGTGCAGTCGGGGGCCCACCTCCTCACTCGCTCTGACAAGCCGCTGTGCAAGGCTTTCCGCTTGGTTCGGCTGCGGAGGCTCGGGATCGAACGGGGGCTCGATGTGCTCCGACGGCGTCGCCTCGGCCAGCAACGGCTTGTTTGCCGCAAGCACCGCCTCGGCAACGGACATCGGCTCGAAGGGTGGCTTCGGAGCCCCCCGCACCGGAGGAGGCGTCCCCGGCTGGAGCTTGGGCACGATCGGCCCCGTCGCTTGCACGACAGGCGACGACGCTGGCGGTGACCCCCGAGCTATCGAGGGAGAGCTTCGTGGGGGTATGATGAAGACGCTGGGCGCCTCGCCGGACTCGGGGTCCGGACGTCGAATGCGAGCCATGTTTTTTTCCTTCCGGATGCGCGGATGCGCGTGTCTCGCGGCCCCCGGTGAAGGTGCGACCGCCCAGCAACCATTACTCAGCTACGCGCGACGCGCAACTCTTGGCGTGGCCGCGAGCAGGCGCAAGGGCGGCGAAGGGGATAAGCTGCTCGAAAAGCGAGCGCTCCGCCGGGCGGCAACCCGGCGAGGGGCGAGACCACGCGGGGTAACGCATGGCCGACGGGAAAAATAGCAAGCCCGAGTGGACCGACGCCGACATCTTCGCTGAATGGTGGGCGGGCAAGCGCGACGCGGCCTCCGGATCGCCCGATCGACACCGCACGTTCGCGAGCCGGCTGCGCCTGCTCATCGGTGAACTGGTGAAGCGCGGCGACGACGAATCCCTCCGGGCGATGGAGCGCGCGGAACGTGCCCTTGCACGCGTCCGATCGAACGAGGACCTCGCGAACGAGCGCGACCTTCTGGCGCTCAGAGCTGTCCGTAAGGGCGGCACTGGGCGCACACCCTATGCCGTCACCGTGGCCGCGCTGCGCGCGACGGGCGCACTCACGGGCGCACTCGAGGGCTGGACCGACCTGCAGATCCTTCGGGTGCTGAAGGCGGACAATATGAATCGGGTCGCTGCGACTGTACTGGGGGAGCTCCACCGCGGCACGAGCGAGTCGAACGTCGAGCAGCGCATCCGACGGGGGAAGAAAAAAAGCAAAGCCCGACAGTGAGTGTCGGGCTCGCTCGAAATCAGCCCCGCTAAGTCTTGGGGCATGCCGCAAGCGGCCAGCCTCACCAGCGACGAGCAGAGGGCATTGCGAGCGGCCGTCGACGGCGCCGGGCTCCGGCAGACGGCGGCGTGGCTGGGCATCTCTCGCGAGACGGCGGCTCGCGCGGCATCTGGGCTGGCGATTCGGCGAGGGTCGGTCCTGCTGATCCGGTCTCGGATGGGCGGCGGTATCACGACCGGGGCGGCGTACGCGCCGTGACCAGGCCCCCGCGTCGCGCGGCCCCGAGCGCGCCCATCGATATGCGAGCGCTCGCCCGCGACCTCGCGCCCCTCGTGGCTCCGCTGGTCGCCGAGCAGCTTGCCGCGGCGCTCCGGGGAGCGAGCGGCCCGCGCGCCTACTCCAGTCGCAAGGGGATGGGCCCGCCGGGGTACGCAGCGGATACCTGGAGGGCACTCTCGCAGCGCATCGGCATCCGGCGGGGCCGGTGGTGGGTGGTCACTTCCGAGCAGCTCGAGGCGCACGAGCGCGCCGAGCGAGCGGCGAGCGCGGTGCCGGAGGTGCCGGCGGCAACGAACTGGCATCCGAGCCACGACGTGGCGCCGTTGCGTGTCGTGGGGGGCTCGCGATGACCGCCGCGATCGTCACCCGCGTCGAGCAGCTCATCGCCCTGGCGCTTGATCCCGCCGCCTCCGAGGCCGAGGCGAGGACAGCGGCCTATGTCGCCTGCTCGACGATTCGTCAGCACGGCCTCACGCTCACCGAACCGAGAGGCGGCCCACCGTTGCTCGAGCGCACGCGGCGATGCCGAACGCGGTTCAGCGCTCCGTGCCTCCTTTGCCTGCGGCCCTACTCGGCCGGCGAGACCGTCCTCGGGCGCCCAGGGGTCGGGGCCGCCCATCTCGCCTGCGTCGAGATAGCGAGGGCCGCGTGAGCGTCGAGGCGCGGCAGAGACACACGCGGGCGCACCGCTGCCCTGTCTGCGGCGGTGCAGACGGCGATCCGCGTGGCAAAGGCAAGCGCTGCTCCGGGTTCACGTCCGCCGATGCAGAGTGGGCGCATTGCTCACGTGACGAGCTCGCGGGAGGGCTCGAGCAGGAAGCGGGAGGCACCTACGCGCACCGGTTGCACGGGCCGTGCAAGTGCGGCTCGACGCACGGCGAGAGTACGCGCGCGGTCGGCCGCGAAGTGGTCGCGACCTACGTCTACGAGAGCGAGCGGGGGGCGCCGCTGTTTCGCGTTGTTCGAACCGCTGGCAAGGGTTTCTTGCAGCAGCATCCGGACGGCGCCGGCGGCTGGGACTGGGGGCGCAACGGAACGGCGCCGACGCTGTACCGGCTCCCCCTGCTCGTCGAGGACGACGGCGACCGCCCCGTCTACATCGTCGAGGGCGAGAAGGACGTCGAGACGCTCACGAAGCGCGGCTACACCGCGACGACCAACCCCGGCGGGGCGGGCAAGTGGCACCACGTCGCCGACCTCGCCAAGACGGTCTTGCAGGGGCGCGACGTCATCGTCATCGCCGACGCGGACGAGGTCGGGCGCAGGCACGCGCGAGAAGTGGCCTCGACTCTCCAAGGTATCGCGCGATCCGTCCAGGTGCTCGAGTGCCCCGGGCCGCACAAGGACGTCTCTGACCTGCTGCTGGCCGGGGGAAGCCTCGAGCAGCTCGTTCCCATTGACGGGGAGCGCACCAAACAAGCGCGCGCGACAACGCTGGTGGAGAGGGCGCGCGCCCTTCGCGTCCGTGGTCCTGTCCGGAGAGTCCCGTCCGGGATCGCTACGCTGGACAAGGCATGCCGCGGTGGGTTTGCGATGCCGCGCTTGGTCGTCGTAGGGGGCGCTCCGGGCGCCGGCAAGACAGCCCTCGTCGTGTGGCTCGCGCTGACGCTCGCTCAGACGGGCGTGCAGGTGGTCATTCTGGCCGTCGACGAGGGGGCCGACGACGTCTTGCTTCGATTGGCGCTCTTGCTCGGGCTCGACGTCGAAAGGCTCGAGGCGGGTGACTCGTCGGAGTGGGACAGGCTCGAGTCGATGCTTGCGCCGCTACCGATCGCGCTGCTCGACGGTGACGACGGGTGGACGATCGAGACCGCGTCCGCGCACCTCGCCGCCGCCGCGAAGGGGGCGCCCGGCGTCCTGGTCGTCGACAGCGCGCAGACGGCCGACGCCGAGGGGACCGCGAAGGCGGACTCGCCGCGAGCGCGTGCGGACGCGGTCGTGAAGTCGCTCAAGCACGTCGTCCGGTCGAACCCGTTCTTGGTCCTGGCGACCAGCGAGCTCGCGCGCGGCGCGTACCGCAGCCGGAACAACGCCGAGCGGATCAGCGACATCTCGGCGTTCAAGGAGAGCGGGGCGATCGAGTACGCGGCGCAGACGGCGCTCGTGCTTCGAAGCGTTCCAGACGGTGGAGGGAAGGTCGAGGTCTCGATCCCGAAGAACCGAGGGGGACGCAAGCTCGACTTCTTTCTCGAGATCGACGATCGGACGCGCGTCCGCGAAGTGCAGGGCGACGAGGCGCCCGACCTCGAGCAGTCTCGGGCAGACGAGACACGTGAGGACGCCGAGAAGGTTCTGTACGTCATCGCCAGCAAGCCCGGGCTGCACGGCAAGACGCACCTGCGCGCCGCCATGCGCGCGTCCGGGGTCAGCATGGGCAACGACCGGGTCGACGCGGCCCTCGAGCGCCTGCTCGACGAGAAGCGGGTCGAGAACCGAGGGACGGGGAGCAGGCCGGAGCTCTTCGCAAAGGGGGGAGAGGTGGCCGCATGACCAACCTGCCCCACATGCCCGGCAGCCTGCCCGGCAGGATTCGCAACCAACCTGCCCGCCTGCCCCGCCCCTTGGGGGGGCAGGTTGTTGCGGCAGGTTGGCAGAGGGCTACGAGCGCCGAGTTCTCTCCGGCAGGTTCGCCGCAGGCGCCGGCCTTGGCCGCCCCGGAAGAGCCGCCTATGCTTTTGTGCCGTTCCTGCGGAGCTCCGCTCCGAGGGGGCGTGTGCATCTCGTGCGGCTCGGCCGGGGGCGTCGACGACGAAGGCAACGGGTGCTTGACCCGTGGCGACCGGAGCGACCTAGCGCACTTGCCCGCGGTTCTGTTCCAAAGGGACGGCAGAACCCACGCGCGGGAGGGTCATGCGCCCGCGTCAAGAGAAGACTTTGGCCGGTCGTATCCGTCGACCGGCTGGGGCGGGGCATGGTGCTCCGGCTCGTCGTCCTCCGGTCACCGGTCCGTCCCGGTGGCCGGGGACGCGGGCGCTCGCGCGCGCGCTCTGGCCGTCCGAGGTCGGCGGGCGCGTCCTGGGCAACTGCGAGCCGCTCGCGCGGCGGGAAGGGACCTGACATGAGAGGCAAGCTGGATGCATCTCGCCGCGCCGCCGCCACGGCGTTGATCCGCCAGTGCGGATGGTCGCCGAAATCCGTGGCTGTCTTGCTCGACATCACCCCAGCGTCGGCGCGAGCGTACGGGCAACTGCGGGAGCCGCCGAAAGTCGCGGACCGGGAGCAGCTCTGGCGCCTGCTTTACGGCCTCGTGGTCGAGGCGAAATGGACCAGGCTGCAGATCGGAACCTATCTCGGCCTGACCGAGGGCCAGATCGACCGCGCCCTGTACAAGTCGGGCAAGCCGAAACCCGGGGTCAGGCGCAGGAAGAAGCCCACCGCGCCCGCCGTGGCGCCTGCGCCGCCCGAGGCGGGGTCGGCTGACGTCGAGGGGCCCGAGGTGCCGAACGGCGCGCCCGAGGCCGCTGGCGGCGAGCAAGGGGGCCGCTGACATGGCGCTGCGCTCGGGACATGGCACCGGAGCAGGACAGCCTCGAGTCGAGGTTCTCCCGCCGAACGAGCTCCCGGCTCCGGTACCGGCAGCGTTGCCGGTCCCTGACGGCCCGGTGGCGCGCCGCCAAAACGGGACCGTCGCCGGCAGCGCCGCCGCCAGGGTCCTCGGTCGCAAGGGGGGGCTCGAGAAGGCGAAGCGCGTTCGTCTGATCGACAGCCTCGGGCTCCGGAAGCTGGCCGACGATGCGACCTTCCGACCCTACCGCGACGCCGCGGAGGAGTTCGTCTCCCACCACCTGGCCGAGCTCGCGAAGCAGGCGGGGGGCAGCGTGGGGCCCGCGCCGTCGACGATGGTCGCCTCGGCCGCACTGCAGCTCGCCGCGTCCCGCTGGGCGTTCGACCGGGGGGCCGCGGAGAACGACGCGGGGCTGATCAAGCTGGGCTCGTCCCTGGCGAACGACTCCCGCCAGAACCTCCTGGCCGCCTACGAGCTCGCGACGAGGGAGGCCGCCGCTCGCCCGCGGGGTCCCGTCGATCCGATGGCGCGCATCCGGGCTCTGGCCGGAGGGGGAGGCAAGGCATGACGGCCGCTCTCTTCGAGGCCTGGACCGGCATCTGGACCGCGCTCGAGCGGGGCGGGGTCCCGGGCCCGTCGCCGTACTGGCGGCATGAGGTCGAGCGCTTCTACCTGCACCCGACCGCCAAGCGGCTGATCGAGTGCGTCGGGCGCGGCGGCGATAAGTCGCGCCAGTCCGTCGTCATGGCGATGGCGGAGGTCCTCGCGGGTGACTTCGTCGTTCCGCCGGGGGAGCGCCACTTCTTCACCCACGTCTCCGAGAACCGCGACGAGGCCTCGAAGACGCTCGACGTGCTGCAAGGGTACCTGCGGATCCTGGCAGTTCCGTTCTCACGGGCCGGGGACACGATCGAGCTCGCCGAGCTGCCCCGCGGCTTCAAAGTCCTGGCCGCTCGCGTCGGCGCGGTGTCCGGCTGGCGCTGCATCGGCTGGACGGCGGACGAGTGCGCGAAGTGGTCGAGCGACGGCGCGGACCCCTCCGAGGAGGTGATCGCGTCGATCAAGGCGATGTCCGTCACGCACCCGAGCGCGCGCGGCCGGATGATCTCGAGCCCCCTCGCGACTGTCGGCTACTTCCACGAGACGTGGGCCCCGGGGGACACGGTCGACCAGGTCGCCGGCCAGGCTCCGACCTGGATCGCGAATCCGAGCGTCACCGAACAGCAGACGCACCGGCTCGAGCGAGACCAGCGGAAGCACGCGCGCGAGTACGGAGCGAAGCCGAGCGACGGGCACGAGGAGAGCCTCTACGCCTCGGAGCTCATCGACCGTGCGATGCGGGCGAACGCGGGGGACGTGTCGCCGGCGGAGGCCTCGGAGTTCGTCGCAGCGATGGACCCTTCGCTCGGCCGAAACGCGTTCACCCTCGTGGTCGCCGGCAAACGCGTCGTCGACGGGCGACCGCGAGCCTCGATCGTTCTGGCGCGAAGCTGGCGCGCGAAGAGCGGCGAACACCTGGACATGGCCGAGATGGTCGAGACGGTGGCGCGCGAGGTCCTCCCGTACACGGACACCGTCGTGACCGACCAGTTCCACGGCGAGTCGCTCTCGTCGATCTCGAGCCGGCTCCGAACCGGGCTGACCATCGAAGTCGACAAGCCGACGGCGGCCGAGCGGATCGAGCGCTACGAGTCCCTGGTCGCCCGGTTCCTCGACGACGAGATCGAGCTCCCGCGGGACATGCAGGTGAGGGCGGACCTCCTCGCGGTGCGCCGCCGCGTCGTGAGCGGAGCCGCCGACCGGTTCACGATCTTCCTGCCGACGACGGCTGACGGGCGGCACGCCGACTACTGCCCCGCGATCGTGCTCGCCCTGGCGCGAGCGCGCTACGACGCCGATCCCTTGTGGATTAGCGCGGCTCGGAGCGGCGCCATGCGCGCGTTTGTCGAACGACGCCAAGATCCGCG
>PLYU01000259.1 GCA_003153495.1 Myxococcales bacterium
GTCCTCCTCGCGCCTCCCGCGCCCGGAGCTGTCGTCGCGGGGTCGCTCGACGCCGGCGCGCCTCACCCGGCTCCGGGCGCCCGGCCCGGCGCTCGGCCGGTCGCCTCGACCTCCGCGCCGCCCTCGCTCGCTTCCACTGCGCCCTCACTGGCGGCCGCCCCCGCCGCGTCGGCCTCGACGAAGACGCTCGTTGACCAGAGAGGTCTGGCAGGCGAAAACCCCTTCCGATGAAGCGGCGCGCCTTCGCCTTCGCCGTCACCGTCGCCTGCTCGCTGGCCCCTGGCGCCTCCCTCGCGCAGGCCCCGCCGCCTTCGCCGAGGGGCGCCGATCGCCAGGAAGCCGCCGAGCGCTTCGACCGCGGGCTGCGCCTCTTCAACGCCGGCGACAGCGCGGGCGCCCTGG
Source organism: Myxococcales bacterium (assembly GCA_003153495.1). GTDB lineage: Bacteria > Myxococcota_A > Polyangia > Polyangiales > Polyangiaceae > Palsa-1150. The sequence continues at coordinate 403 of PLYU01000259.1, forward strand.
CCGAGCTCCGCCGCGCGTACGAGCTGATCCCCAACGTCCTCGTCCTCTACGACATCGGCCTGGTCTACGCGCAGATNNCCGAGGCGCTCGACCGCGCGCTGGCGAGTCCCGGCGCGCTGTCGGCCGAGCGGTTGGCGACGGCGCGGCGAACGCGCGACGAGCAGTCGACGCGCGTGGCCGAGGTCGCGGTGGCGGCGAGCGTCGAGGGCGCCACGGTCGAGGTGGACGGGGTGGAGGCTGGCAAGACACCCCTGTCGCAGCCGCTGCGCGTGACGAGTGGCACCCACGTGATCGGCGCGGTCGCGCCGGGCTTCGTGCCTCAGCGCAAGGAGGTGACCATCGCGGGCGGGGAGAAGCAGGCGCTCCAGCTCGAGCTGGTCGCCATGCAGGGGCGCCTCGCGCACCTCGCGGTCAGGACGCACCTGCCCGGCGCGGACGTGCTCGCCGACGATCAGCGCGTCGGCACGACGCCGCTCTCCGCCTCGGTCTCGCTGGCGCCGGGGAGCCACCGCGTCGAGCTGCGCCGGCCCGGGTACGCGACGGCGCGGGCCGAGATCGTCCTCGGCGACGGGGCGACGGGGGAGGTGACGCTCGAGCCGGAAGAGGACCCGGCGGCGCTGGCGACGATGGCGGGAGAGCTCAGGCTGGAGCTCCCCGAGACGCAGGCGGTCGTCACGGTCGACGGGCGCGCTCGCGGCGTCTACACGCAGCCGCTGCGTCTCGCGCCGGGCCCCCACCGCCTGCTGGTCGAGCGAGGCGATTTCCAGCCGGTGGCGCGCGACGTCACCGTCGAGCTGGGTCGCACGGCGACGGTCCGCGTCGACCTCGAGCCGACGTCGGACTATCGCGCGCGGTACGTGTCGCACGCGCAGACCCAGCGCACCTGGGGCATCATCAGCATCGTAGGTGGCGCGGTCATCGCGGCGGGCGGAACGGGCCTCGTCCTGTACGACGCGAAGCAGCGCAGCGACGGCCGCGCGACGATCACCTCGATCGACGCGCAGAGCACGGCCCACTCCAACCAGCTCTGCGATCCGGGCCAGCTGACGGCGATCCTCCAGGCGAACTGCATCGACCCGAAGAACGCCGCGCAGGCCCAGGTCGACGACGCCAACACGCGCGACTACATCGGCTGGGGCGCTGTCGCGCTCGGAGGCGCTGCGGTGGTCCTCGGCGTCACTCTCTTCGTGACGGCCGACGACCCCCACGCGTACGACCGCGCCAGGCCCGCCGACGCCGCCTCGGTCAGAGTCGTACCGACCCTCTCGCCCGCGCGCGGCGGCGGCACCGTGGGTCTCGTCGGGACGTTCTAGGAGCCCGGTGTCTTTCGGCCGATCCCGTCGCGCTGGCGTCGTCGGCCGCGCTCGAAATACGCTGTGTATTCCTCGCGCGGCCTCCTAGCCATCGCTCGGTCTCGGCCGAAATACACCGGTCTCCTGCGCGGGGACGTGCCCGCGGGGCGCGGTGTGTGGTCTCGGGGCCCTCAGCCGGTCTGCGCGGGTCGCAGGTGCACCGCGAGCATTGCCAGGCGCGCCAGGTTGACGCAGCACCGTGTGCACGAAGGCCGGGTAGTCCAGGTCGACACCGGCCGCGTACTTCCAGCGAAGGTCGAAGGCGAAATGGTCGACCGCCTCGCGGTCGCTCCCCCCCTCGATGCGCTGCAGCACCATGACCGTGGCCACGATGCGCGGCGGCACCGAGCGGCGTCCCACGTCCTCGAACAGGTCGGCGAACGCTTCGTCGGCGAACAGCCGGTGCCCTTGCTCGGCCAGCAGCCGGTAGATCGACGTCGCGCTCAGCTTCGGCTCGCACAGCTCGCGCGTCGAGCGCTGCAGGTCGGCACTCGGAGGCGTGAGGCCCAGGCTCATGCCCCTGTGGGTGGTTTGTCCCCGCCGAGTCATTCACCTCGCGTACGCAAAACGCGTGCGAATCTCCAGTCTCCTCGCCGCGCAGGAGCCCCAGGTGGTTTTCGTCGAGACCGAGCGAGGGCTAGGAGGGCGAGCGAGGGCTACTACGCGTAGCTCGAGCGAGCCCGACGACGCCATCGCGATGGGATCGGCGAAAAACACCGGGCTCGTAGGGCGCCGTCCCGCGCCTCACCTCGTCGGGCCGGCGCCGCCGCCGCACTGCCCCGGCGCCCCGCCGCCTCCGCAGGTCGCCGGAGGCGTGCACGTCCCGCAGTCGAGCTGGCTGCCGCACCCGTCTCCTGCCGGTCCGCAGTCGTACCCCAGCTGCTGGCACGTCACGGGCGTGCACGTTCCCCCCGCGCCGCACTGCCCGAGCGTCCCCGCGCCGCCGCAGGTCCGGGGAAGAGGGCACGACCCGCAGTCGATCTGGTTGCCGCAGCCGTCTCCTGCCGGGCCGCAGCCGACGCCCTGCTCCGCGCAGGTCTGCGGCGTGCAGGGGGCGTTCCCTCCGCACTGGCCGAGCTCGCCGCCACCGCCGCACGTCAGCGGGGCGGGGCACGTCCCGCAGTCGATCTGGTTGCCGCACCCGTCGCCCGCCGGCCCGCAGCCGAACAGCTGCTGCGCACACGTCTGCGGGAGGCACGACGGCGGCGGCGGCCCCGGCGGGCACGAGGCGAGGTCCCAGATCATGTACTCGAGCATCTTCTCCTGCGCGATCATGGATCCGGGGCCGCACTCCGCCGGGAACGTCACGCTCGTCGTGTTCGGCTGCAGATCGGTCACGTGGAAGTCGCTGTAGATGACGTGGCCGCACTGGTTGGGCTGGTTCCACGGCATGTCGAACGTGTAGTGAAGGAGCATCGGCGTACCGTCGAAGTCCGTGGTGTCGACCCAGTCGACCGCGCCGGGGTTGACCGCGTCGACGTCGTGCCGGGGCACGCTGATGGTCACCTCCGGCGGGCTCGTGTTCGACAGCGCGCCGACCGCGTTCAGCCACGCGGCGAAGACGGCGCCCTTCGGGTTCGTCGACACGTTGACGCTGGCCACCTTGAAGTTCCACGCCGTATGGTTCACGTTCCACTGCGCGGTCCGGTCGAACGGGCTGGTCTGATAGAGCCACGCGTAGCTGAAGTGGGTGGCGAAGAAGTGGCCGCCTCCGTTGGCGTAGGTGACGAGGTTCGCCTCCTCGGCGGGGGTCTTCCGGTTCGCGCTTCCGGCCGCGGTCGGGTCCACGCCCCAGCAGGGCAGGAGGATCTGGTCGTAGTCCATGAACGAGCCTCCGCTGCCCATCAGCGCGGTCTCCTCGGGCGTGCCGGGCCCGACGTCGGCGCCGTTGCCCACGTAGACGTGGACGCGACCGCTGCCCCCGGCGGCCGTGAACTCGGTCCGGTCCACCCCCATCTTGAGCAGGACGCACTCGAGCGCGTCGACGTTGCCGGTCGAGATGGCCGTCAGCGGGATGTTGGCGCTCCCCGGGATGTCCGCGTCGATCTGGCTGCGCGGCATGTGGATGTCGCCGACCGCCGTGGTCGCGCACGCGCTGGTGACGTCGAGCAGCACGCCGCGTCGCCACCGGCCGAGCTGGATCACGACCGGGATGCCGCGTCCCACCGGGACGTTCGCGAGGGTGAAGGCGCCGTCGAACGCCGTGGTCGTCGAGACCAGCGGCCGACCCGAGACGCTGGCCCCGCACTGGTCGCACTGGACGCCTCGGGTGAAGCGCTGCAGCGGCGCGTTCGGGACGTAGACGACCACGTTGGGCACCGGGTCGGGGCCGCCGTACTGCGGCAGGGTCCCGGCCACCACCCGGCCCGTGATCGTCGTGGTCGTCCCGCCGTCGCACGCGACCTGTTGCGTGCAGAGGCCCGTGCACGCCGGCCGGGTCCCGCACACTCCGGGCTGGCCGCCGCCGCACACCTCCGGCAGCGTGCACGCGCCGCACTGGAGCAGGCCGCCGCAGCCGTCGCCGGCAGGGCCGCAGTCGAAGCCGAGCGTCTGGCACGTCGCCGGGGTGCAGGCCGGCGCGCCGTCCTGGGTGACGCCGCTGTTGCCGCCGCAGATGTCGAAGCCCCCGCCGCCGCAGTACGCGGGCGCGGTGCACGCGCCGCACTGGAGGAGCCCGCCGCACCCGTCGCCAGTGAAGCCGCAGTCGTGGCCGACGTCCTTGCAGGTCCTCGGGTTGCAGAGCAGCGCGCCGTCGCGCGCGAGCAGCGCGTCGCCGCCGCACTGGCTGTAGCCTGCGCCGCCGCAGTAGGTCGGCAGCGGGCACGTCCCGCAGTCGATGAGGCCTCCGCATCCGTCCCCGTTCGGGCCGCACGTGTAGCCGAGGTCCTGGCAGGTCCTTGGAACGCAGGCGCCGTCGAGGTTTCCGTCGAGGGTGAAGGTCGGGCCGTCGTCGATGGCGGCCGGCCCTGCCTCTCCGACGGCGAGCGAGCTGTCCTGGGCCTCGGGGACCCTGGCGAACGTGCTTCCGCCGTTTCCGCCGCAAGACGCCGCTGCCGCGAGCCACGTCCCGACCAGCGCGAGCACCCCAGCGAAGCGACGGAGTCTGAATCCCTGCATGGCTGCGCGGCACGCCCCGCGCTCGTCTCCTTTACTGAGTGCCGCCGCCGCACACCCCGGGTGTGCCTCCGCCTCCGCACGATTGCGGGATGGTGCACGAGCCGCACTGGACCAATCCTCCGCAGCCGTCGCCTGCCGGCCCGCAGTTGTAGCCGAGCGCCTGGCACGTCTGCGGCGTGCAGGCGCCGTTGCCGCCGCACACCCCGGCCGTCCCTCCGCCACCGCACGTCTGGGGCGGCGTGCAGACGCCGCAGCCGCCGGCGATCAGGTTTCCGCAGCCGTCACCGGCCGGTCCGCACGTGATGCCCTGCTGGGCGCAGGTCTCCGGCACGCAGCCAGCCGTGCCTCCGCACTTGCCGGGGACGCCCCCTCCGCCGCAAGTCTGAGGCGGCGTGCACTTGCCGCAGCCGCCGGGGATGAGGTTCCCGCAGCCGTCGCCGGCGGGCCCGCAGCTGATGCTCTGCTGCGCGCACGTCTGCGGCGCGCACACCGAGCCGTCGGTGGTCCCGCAGTGGCCGGCCACGCCTCCCCCGCCGCAGGTCTGGCCTGCCGGGCACGTCCCGCACCCGTTCGGGATCTGGTTGCCGCAGCCGTCGCCGGCCGGTCCGCAGGCGATGTTCTGCTGCGCGCACGTCTGCGGCGTGCACGTCCCGCCGTCGGGTGCGCCGCAGTGACCGGGAACGCCCCCGCCGCCGCAGGTCTGCCCGGTCGGGCACGATCCGCAGCCACCGGAGATGAGGCTCCCGCAGCCGTCGCCCGCGGGGCCGCACGCGATGTTCTGCTGAGGGCACGTCCGCGGGAGGCAGCTCCCGGCGTCAATCACGCCGCACTGTCCGGGCACGCCGCCGCCCCCGCACGTCAGGGGCGCCGTGCACGTGCCGCAGTCGAGCAAGCCGCCGCAGCCGTCGCCGGCGGGCCCGCAGCCGATGTTCTGCCCGGCGCACGTCTGCTTCACGCACGCCCCCGCGTCCGGATACCCGCACTGCGACGCGACGCCGCCGCCGCCGCACGTCTGCGGCGCGGTGCACGTCCCGCAGCCGCCCGGGATCAGGTTGCCGCACCCGTCGCCCGTCGGTCCGCAGTGCGAGCTCATCTGCTGGCACGTGCGCGGCGTGCACGTCGGCCCGCTCGGCACCACGCACGACGCGAGATCCCAGATCATGAACTCGAGGATCTTCTCCTGCGGGGTGAAGCTCTTGGTGCACTCGGCCGGGAACACCTGTCCGTTGGTGTCGGGGCCGTTCGCGATCCCGGCGACGTGGAAGTCGCTGAAGATCGCGTGCCCGCACGTCGGCGAGCCGCCCACCGGCGTGTCGAACGTGAAATGCTCGACGAGGGAGTTGTTGTGGTCAGGGTCCGTGCCGTCGATCCAGTCGATCGACCCGTTCGCGACGCCGTCCGCGTCGTGGCGCGGATTGCTGATCGAGACCTGCGGGTTGGCCGGCAACGTCGGGCCCGAGTTGGAGAGCGCCCCGATCAGGTTCAGCCAGCTGGCGAACGTCCCGGCCGTAGGGGCCGGCGGCGACGGCGGCACCGCCTTGTTGACGTCGAGCGTCCAGGACACGTTGCCGGGGTTGTTGTAGTCCGGATTCCAGCTCGCCACCGTGTCGAACTCACCGTTGCCGACGAGCCACGAGTAGCTGTAGTGCGTCGCGAAGAAGTGTCCGCCGCCGTCGGCGTACGTGATCAGGTCCGCCCGCTCGCCGGCCGTCTTCGCGGTCGGGCTGCCCCAGCACGGCAGCATGATCTGGTCGTAGTTCATGTACGTGCCGCCCGTGTCGAGCAGAGCGGCCTCCTGGCGCGTGCCCGCGCCCGCGGTCGCCCCGGGGCCGTGGCGCGACCCGCCCCCGCTCAGCGTCCCGCCGCCGTACACGTGGATGCGTCCGGTGCCGCTGTCCGGGGTGAACTCGGTCTGATCGATGCCCATCTTGAGGAGCACGCACTCGAGCGGGTCGACGTTGCCCGTCGAGATGGCCGAAAACGGGATGTTCCCTTCGCCCTGGTTGCGGGGCATGTGCAGGCTGCCGACGTCCGCCGTGGTGCATGCCGTGACGGCCGAGATGGGGAACTCGCGGCGCCACCGGCCGAGCTGGATGACCAGGGGGAAGCCGACGCCCGCCGGGACGTTCGGCAGTGTGAAGGTCCCGTCGAAGTTGGTGTGCGTCGAGACGAGCGGAGACCCGGAGACGTCCGAGCTGCACTGCCGGCACGCGGCGCCCGTCGAGAAGCCCTGCAGGGGGGCGTTGCGGACGTAGACAAGGACGTTCGGCACCGGGTCCGGCGCCTGTGCGGGATTCAGCCAAGCCGATACCCCCGCGAGGATCTTCCCGGTGATCGTCGTCAAGGCCCCGCCGTCGCACGACACCTGGTTCTGGCAGAGGCCCGTGCACGGGATCGTCTGCCCGCAGACGTTGGGTTGCCCGCCGCCGCCGCAGATGTCCCCCGACGTGGCGCACGTGCTGCCGCACTGGAGCGTTCCGCCGCAGCCGTCGCCCGCCGAGCCGCAGTTGAAGCCGAGGCTCGCGCAGGTCGCCGGAGTGCAGATGACCGCGCCGTCGGGCGCGATCCCGGTGTTCCCGCCGCATACGCTGGGGGCGCCGCCGCCGCCGCACGACTGGGGCGCCGTGCACGTCCCGCACTGGAGCGTGCCGCCGCAGCCGTCGCCCGCGGGGCCGCAGTTGAAGCCGAGCTGCGGGCAGGTCTTCGGAGTGCACGTCGAGATCGGCCCGCCGTCGGGGCCGAAACCCGAGTTGCCGCCGCACAGGTCGAAGCCGCGGCCGCCGCAGAACTGAGGCGCAACGCACGTCCCGCATTGCAGCAGGCCCCCGCAGCCGTCCGCCGCCGGCCCGCAGTTGTAGCCGAGGTTCGCGCAGGTCCTCGGCGTGCACGAGGAGACGCCGCCGTCGGCCGGCTTGTTGCCGCCGCACTTGTCGAAGCCCCCGCCGCCGCAGAACTGGGGCGCCGAGCACGTGCCGCAGTCGAGCAGCCCGCCGCAGCCGTCGCCCGCCGCCCCGCAGTTGTAGACGAGCGACTGGCAGGTCGCCGGGACGCACGGGGACACCGGGCCGCCGTCCGGCGCGCCGTGCCCTCCGCACAGGTTGAACCCGCCTCCGCCGCAGAACTGGGGCGCGGTGCACGTGCCGCAGTCGAGCGTCCCCCCGCAGCCGTCGCCCGCCGCTCCGCAGTTGTAGCCGAGATTCGCGCACGTCTTCGGCGTGCAGCGCGGCCCGCCGTCGGGGTTCGTCCCCCCGTCGCCGCCGCCGCACTTGTCGAAGCCGCCGCCGCCGCAGAAGTCGGGCGCCGTGCACGTGCCGCACTGCACGAGGAGGCCGCATCCGTCCGCGGAGGGACCGCAGGTGTAACCGAGGTCCGTGCAGGTCTTCGGGGTGCACGCCTGACCGCCGTCGGCACCTTGATAGATGCTGCCGCCGCACTGGCTGTAGCCGCCGCCGCCGCAGTACTCGGGGGCCGTACACGTGCCGCAGGCGAGGGTGCCGCCGCATCCGTCCCCGTTCCCTCCGCACGTGTACCCGAGGCTCTTGCACGTCCCCGGGACGCACAGGCTGCCCGAGTCCTGGAAGAGGAGCGACCCGTCGCCGCCGCTGCCTCCGACCGAGGCGTCGTCGCCCCCGGCGACCGGGGTGCCGGCCCCCGAGCTGCCGCACGATACCGCGACCGTGCCGGTGAGGGCGATGAGCAGCGTACAGATGAACCGTCCAAAGAAAGGTGATTTCATCACTGAGTTCCTCCACCACAGATGCCTGCGAGCCCGCCGCCGCCGCACGTCTGCGGCAGCGTGCACGACCCGCACTGAATCAGACCGCCGCAGCCGTCGCCGGCCGGGCCGCAGTTGAAGCCGAGCTGCTTGCAGGTCTTCGGGACGCAAGTCCCGCTGCACTGTCCCGGGACTCCGCCGCCGCCGCAGGTCTGCCCGGCCGGGCACGGCCCGCAGTCGAGCGAGGTGCCGCAGCCGTCCCCGGCCGGCCCGCAGGCGATCTTCTGCGCCTGACAGCTCTGCGGTGTGCACGTCGGGCCGCCGCACTTACCGGGGACGCCGCCGCCGCCGCAGGTCTGCCCCGCCGGGCAGGTGCCGCAGCCGCCCGCGATCAGGTTGCCGCAGCCGTCACCCGCGGGGCCGCAGTTCACGCCTTGCTGGGTGCAGGTCTGGGGCGCGCACGTGCCCGCGTCGGGCGGCGCGCACTGTCCGGGCACCCCACCGGCGCCGCAAGCCTGTCCGGTCGGGCAAGTCCCGCAGCCTCCGGGGATCAGGTTGCCGCAGCCGTCGCCCGCCGGCCCGCAGGTGATGTGGGCCTGCGGACAGCTCTGCGCCCGGCACGTCCCGCCGTCGGGCGGCGCGCCGCACACGAAGGGCGTGCCGCCGCCGCCGCAGGTCTGACCCGACGGGCACGAGCCGCAATCGAGCGTCCCGCCGCAGCCGTCGCCCGCGGGCCCGCAGCCGACGTTCTGCTGCTGGCACGTCCGCGGCGTGCACTGGGGAAGGGGCGGTCCCGAGCACGACTCGAGGTCCCAGATCATGAACTCGAGCACCCGCTCCTGCGACGTCAGCTGGCTTGCCGGGCCGCACTCCGTCGGGAAAGGCAGGGCGGTCCCGCCGCAGCCGATGCTCGCCGCGCTGCCGCACTGGTTGCCTCCGCCTCCGCCCCCCGTGTTGACATGGAAGTCGCTGAAGATGGCGTGCCCGCACGCCTTCGCCGCGCCCACCGGCGTGTCGAAGGTGTAGTGCAGGAGCATGCCGCTACTCGCGGGATCGCTGATGCACGGGTCGGCGCCGTCGATCCAGTCGACCGACGCCCCGGCCACTCCGTCGACGTCGTGTCGCGCCTGGTGGATCACGAGCTGCGGCGGGCTGGTGCTCGTCAGCGCGCCCACCGCGCCCAGCCACTGCGCGAACACGCCGGGGCTCTTGGGAGGCACCGACGCGCTGACGTTCGCGGTCATGCTGTCGATGTCGGCCTGATCGACGTTCCAGCTCGCCGTCGTGCTGAAGGGGGCGTTCTGATACAGCCACGCGTAGCTGAAGTGCGTGGCGAAGAACCGCCCGCCGCTGTCGGCGTAGCTGACCAGGTTCGCGAGCTCGGCAGGGGACTTGCGGGCGCAGGCGCTGACGACCGGATCGACGCCCCAGCAGGGGAACAGGATCTGGTCGTAGCTCATGAAGGTGCCGCCGCTGCCCATGAGCGCCGCCTCGTTCGGCGTCAGGCCGCCGGTGCTGGCTCCGTTGCCGGTGTAGAGGTGGATGCGGCCGCCGCCGGCGTTCGAGGTGAACTCGGACTGGGCGACGCCCATCTTGCGGAGGACGCACTCGATCGGGTCGAGCTGTCCGGTCGAGATGGCCGTCAGAGGGATGTTCGAGCTGCCCGGGATGTCGCCGGCGTCGCCGCCCTGCGTGCGCGGCATGTGGATGTCGCCGACGCGCGTCGACGTGCACGCGCTCGTGATGTCGAAGGTGACCCCCCGGCGCCACTTGCCGAGCTGGATCACCACCGGGATGCCCGTTCCCACCGGGACGTTCGGGAGCGTGAAGGTGCCGTCGAAGCCCGTGGTGGTCGAGACCAGGGGGGTGCCCGACACGTCCGCGCCGCAGCCGCCGCACGACGCGCCCGAGCTCACCGGCCCCAGCGGCGCGTTGGGGATGTAGACCAGCACGTTCGGCACGGGATCCGGCGAGCCGAACCCGGTCCCCGTCGTCCCGCTCACGACGCGCCCGGTGATGGTCGTCGGCGTCCCGCCGTCACACGCCGCTTGCTGCGTGCACAGGCCGACGCATGTTCTGCCGCACTTGCCCGGCTGGCTGCCACCGCCGCAGACGTTCGGCGCCGTGCACGTCCCGCACTGGAGCGCCCCGCCGCAGCCGTCGCCCGCCGGGCCGCAGTCGAAGCCGAGGTCCTGGCAGGTCCGGGGAATGCAGCCGCCGTCGGGCAAGAGGCCGGGGCCGACTCCGCAGACACTGGGTCCGGCCGCGCCGCAGAACTGGGGCGCCGGGCACGTGCCGCACTGGATCACCCCGCCGCACCCGTCGCCGTTGTCCCCGCAGCCGTAGCCCAGCTGCTGGCACGTCTTCGGGTTGCACACCGGCGCCGGACCGCCGTCGGGAAGGAGCGGGGGAGCGGGCACGCCGCACTTGTCGAAGCCGCCGCCGCCGCAGAGCTCGGGCGCGTTGCACGTCCCGCACTGGATCGTGCCGCCGCACCCGTCGCCCGCGGCGCCGCAGTCGAGCTTGAGATCCTGGCAGGTCTTCGCCACGCAGGTGCCGCCGTCGATCAGGACGTCGCACTTGTCGAACCCGCCGCCGCCGCAGATGCTCGGCGCCGCGCACGTGCCGCACTGGAGCAGGCCCCCGCAGCCGTCGGCCGCGGGGCCGCAGTCGTACCCGAGATCGTGGCAGGTCTCGAGGGTCGGGCAGGGGCCGCCGTCGGGAGCGGGCGGGGGCGGGTTGCCGCACTTGCTGTAGCCGCCCCCGCCGCAGTAATCCGGCGCGGTGCACGTGCCGCAGTCGATGACTTGGCCGCAGCCGTCACCGTTCTTCCCGCAGGTGTACCCCTGGCCCTTGCACGTCTGCGGGCGACAGAGGCCGGCGTCGCTACCGGGAAAGCTGGGGCTGTCGGACGCCGCGCCGTCGCCGATGGACGCATCGGTGCCGGCGCCCCTGGGGGCACCGCCGGAGCTCCCACACGAAATCGCCGTTATCGCCGCGCTCGTCGCGATGACGAGCGTGGAAATGAACCGGCTCACGTTGCGCAGGCGCATCGTGCGTCTCCTCCTCATGATCACTTCAAGCCACGACGCGGTCTGGTACCCCGCGCCGCCAGACAGGCGCCTGTTACAGTCTTCCCGCTACATTATGGCGGTGGCTGAGTCACGTAGCAATGGCCGCGGCGCTCCGATTCAGTCGGAACGCAGGGCGCTGGGCGCTGTCGCCCTGTAGTCCTCGAGGCGCCGGGGAAGGTGTAGGGGGCACATGGGGGCGGCGACGGCGTACCGCCCGGGGGGCCTGCCAGGGGCCCTGGCTTTGCGATCGCATTTGCCGCCCGCGGTGACTTCTGCTCAGTTCCGGCCCGTGCGCCAGAAACCACCGACGATCCCCAGGCGGCACAAGGTGACCCTCCTCGGCCTCGGGGCCATGGGCCAGCGGCACGCCCGGGTCCTCGGCGCGCTCGGCCATCGCTTCGAGGTGGTCGGCGTCTACGACGTCCGGGGCGACGCTCCGGCTCCCCCGGACGTCGCCCGTTTCACCAGCGAAGCCGAGGCGATTGCTCGCGCCGAGGTCGTCGTCGTCGCGACCCCGATCGGCGGGCACGCGAGCGTCGTCGCACGCGCCCTCGGGGCGGGACGCCACGTGCTCGTCGAGAAGCCACTCTGCGCCACGGCCGCCGAGGCGCGCGCTGCGGCCTCGGCGTCGCGCGAGGGCGCCCGCCTGTTCGTCGGTCACTCGGAGAGGTTCAACCCCGTCGTCCGGGCCCTCGCGAAGCTCGTCCGGTGCGAAGACGTGGTGTCCGTGGACCTGCGCCGGGTCGGCCCGGCGAAGCCGAGCGATTACGGCGTCCTGGTCAACCTCGGCGTCCACGATCTGGACCTCGCGGCGTACCTCGGTGGCGGGCCGATCGCGCTGCGCGGGGCCTTCGGCGGCGACGAGCGCGCGCACGTCCTTTACTCGACCGCCGGTGGCGGCGTCGGCCACCTGTTCGTCGATCGCACCCTGCCCGTTCGCCAGCGCGCGATCGAGCTCCTGACCAGCCGCTGGCTGTACGAGGGGGATCTCGTCGCCCACCGCCTCGTCCGCTCGCCCCGCGGGGGCGGACCGCGCACCGACGTCCCGCTGCCGCTCGAGGAGCCGCTCGCCGCCCAGGCCCTGGCCCTGGCCGACGCGATCGACGGCGCGCCGCCGCGCGAGATCGCCACAGGGGCCGACGGCGCGCGCGCCGTGGAGGCCGCTGAGGATGCGGCCGCTATTTTCTGCCGGAAAGTTGTCGCTGGCGCACGGGGCTTGATACCTGGGGTGTGATGGCCCAGGGAGAGCACTTCGAGCCGTTTCGCCCGATGTTGCGCTCGGGCGGCGCGCGGTTCTCCCGTGACGCCGCGAAGCGTCCGATCTTGGCGTTCGAAGAAGTGTACAAATCGTACCGTCAGGGCGCCCCGGTCCTGCGCGGGATGAGCCTGACGATCGAGCGGGGCGAGTTCGCGTTCATCACGGGATCGAGCGGTTCGGGCAAGTCGACGCTCCTCCGCCTCCTCTACTGTGGCGAGACCGTCGACGACGGTCGCATCCTCTTCCTCGGCCGCGACGTGGCCCGGCTCCGTCACGACGCGATCCCCTTCTTGCGGCGCAACCTGGGGATCGTGTTCCAGGACTTCAAGCTGGTGCCCTCGTGGACCGCTTACGAGAACGTCGCGATCGCCCTCGAGGTGCTCGGGCTCTCTCGCAGGCTGGTCCGAGCCCGCGTGGGCGAGGCGCTCGAGCGCGTCGGCCTTGGCGGGCGCGGCGAGGACCTCGCGGGCGTGTTCTCCGGCGGGGAGAAACAGCGGATCGCCATCGCGCGCGCGATCGTCGGCGAGCCCGCACTCATCCTCGCCGACGAGCCGACCGGCAACCTCGATCCGCAGCTCGCCATCGACATGCTGGGCCTCTTCGAAGAGATCCACGAGAGCGGTGCCACCGTGCTCTTCGCGACGCACGATCGCACGCTGCTCGAAGCGCGCTCGCGGCGGGTGGTCGTCCTCGACGAGGGCAAGGCCATCGACGTCCCGCAAGGGATCGCCACCGACGAGTACGAGACTCACTTGCCGCATTGAGTGGATGCCCCAGCGGACGACGAGAGGTCACGGAGGACACATGCTGTCGGTCAGCACCACGCGAAGGGCGAGGCGAGGGATGGTGCGCGAGTGGCGACTTCACGCCCTCAGCGTGTTCTCGCTCGCCGTCGCGTTCGTTTGCCTGGGGGCGGCGCTCCTCGTCGTCACCAACCTCGTTGCGCTCGAGGAGCGGTGGGCCCACTCGGGGCGCGCCTCGGTCTACCTGAAGGACCGCGCCACCCAGCACGAGGTGGACGCGCTCCGCGCGGCGCTCGCCCGCGTGCCGGGGGTCACGGGCGTGCGATACGTCTCCAGCGGAGACGCCAGGGTCGAGTTCGGGCGAGAGACGGAAGGCCGCAGCGAGCTCGCGGGCCTGCCGATCGAGGCCTTTCCAGCCTCGATCGAGGTCGACGTGGCCCCGGGCATGCCGGACCGCGATCTCGCCGACGCCGTGGTCAAGATAAAGCAGCTCCCTTCGGTCGACGACGTGGAGACGTACCAGTCGTGGACCGAGCGGCTCGCGCGGCTGGTGCGCGGCGGCGTCACGGCGTCCGCGCTCCTGGCGATCGTCGTGCTCGCGGCCGTGTTGGCGGTGGTCGGGTCGACGATGCGCCTGGTCTTGCAGCGGCGGCGCGCCGAGGTCGAGGTCCTCAAGCTGGTCGGCGCGACCGACGGCTTCGTGAAGAAGCCGTTCGTCGTCGAAGGGGGCGTCCAGGGGGCCCTGGGCGCGCTCGGCGCCCTCGCGCTCCTCGGGCTGCTCTTCCTCGTGGTGCGCGGTCCGCTGGACTCGGAGCTTGCGGCTCTTCTCGGGATCGAGCCGAGCTTCTTGCCGTGGCAGGTCGCCCTGGGAATGGTCCTGCTCGGCGGCACGCTCGGCGCCGGCGCGGCGCTGGCGAGCCTGCGCAAGCTGGTGGCGGTATGAAGCGAGCGATCGTCCTCGCGACCGCCCTGGCCGTCGCGTCGCCGATCTTCACCTCGGGCAAGAGCGGCGCGCCGTCCGACCCGGCGCTCGCGCTTGCCGCGCTCGATCGCAAGATCGCCGATCTCGATTCCGAGGAGCAGTCGGACAAGGGCGAGCTGGCGCGGCTGGGCGGGCCGCTGGCGCTCGCCCACGCGCGCGTCCTCGCGCACGGTAGGGGCCTCTACAAGCTCACCCGCGCAGGCTTGCTCCCCGTGGGCGGCGGCTTCGCCGCGCTCGTGACTCATGCGATGCACGTGGAGCGCGCGCGGCGGCGGCTCGTCAGCGATGTCGACGAAGAGACGAACATGCACAAGCGCGCCGCAGAACTGGCCGGGGAGCTGGAGCGGGTGGCGCGCGATCGCGAGACCCTCGCGAGCCAGCGCACGGCGATGGACGCCGCCCGCATCGCGGTGGAGGACGAGCGGCGGCGCCAGGAGGCGTTCGACAAGGCGTTCGAGACCTCGACGGGGACCGGCTCGGAGTACGTGGCCGTGTACGGCGGCGCGGCGGGCGCGGGCCCTGGAGCCTCCGTGCAGGGCTTCGGAGGCGGCGCGGGGCGCCTGCTCTTCCCGGTCGTGGGGCGCGCCGAGGTTCACCCCGCGCACCGCGACGGAACGGACGGACCGGGGCTGGAGATCCAGGCGGCCGCGGGCTCGATCGTCCGGGCCGTCGCCGCCGGCCGCGTCGCGTTCGCCGATCGCTACGGGCCGTACGGCCGGATCGTGATCCTCGATCACGGCGACCACTACTACACGGTGAGCGGAGACCTCGACGAGATCGACGTCAAGATCGGGCAGGACGTCGGCGCCGGCGATCGCATCGGCACGGTGGGAGACGACGGACAGGGGCCGATGCTCTACTTCGAGGTGAGGCACGGCTCGCAGGCCGTCTCCCCCGGGCCCTGGCTCGGGCTGTGAGGCGCTTCAGAAGGTGAAGCGGACGAGGCCCGCGCCGCCGCCCGCGACGGCGACCCCGCCCGCGATGACCGCGACCGTCGAGAGGGTCGCGTCCTGCCGAAGCGAGATCCCGTTGGGGTTGCAGTGGTCATGAACCCTCGCACGCTCACGTAAGGAATAGAGGTTCTACCCGCTCATAGAGGGCCCGACGCCGTGTGAATATCTCTTGCAGGCGGACGCCTGAGCCCTTGTCCGGAGCGTGGCGCACACCGGCGGGGCGGATCCACTCGCGTGCCTCGCGGGCATTCGCGAGCACTCCGGTGCCGAGGCCGGCAAGGATCGCCGCTCCCACGACGGTGCCGCTTCCGCCCTGGACCCATGTGAGCGGAACGCCCATGGCATCCGACAGTGCCTGACGGAGCAAGGCGCTCCTCCCTGCGCCGCCCTCCGCGACGACCTCTTCCAGACGCAGGCCCTTCTCCTCCGCGACCGCCAGGCAGTGGCGGAAGCCGAGCGCGATTCCGTCGACGAGGGCGCGATACAGGTCTCCACGCCCGTGAGTCAGATCCAGCCCGAAGAAGACGCCGCGGGCCCGCTCGTTCCACACGGGGGTCCGCTCGCCCTGGAAGTAGGGCAGCACGATGGGCCCGACCGCCCGCGCGTCGACCGCGCGCGCCTCGCGCTCGAGCTCGTCGTGGTCGACGCCCGGCGCGCACGCCCGGCGGAACCACTCGAGCGCCGCGCCGCAGAGCGTGGCGCCGAGCGACAGCCACAGGTCGCAGCCGACGTGGTGGCTGTTCACCAGGCGCGGATCGAAGCGTGGCTCGACGGACGGAAGCAGCAGGTTGCCGGCCGTTCCGAGCATCAGACACGCCTCGCCCTCGTCAATCACCCCGGCGCCGAGGGCGCTCGCCGCGAAGTCGCCGCCGCCGGCGACCACGGGCGTGCCCTGGCGAAGGCCGGTCTCCGCGGCCGCCCGGTGCGTCACCGCCCCCACGACGTCGTGCGCGCGCGCGATGCGAGGCAAGAGGCGAGGTTCGACGCCAGCGGCACGGGCCCCTTCGGGCGACCACGCCCCCTTCCGCGCGTCGTAGAGCGGCGAGCAGAGCATCGCGGTGGACGGATCGCAGGCCGCCTCGCCGGTCAGGCGCATGGCGAGGAACGCGTGCGACTGGAGCACGAACGCGGCCCGCTCGAGCACCTCGGGCTCGTGGGCGCGCAGCCAGGCGAGCTTCGGGCCGAGGTAGTACGCGTGCATCCGGTTGCCGCCGAGCGCCTCGGCGCGCGGGCCGAGCGCCTCGCCCAGCATGCGGGCCTCGTCGGCCGCGCGCACGTCGAGCCAGAGAATCGCGGGTCGAAGGGGCCGGCAATCCGCGTCGATCGGGACCGCCGTCGGGGCCTGCCCGACGACGCCCACGCCGTGGATCCTCTCGAGCGGCGCGCTCCGGCCGATCCGTGCGATCACCGTGCACGACGCTCTCCACCACGCCTCGGCGTCGGCTTCGACGCGACCGGGCGCCGGCATCTCGGGCGGGCACGGCTCGCTGGCCTCCGCCACGATGCGCCCGCGCTCATCGACCGCCGCGCCCCGCACGCCGGTCGTTCCCACGTCGATGCCCAGGAGCAAGCGGTTCACTTGAGCGCGGTCCTCATGAGCCGGCTCGCGCGATCGCCGTCCGGGGTGAACGCGGCCATCGCGTGAAGTATAGGACATGGGCCGTGGACAAGCTCCAATCCGCCCAACTGCAGGCCGTCCTCCCGGGCACGCGCGCGAGCTTCCGCCGCCGGATCATCGACGCGATGAGCGCGCTCGTGCCCGCGTCCGGCGCGTTCTTCTTCTTCGGCAACGAGGACGCTCGCGCTTACCGGGACGCGACGCGCCTGGTCGACGGCGCCGTCCGCCCGGTGCCCGGCACCGACCGCGTGCGGCTCTCGGCCGCGTTCGGCTACGACCCGGCGCGTGTCGTCGTAACCCCGCGCCGGGCGTACACGTCGGGCGAGCTCTGGCCGGCCACGGAGCGGGCGCGCCTGCCCTACTTTCGCGACGCCTCGGGCCCCGACGGCTTCGCCGACGTGCTGCTGCTCTTCCTTCACGAGGGCGGCGTCCTCTTCGGTCTCGCGGGGCTCGAGCGGCGCGCCGGCGAGCCCCCGTTCGGCGAGGCCGACAAGCGCATCCTCGAAGAGCTGGCCCCCTTCGTCGTGGCCGGCGCGCGCGCGCAGCTCCAGCACGACGAGCTCGCGCGCGAGGCGGCGACGCTGCGTGCGCTCGGCCGCGCGAGCGGGACCCTGTACGTCATCGATCGCGAGAGACGGCGCATCCTCTGGGCAGCGGATCGTGAGCGGGGGATCGACTGGGAGGAGGATGTCGAGCCGTTCGAGGACCAGCTCGTCGCCGCCGTGCAGAGCTTCCTCGACGCCGCTGCGCGCGACGACGCGCTCCCCACGCCTCCGCGACTGCCGATCGGCACGATCGTCGCCGTGGTCAGGCTGGACGGCGACCCGCTGTTCGGCGTCGCGCGCTGCGCGGCTGTGCGCGTGGAGCGCCCGCTCAGACCCGCGCCCATGGACGGCCTGAGCAAGCGCGAGCGCGAGATCGCGCGGCTGCTCGTCGCCGGCTACAGCGGCGTCAACGTGGCGGCCATCTCGGGCCTGAGCGAGAACACCGTGCGCACCTACGTCCGGAGGCTCTACGCGAAGCTCGACGTGAACAACCGGGCGGACCTGGTGCGCCGGCTGATGACGCCCGAGCCGAACGACGGCCCCGCCTCGCAGATCGGGCCGCCGCCCGACTCGTCGCTGGCCGTGGGGGACGACACGCTGGACTGAGCGGCGCCGTTCGGGTCACATGGGGCGCGTGAAATACGTCCTCGACGCGTCCGTTGCCGTAGCGGCGTTGAGGAAGACGGAGCCATTCCACGTCGAATCGCTGCGGCACTGCATGCCGCTGTTCCGGGGCAAGGATCAGATCCTCGTCCCGGCCACGTTCGAAATCGAGGTGGTCTCCGCGCTCGTCCGGCGCGGCGCCGCGCCGGCTCGCGTCGCCGTCCTCTTCGAGAGGAGCTTCGCCGCGCGTCGAGCGGTGACCATCGGCCCGCGCGCCGCACTGGCCGTCCGCGCCATCGTCGGCCGGACGCGCCTCCCCGCGGCGGCCGCGCTCTACGCGTGGCTCGCCGCGCGCGACAACCTGCCCCTGGTGACCATCGACCGGGAGCTCCTCGACCGCGCGTCGCTCGCCGGCGCGCGCGCGATCACGCCTTGAATTCCAGGAGGTCTCTTCCCATGCGTCGTCGACTCAGAAGTAGACCACCCCGCCGAGCGTGAGCAGCCAGCCTGCCGACGTGTTCGAGGTCCTGCCGCTCACGTCGGTGAACTCGGGCTGCACCGTGGCCAGCGCGTCGGTGCGGCCCCGGAGAAAGCCTCGCAGGTCCGCGTCGAGTGCGAACGTGCGGTTCAGGCGTCCCTCGACGCCGGCGCCGATCTGCGCGCCGAAGTAGCGCCAGTCCTGGTCGAGGGGCGCCCCGCAGCTCATCGTCGCGTCGCAGGTGACGTGGGCCCACGACCAGCCGAGGCCCGCCAGCAGGTACACCTGCGCGCGCGACCGCGGGTTGACGAAGAACAGCGCGTTGAACGTGAGCGCCGTCTCGCCGCGGCTCTGTCCCAGGTAGTCCTTGCCGCCGGAGAAATCGAGGTCGCCTTCGATGCCGAAGCGGCGCGTCGGCTTGAAGCGAGCGCCCGCCCCGAGGCCACCCATGGCAGAGTCGCCCCCGCTGCCGCGCCCGAAGAACGACCCCTGCAGGTGCAGGCTCATCCCCCATTCTCTGGCCCGGGACTCGAACGGCGCGCGGGGCGGCGGCTGGTACACGTAGGGCTCCGGCGTCTCCTGGCGTGCCATCGCCGGCGGCGGAGGCGGGGACTCGACGACCACCATCGGGGGCTCGAGCGGCGGGAGGGGGGCGCTGGCTGGCGTGGGCGTGGGCGTGGGCGTGGGCGGAGCTGCGTGGACGGGCTGGCCTGCAGGGAGGGGCTGGAGCTGCGGCGCGTCGCCGCAGAATCCGCTCCCGGGGGGACACGAGCTGGCGCCCGGCGACGGCTGCGGCGCAGCGCTCGCGGGGGCCGCGATCGCGAGCAGCGCGGCCGTCGAGGCGAGCAGTGACTTCTTCATGGTACCGAGGTGGAGTCGCAAGGGCGGTACGGGGCAGCTTGGGCCCGGCGGCGATCAAAATCAACGCGCGCACCTGGGACGCGCCCGCGAGCTCGACTATTCATCGACAGGGGGCCCCGTCCGGCCCTACCTATCTCCTGCGCCATGCCCACCGTCCGGCTCAAAGCGGGTCACGTGCAGCCCCTCTGGGCCGGCCACCCGTGGGTGTACGCGCAGGCCATCGACGCGGTCGAGGGCGGGGCATCGTCCGGCGACGAGGTGAGCGTGGTCGACCCGCGCGGCAACCTGCTCGGACGCGGCTTCTACTCGCCGAAGTCAGCCATCCCGGTGCGCCTGCTCGTGCGCGACGCCACTACGCCGCTCGACGCCTCGTTCTTTCGCATGCGGGTCGAGCAGGCCATCGCGCTCCGCGCTCCGCTCGGCCTCCCGAGCGAGCACACCAGCGGCTTCCGGCTCCTGCACGCCGAGGGAGACGGCGTGCCGGGTCTGATCGTGGACCGGTACGGCGACGCGCTCGCGGTGCAGCTCGGAACCGCCGGGATGAAGCAGCGCGAGCACCTGGTCTACGAGGCGCTCACCACCGTGCTCGCGCCGCGCGCGATCATCGACCGCACGAGCGGCCAGACCGCGAAGCGAGAGGGGTTCGAGGCCGCCTCCGGCGTCGTCCGCGGGGACGACGTGCGCACGCTCGAGATCGTCGAGCGCGGCCTGAAGTTCAGCATCCCCCTCGAGATCGGGCAGAAGACCGGGTTTTACTTCGACCAGCGCGCCTTGCGCGCGCGTGTCGAGCAGCTCGCGCACGGCAAGCGGGTCCTCGACGCGTACTCGTTCATCGGGGCGTTCGCGATCGCGGCGGCCCGCGGGGGCGCGCGCGAGGTGGTCGCGGTGGACGAGAGCGCGCTCGCGGTCGAGGTCGGGGCCTCGTGCGCGGAGCTCAACGGCGTGTCCGATCGCGTCCGCTTCGCGAAGGAGGACGCGCGCCGCGTGCTGGCCGACTCGAAGGGGACGTTCGACCTGGTCATCGCGGACCCTCCGCGGCTCGCGGCCACGCGGAGCGCGCGCGAGCAGGCGCTCGTGGCCTATACCAAGCTCGCGGAGAACGCGTGCCGCGCGACGCGGCCGGGCGGGATCCTCGTCCTGTGCTCGTGCTCGGCGGCGGTCGACCTGACCGCGCTGACGCGGGCTCTGGCGACGGGGGCGACGCGGGTGAACACGCAGGCCATCGTGCTCGAACGGTGGTTCCAGGGGGCCGACCATCCGGTACCGGCGGCGTTCGGGGAGGGGCTGTATCTCAAGGCGCTGATCGCGCACGTGGAGAAGCGCTGAGGGCGGGCGGCGCGCGTGATGGCGGTGCAGGACGCCGCGAGAGGGACGCGCCCGCTCACCTCACTTGGGGGCGACGCAAACCTCGATGTCCAGGTCACCCGCGAGCATGTAGTCGCCGCTCTGCAAATCGATCTTCATCTTGCCCGTGGAGCTCGCCGCCGTCGGCGCCGCCAGGATGGTCACCGTCCCGCTCGGCTTGAACGTCGACGACACATCCTTCTTGTTGCCCGCCCCGATGCGCGCGAACCCGATCTCGGCCGGCCCGCCCTTCGCCGAGCGCTTGAGGGCCGACAGATCGGCCTTCTCGCCGGCGTTCCACGGGACCGTCATCGTCAGCATCGCGTCGCCGGCCTTCGCGGCCGACTTGCAGTCGCCGTGCTCCAGCAGCGTGACCACCACCCGCCCGTCCTTCTGCATCTTCGCCGTCACCCGCCCCAGCGTGGGCTGGAACGGCTTGCCGTCGATCGACCCCGTGACGGCAGGAGCGGCGTGTGGGGCTGTCGCCGGCGCGGCGGCCGCCGCAGCCGGAGCCGCGGAGGCCGCGGGCGCGTCGGCCTTGGTCTCCTTCGTCGAGTCGGTCGACGCGGCCATGTCGGGCGCCGACGACGCGGCCGGCTCGGTGGACGTCTTCTCTTCGGCCGCGTTCTCGGCAGGTTTTTGCGCTCCGCCGCAGGCGACGAGCACGAGGAGCGACGAGGCAATGGCGATGCGCATGGGAGGTCTCCTTCGGGGACGCCAGCGTCGCGCAGGACCGCCGGCCCCGTCCAGTCTCCCGAGCGCATCCGTCGGCGCGCAGGTCACTTCGCACCCGGGGGTCACGTCGTTCTCCAATCTTCGCGGCCTCTGGGCTACACGACGGACGTAGTGCAGCCCCTGTCCGCCCTCGGCACCGATGAAGCGCGCGGCCTCCGCGGTCTGCTCTTCGACCTCGACGACACCGTGCTCACTCACGGCGTGCTGACGCGCGCCGCCTACGAAGCCCTCTGGAGCCTGCGCGACGCAGGGCTCTTGCTGGTCGCGGTGACGGGGCGGCCCAGCGGCTGGGGCGAGGTGCTCGCGCGCCAGTGGCCCATCGCGGGATGCGTGACCGAGAACGGCGCGGTGTACGTCGTGCGCGAGGGCCCGGGCGTGGCGCGCCGCGACGCGTGCGACGACGCCGAGCGGCACGCGAGGCGCCTGCGCCTCGCGAGGCTCGTCGAGCGTGTGCGCGAGGCGGTGCCCGAGGCCCGGCTCACCGACGACGTCGACGCGCGCCGCAGCGACGTCACCTGGGACGTGGGGGAGCGCACCCGCCTGCCCGAGGACCGCGTCGCGGCGGTGGTGCGCGAGATCGCGGCCGCCGGCGCGCGCTGGTCGCAGTCGAGCGTCCACTTGCACGCGACGTTCGACGCCGACGACAAGGCCAGCGGCGCCGTCCGGTTCTGCGCGCGCGAGCTCGGCGAGGAGCCGGGCTCGGCGAGGGTGCGCTTCGCGTTCGCCGGCGACAGCGGTAACGACGCGCCGTGCTTCGCCGGCTTCGCCACGACCTTCGGCGTCGCCAACGTCCGCGCGAGCATCTCGCGCCTGAGCGTGCCGCCGCGCTACGTCGCCAGCCAGGAGATGGGCGCGGGGTTCGCGGAGATCGCAGCGGAGATCCTGCGGAAGAGGTGAGAGGGAGAGAGGCCCCTCCGCTCCTCGGCTTTCGCCGCCGCCATGTGCTACTTCTCCCCTCGAGATGGCCTCGAACTCCGACCTCGTCGCGCTCGCGCGACAGCGCCTCTACCCGAACTACAAGCAAGCGCCGCTGGTCTTCGTCCGCGGTCGCGGGTGCGAGCTGTTCGACGTCGACGGCCGCCGCTACCTCGACCTCTGCGCGGGCGTCGCCGTCTGCTCCGTCGGGCACGCCCACCCCGCGCTCGCGCGCGTGATCGCCGACCAGGCGGCCACGCTCATGCACGTCTCCAACTACTTCTACAACGAGCCGAACATCCGGCTGGCCGACGAGCTGTGCCGCCGCAGCGGCTTCGACCGCGCTCTCTTCTGCAACTCGGGCACCGAGGCTAACGAGGCCATGCTCAAGCTCGCGCGCCACCACTTCTTCGGGCTCGGGCAGGGCGGTCGCGTGCGCGTCGTGGCGTTCGCCGACGCCTTCCACGGGCGGACGCTCGGCGCCCTCTCGATGACGGGCACCCCGAAGTACCGCGAAGGCTTCGGCCCGCTCGGCCCCGTGACGCACGTGCCGTACGGCGACGTGGCCGCGGTCGAGCGCGCGATGGGGCCGGATGTGTGCGCGATCATCGTCGAGCCGGTGCAGGGCGAGGGCGGAGTGCAGCCCGCGCCCGCGGGGTTCCTGGCGAAGCTGCGATCCATCGCGGACGCCCACGGCGCGCTGCTGCTGGCGGACGAGGTGCAGACGGGCATCGGTCGCCTCGGCCGGTTCCTCGGGAGCGACGTGAGCGGAGTCCGGCCGGACGCCGTCGCCCTGGCGAAGGGCCTCGGCGGGGGCTTCCCGATCGGCGCCATGCTGACCACCGAGAAGCTCGCCGGCGCGCTCCCCCCGGGGACGCACGGGTCGACGTTCGGCGGCAACGCGCTCGCCTGCGCGACCGCGCTCGCCGTCCTGCGCATCGTCGACGACGAGGGCCTAGTGGACGGGGCGTCTACCAAGGGCGACGCGCTCGGCGCGATGCTGCAGCAGCTCGCGGACGACCTGCCAGACGTCTGCGAAGGCACGCGCGGGCAGGGCCTGCTCCGGGGCCTCGTGCTCCGGCCGGGACTCGTCGCCCGGGACATCTTGCCGCTCATTCAGGAGGCTGGCGTGCTGGTGATCGCCGCCGGAGAGCACGTGCTGCGCTTCGCGCCGCCGCTGGTCGTGTCCATCGCGCAGCTCGAGGAGGGCGTCCGCGCCACTCGCCGCGTTCTCTCCGAGCTCCGCGCGCTTCGCGCGAGCGCCTGACCGCTTCGTCCATGGCGGCGTCCACATGCCCTGGGTGTGGGCAGGGGTTGGATCCCCTGAGGGCCGGGCACGTAGCGATCCTCGACGGGCAGTTTCTCTACTTCTGCGGCCCGGACTGCAAGCAGGCGTACCTGAAGCGGCAAGGGCGGCCGCCCGAGGAGGAGGTGTCCACCGCCGCTCCCCCGGGTGTCGCGTTCGGCCCGCCGCCGTCGCTCCGGCCCCCGACCTCGACCTCGACCTCGACCTCGACCTCGACCCCGACCCCGACCCCGTCCGCCCCCGCCCGCGTCCTCGCCACCCTCGACGTCCTCGGCCTCGGCTTCGGCATGCTCGCGCCTGCCATCGGCCTCCTCGGCGACGTCGCGGACGTCGCTCGCCCACCGCTCGTCGTCGCCGCGTGGGCCATGCTGGCGCTTCGCGTCGTCAGGCAGCCCCGCGACCCCGCCGACCCTCATGCGCTCGTCGTCCTCGCGCCGGCCGCCGGGGCCGTCGTCGCCGCCTGCTGGGCGCCGATCGTCGACGACCCGCGGGCGGTCTCCATCGCCGTGCTCGCCGGGGTCGCGTGCGCCGTCGCGATCGCCGTGGAGGTCCTGGTGGCTCGGGCGCGCCATCGCATCGACGCTGCCCGCCAGCGAGTCGTGCAAGCCCTCGACGTCGGCGTGCGGGTCATCCACGGCGACGACGCGGTCGCCATGTCGGCCGCCGACGTCAGGCCGGGCGAGCAGTTCGTCGTCGAGGCCGGCGAGGTCGTGGGCGCCGACGGGACCGTCGTCGCCGGAGAGGCGCGCGTCGCCCCGTGGCTGGATGCGTCCGTCGAGGTCCTTCGCAGAGAGGGCGATCCGGTCGTCGCTGGCGCTCGCGTGGTCGCCAGTCGCCTGCGCCTCACCACGACGTTCTCCGGCCCCGACCGCGCCTGGGTGAAGATGCTCTCGCTCGCGCCGTCACGGATCGACGTCGCGGCGCCCACAGCTCGCGCGCTTCGGCTCACGATCGAGCGAGGCGCCCCGGTGGCCGGGCTCCTCGCGGGGGTCGGGGCGTTCCTCGGGAACGCGACGCCCGTCGAGACCCTGGCGGCGACGGCCGCGGGAGCCATGGCGTTCGGCGCCAAGACGCTCTCGTCGCTCGTCGCCTGCCACTTCGCTCGCGCGCACCTCGAGGCGCTGAGGAGCGGCATCGCGTACAAGGACCCGCGTGCGTTCGAGCGCGCCGCCTCCGCCAACGTGGCCGTCCTGAGCGCCCGCGGCACGGTGCTCATGGGCGAGCCGGACATCGTCGCCATCGAGCCGATCGGCGCCGGAGCCGACGAGGTCGACCGGGTGCTGTCACTCGCCGCAGGTGCGGAGACCGCCTCGACGCACCCGTTCGCAGCGGCCATCCTGCGCGCCGCGCGCACCCGCGGCGTTCGCCCCGATCACGTGCGCAACGCGACGGCGCACGCGAGCCTCGGCGTCACCGCGTTCGCCTCGAGCGGCGAGCGCCTCGTCGTCGGGGGGCGCGCGATCATGCTCGAAGAGAAGATCGGGGTCGCCGTCGCCGACGCGCGCACCACCGAGCTCGAGGCGCAGGGTCGCAGCGTGCTCCTCGTCGCCCTGGGCGACCGCCTCGTAGGCCTCATCGCCCTGCAGGACGGCCTGCGCCCCGGGGCGCGCGCGGCCGTCCAGATGCTGCTCGACGCGCGCATCGAGCCGGTGCTCCTGAGCGGCGAGGCGCGCGACACCTGCGAGACCATCGGGCGCGCGCTCGACATCGACCACGTGCGGCCCGAGGTGCCCGATGCCGACCGGGGCCCCGAGGTGCGAGCCCTCGGCGAGGGGGGCCACGTGATCGCCGTCATCGGTCACCCCTCGGGGGACGACGGGGCCCTCGGTGCAGCCGACGTGGCAGTCGCGATGGCGGCGGCCGGGTCGACGCCGGGAGAGTGGGCCGTCGCGATCGCCGGCGACGACCTGCGCGATGCGGCGCGCGCGCTCGCGATCCCTCATGCGACGCGCGCGAGGGTTCGCGTGGCGATCGCGCTCGGCGCGACGCCGGGGCTCATCGCGCTGCTGGCCGTGGGGTTCGGGATCGCGCCGCTGGCGGTGGCGCCGCTGGCGACGATGCTGGGGGCCGCGGCGGTGGCGGCGCACGCGAGGGACGCGGCGGGGCGGGGGTAGGGGAGGGCGGCTCGGCCTTCACGCCGAGAAGCGCGTCCGCGAGCGGCGTGGGCGTGGCTGTCGCGCCGAGAGGCGCACGTGTTCGGGGTGCGGTCGCGCCCGTCCCACCGAGAGGCGCGCCGACGAGCCGCACCGATGCATCCGTTGCGTCGAGAGGCGCCTCACTTAGCGGCACCGACGTACCCGTCGGGCCGAGAGGTGCACCACGGAGCAGGACGGCCGCACCCGTCCCGCCGAGCGGCGCATCCGTCAGCGGGACCGACGCGCGTGTCTCGCTGAGAGGCGCATCCGTCAGCGGGACAGGCGCGCGTGTCTCGCTGAGAGGCGCATCCGTCAGCGGGACCGATGCGCGAGTCCCGCTGAGAGGCGCGTCCGTCAGCGGGACAGACGCGCGAGTCCCGCAGAGAGGCGCGTCCGTCAGCGGGACCGATGCGCGAGTCCCGCAGAGAGGCGCGCCTCTCAGCGAGACGCGGGCGCGCGTCCCGAGGACAGACGTGCCTGTCAGCGACGTCGACGCGCGTGTCCCGAGGACCGATGCCCGGATGAGCGAAGCTCACGTCCCAGTCCCGAGCGCAGACGCGCCTCTCAGCGACGACGGCGCGCCCGTCCCGCGTGCACGTTCACGTGCACGCGGGAAGGCCGGTCGGAACGCGACCTCATTTCGGGCACTTACGAAAATCGACATGCCCCCATGTCGATTTCGGGGTCCGCGCGCCGGAATTCTCGCTCCCGCACAGCTTAGTCCATTGAAGGCAGTCGATGAGCGCAGCCGGGCGATGGTGCCCGGCGTCGCTCGGCCAGTCTCGGCCCCGGCACGCAAGTCAACGTTCGGCACGGATCGCCTCGCCTTCGGAAAGGAGGTGAAACAGTCATGGCAACGAACAACAGAGGTAAAAGCACGGTGGTCGCCCGCGCGACGCAGCTCATCGCGGGGGCGAACAAGCACCTCGCGAGCGTCACGAAACTGACGCTCGCGGGGGGCTCGTACACGCCGGCGGAGCTCACGACCCAGCTGCAAAGGGTCGTGAGTCTCCGTGACGACGTGGACACCGCCAAGGCAACGGCCAAGGCGAAGCTCGCTGTCGAGACGGCCGACATGCCGTCACTCCGCACTCTCATGAGCGCGGTGGTGACGTACGTGAAGGCCGCCTACGGCAACGCGCCCGACGTGCTCGCGGATTTCGGAGTGCATCCGAAGACGCGGGCACCGCTGACCGCCGTCGCCAAGGCGGCCGCCGCCGTGAAGCGCAAGGCAACTCGCGCTGCACGGAACACGATGGGGTCGACGCAGAAAAAGGGAGTCAAGGGTGACGTCACAGGCATCACCGTGACCCCCGTGACTGCGCCGAAGCCCATCACGGCGACGCCCGCCAGCCCGACTGCCGGGAGCAGCACCCCCGGCGCGACGGCTGGCGTGACGCCGCACACCGCCTAAAAGCGGTGACGACGAGGGAAGGGGGCCGCCGCGCCGGTGAGAGAGGCGCGGCGGTCCCCGGCCCGCTACGCGGTGTGGGTGGTTGTCTGGGTCGGCACGGAAACGCACGCTAAGTCAGCGGGCCCGGACAGGGGAGGGTGCATGGGTGTTCGCTCGCTGTCGAAAAAGGACATTCGGGAGGCGCACAGAGCGGCGATGGTCGTCGCGCTGGCGCTCACTCGCAACCGGTCTCGCGCGGAGGACGTCGTGCAAGACGCGTTCGAGCGCGTGATGACCACGCGGCCCTGGGATCCCGCCAAGGGTTCGCTCGAGCGGCACCTGGCGGGCATCGTGCGCAGCCTGGTGAACATCGCGCACCACGCGGCCGCGCCGCGGCTCGAGGCGGAGGCGCAAGAGACGCTCTACGACGAGGTGGGGCGAACCACGGGCTCGGCAGAGGAGAAGATGCTCGACGCGGCAGAGGTCGCGGCGCGCGACGCGCACGCGGAGGGCGAGCTCGCCCGTCTGGGCGCCGGGGTGGCGAATCACGCCGTGGCGAGCGGCGTGCTGAGGTGCCGCGCCGAGGGGATGGAGAAGTCGGCGGAGATCGCCCGGGCGCTGGACGTGCCCATCGACCAAGTGTACCGGGCCAACGAGCTGCTCAGCGAGCGGCTCAGGAAGATGCGTGAGGCGAAGTGATGCCCAAGCGAACCCCCGAGGAGATCCTCGAGTCCATCGAGGAGGCGACGATCGACGACGAGATCGAGCGCGTGCTCGCGATGAGCCCGGAGGAGAAGCAGCGCGAGCTGGAGGCGGCCGGCTACGACATGGCCGAGCTGGACGCGCAGGCGGACGCGCTGTACGCGCGGATGCAAGGCGGTGCGGCGAAGCAAGCGCCCGCGGCGGACCACGACGGAGAGGAGGCGCCGCGGAGCGCAAGCGCCTGGGTGACCGGGGCGCCGCCGCCGCCGGTGAAGCGAGCGGCGGTGGGGAGGTGGACGACGCTCCTGGCGGCGGCGCTCACCCTGGCCGTCGTGGGGGGGCTGTTCTACGCGAAGGACGTGATCGACCGGCGCGACGCGCGGCGGAACGAGGCCACGCCGGATGCGGGGGGCACCATGACATCCGCCCGGCAGATCCGCGCGCACGCGCTCGACGCATGCAACCGTGGCTCGTGGCAGGAGTGCCTGGACGGGCTGGGCGCGGCGAGGGCGATGGATCCGGCGGGAGATGCGGATCCGCAAGTGCAAGCGGCGTGGGAAGCGGCGCGCCGGGGGGCTGCGCGCGAGGCCCCGCGTGGGCCGCGTACTCCGGACACGAAATGGCCATAGTGGGTCGTAAATGAAATGACTATGGATGCTCCCCTGGCCGCGCTGCTACGGACCGGGGGGAAACCGGGGGTATGGGCGGTGATCAGCGTCTTTCCCGAGCTGCCCGGCTGGCGCTTCGTCACCAGCGAGGTCGAGCCTGGCCTCTACGAGGTCTTCGGCGCGGACGGGGCGGGCCGGCGGGTTGCGTCCAGGGGCCGTGACCCGAACGTGGTCATGAGCCAGTGCCGGCAGGCGGCAGCTTGCATCTGCTCGCCGGAGCCCGGAAGTGGCCGTGGCGCACCGGCGGGTCGCGCAGCATCGTCCGGTCTTCCGGGCACGGATCCGAGCAGAGATTGATCGAGCCCGAGGCAAAGGCGCTGGATGGTGTACCGCCCCGCGCTCGGCACGGCGGTTCGTCCCGCAGTCGTCGCGTGAAGCGGGTCGCTGCTCCGCGCCGGCGAGACGCTGGGGGGTGCGCGAGGCTTTCGCCGGCACGGGGCTCGACGTCGAGGGAGGTCGAGGTAGCTCCGCGTCGGGCGTGAGCGCGTAGGCAGTGGGGCGGTCGCGGGACCTCGCGCCGATGAGCGACCTCCCTCGACGTCGAGCACGCGGGCGTTCCCGTTCCCGTTCCGGCCGCGCCTCAGGGGAGACGGGAATGGGAATCGGGAATTGCCCAGCAATCGCCGACCCGGCGGACGGCGCCGGTGTCGACGAGGCGAGAGAGCGTCTCACCGAGGCGTTCGTTGCGGACGCGGAGTCGAGCGCGCAGGTCGGCGCGGGCGAGCGGAGCCGCGGCGAGGGCGGCGAGCACGGCCTGCTCGAGGCCGCCGGCGTTCCCGTCGGTGGCCGTCGCGCCAAGATCGTTCTCGGAGGTGGCGACGACATCGAGACGGACGTCCTCGTCGCCGGCGAGGTCGAGTGCGAGCGGCTCGGGGGCGGGAGCGCCGCGATGCTCGACGGACAAGAGCAGCTGTCCGCGGTGGCGCCGCACGTAGAGCAGCGAGTCGGCCCACGCAAAGAAGTCGCCGGAGCCACGCAAGCTCTGGCCGGGTTGGCCGGCATGGCCGTTCTTGCGCGCGTGGTGGACGACGAGCACGGCGAGGTCGTGCGCGCGCTGCAGCTCGCGGAGGTACCCCAGCAAGGCGGATACCTGGCCGGCGTCGTTCTCGTCGATGCGGTGCAGCCGCACGAAGGGATCGAGCACGAGCAGGCGCGGCGCGTACTTGGCGACGGCATCGCGCAGGCGCACCTGATCGTGGCCGCGATCGAGCCGTAGCGCCGGCGCGATGATGAGGTGGATGGGCAGGGCGGCGAGGTCGAGACCGCGGTGGCGACAGATGCCGGCGAGGCGCGCCTTGACCACGACGGCCGCATCCTCGGCCATGTACAGGAGCACACCGCCCACGTCGCCGACCTCGAAGACACCGAGGCACGGCGCGCCGCTCGCGACCGCGAGCGCCATCTCGAGCGCGAGCCACGACTTGCAGCACTTGGGCGCACCGCCGAGGATGCCGACGCCCGCACGCGCCCAGAGCGACGCCACGAGCCACCGCGGGCGCCCCTCGGCGTCGTCGATGTCCGCCGCGCGCACGACGGGCAGAGCGTCGTCGTCGCCGCCGGTCACGGAGCGCTGCCCAGCTCGGCCACCGCCGCTTCGAAGATGTGCTCGTCGAGGAAGGCCTGGTTCTTCTCGTGCGCCATGCGCATCGCGACGCGAAGGATCTTCGCGGCCACGCGCAGGACGCCGCGGCTCGCGCGGAAGAGAAGCTCCACCGCCGGATCGGAGAGCACCGCCTGCGTTGCGCCCGCGGCCTCGAAGGCGTGCTCGACGGCCGCGCCGAAGGCCTGCCGGTCGAGAGCCTCCAGGCGCATCTCGACGGCGATGCGCGTCCGCAGCGCGTCGTGCTGCTGCTGGTGCAGCCGCTTGACCAGCGGCGGCTGGCCCACCAGCCACAGCGGCAGCACGTCGCGGCTGTCGAAGGCGAAGTTGAGAAAGCCCGCGAGGTCCGCGAGGAAGCTGTCCGACAGACGATGCCCCTCGTCGAGCACGATCACCGGCACGACCCCCTTCTCGTCGACCATATGCACGACCGTCTTCTTGATGTCGGTCCACAGCTCGCCGCGCCGATGCGACGAGCGCACGCCGATCTCCGCGGCGATCGCCCGGTACAGGTCGAGCGGCGAGCCCGACGTGTTGCACAGGTAAAGGACCTGGTAGTCAGGCCGCGGCAGCTCGGCGATGAGGTTGCGGATGGCCGTCGTCTTGCCGACACCCGGCTCGCCCGACAGCACGCCGAGCGTGCGATCGTCGATGGTCTGCTGGAAGGCCCGTCGCAGACGGGCGTGGCCCGGGCCCTTGTCGAAGAAGGTCTTGCCCTGCGCGTTCTTCGGCAGGGGGTAATGGGTGAGCGAGAAACGCGTCTTGTCGTTCATGGGTGTCAGTCCTCCTCTTGGTCGTCGGTCACGTCATCCTGGGTCGCGAGATGCGTGAGGCGCGTCGCCTGCGCGTGCTCCTCGACCATCTGCGCGAGCGGATCGATCCCGGTCGGCTCCACGCCGGGCGCGGGCTCGCCCGCGATGCGTCGCCGCTCACGGTGGGCGTTGGCGATCCGGTCGAGCCGCACCGTGTCGCAGTAGAAGCGTCCCTCGCGGAAGACCTTCGGCAGCGCATCGCCCCGCGGGTCGAAGCGCAGCTCGATCTTCTTGCCCACCAGCTCGGGGCGCACCTCCAGCCAGCCCCCCTCCCAGCGGATCGCGCCGTCCTTGCGCACCGTGCGGGTCTTGCGGTGCAGGAAGATCGCCGCGAGCTTGTCGGCCGAAGGCGCGGCGCGAAGCTCGCTCACCTCGGCCAGGAAGCGGGCTCGGGGAGCCGCCCCCGTCGTGGCGTGCACCCGCAGGTGGTACTCGCGCGCCAGCCACGCGTAGTGCGCCGACGCCAGATCGCTCAGCGCGAGGACGCCGGGCGGCAGCTCGTCCTCGACCTTCTCGCGCCACGTCCGGTGCCACCGCTCGATGACGCCTTTGGCCTCGGCGTCCTTGCGCCCGGCGTGCAAGAGCCGGCAGCCCAGCTCCGCGCAGATCGCCACGAGCGACCCGGCCACGTACGCCGGCCCACGGTCCACGTAGTAGGTGCGAGGCACGCCGTACTTGAGGATCGCCTGCCGCAGGCCGTGCTCTTGATCGCTGTCCTCTTCGTGCGGCGCGAAGTAGCTGTGGGGCACGTACCGAGACGCGCTGTCGATCTGCGTGAGCATGTACGCCTTGCCGACGTAGCCGCCGGGGAAGGCCACGGGACGGCGCACGTGCAGCGCGTCGCCCACCCACAGGTCGCCCACGTGCTCGGCGATGTAGCTGCGACGCTCGACGCGCGAGCCCGCGACCTGGCCGTCGTCATCCTCGGCCCGCGTCGGCCTCTGCGAGATCCCTTGGCCCGCCAGCAGGCGGTGCACGCTCGACCGCGACAGCTCCCCGGGGCGTACGCGCCCGGCACGCTCCAGCATGCGGATGATCCGCCGGATCGATCGCCGGGGCTTCTCGCGTTTGGCCCGCAGCACCAGATCCGCCACCTCGGCGGACATCGCGCGGCTCGTGCCGCAGTCCCCGCGCGAGGCGGGGCCCAGGCCCGCAAGCCCCTGCTTGCGATAGGCGTAGTACCAAGCCTCGATCGTCCGTGCCGAGATGCGCACGATGCGACCGCCCGGCGTGACCCAGTCGCGCGCGGCCACCGCCTCGAAGTGCGCGCGTCGGTCGCCGTGTTCCAGACGGGCGCTGACCAGTGGGCCGAGCACTCCGAAGCGAAAGAGCGCGATGGCCCGCTTCGTGTCGTCGTCCATGGCGGCCATCCTGGCGGCAGGCCCGCACCACAAACGATGGGATCGAATCGGGCGCCGGCCGTGTCCCTCGGCCGGTCGGCGCTCGACGACGCTTACATGAGACGGAGACCTCGCTCCAGTCGATGGATCAGACCCGCCAGCGGTGACAGCCGCTCACCCGCCGCCCCGCCGACGACCTGCTGGAACGCGTCGACCAACGCGCCGCGCGTCGCGTCCAGGCCCACGATCATCGCCACCTCGGTCAGCACGGCGCCGCCGCTCGCGGCCAGCAGCGCGCAGAGCACGCGCGCCGTCGAGCCGAGCCGTGCGCGCCACCGCCGCTCGGTCTGCGCTGGCACCGGCGGGGCCGTGGCCTTCGGCAACGCCGCGCTCGGGCGCACAACCCGCTCCACCGTCTTCCACGCGTGCCACAAGTGCCGGGCGAGAAACAACGGCAGGATCCGCCACGTCGCTCCGCACTCCGTGTCGGCGCACCGAAACTGGAGCACTGTCACCACCGGCGGCAGCGACGGCTCGCGCTTCGGGTGGCGCTCGGGGCGGCTGTGCACGTGCAACGTCGCGTGGCCGCAGGCCGGGCACCGCCACGGACGGTACGCGTCAGCGTCGCTCATCCGGCGCACGTGCTCGACCAGGTCGCGAACATCCTCCGCGATGAGCGTGCCTCCCAGGAATCTGGACACTCGCGACGTATCGAGGCACGTTTCTGCGCACGGAGGAGGGAGTCCGATGGTCGGGCTCATGAGGGTCTCCTGTTCGGTTGGGAAACCCAGACGATCCTCGCCTCCTCCGAGCTTCTCAACTTTCCGGCGGACGCCGACCACCCCTGTCCCATCCCGCGCACCGCGCGAGAGCGCGCCGCCCGTTCCCGCGAAGCCCCCCCCGCTCAGCCCGGGACGGAAGCCCTCAGCAGGACGCGCTCAGCTCGGGACCGAACAGATGGTCAGGGGCGGGCGCGCTGGAGCCGACGCTCGTAAATGAAATGACCATGGTCGGGGGTCGGCCGAGCTGATTGGGTTCTCGCCGTGGCGATGCCTGGATCGACGATCGAGACCGTCTTGCGGCCGAAAGTGCCTTCGGTCGGGCGCCTGGCAGGCGTCGTTCCGGCCGGCAACTTCTTCTCCCTGTACCCATCGGGCCGGCTTCGGACTGCGTGTACCTGGGCTCCCCGGTCCCCGATGAGTTCGAGATCGTCGCGATCCGAGCCGGCTATCTGTCCGTCATTGTGGACGGAAGAAATAGCTCTGTAACGACCAACGGGTGTGCCGAGGTGGTGTCCGAAGGGGGGGGTCAGCAGAGGGCAACGATAGCGGCAACGACGTAGTGCATAGCCTGATGTAAAACCGAACAACCACAAATGAGGTATTGCATGCAGCTCCATCGAACCATCGTACGAAGTGCCCGAACGCTAACCGTGGCGACGGGCCTGCTCGCAGCAGCGTGCAGTTCTGAGGGCGGAGCGCAAACGAAGGAAGAAACGAAACAAAGCGCCGCAGCCCTCAGTACCGCCACAGCCACGATACATATGCCGGTACCCCCCAATTGGATAGGAGCGCAACTCGGGATCCCCGCGCCAACGTTGACACCGATCGGTCACGTCAACGTCGTGCCCATGGCTCCGGACTGGCGACCGATGGACAGCGTTTACAATCCGACGAAAACCGACCCGCCTTCGTCGACCGACAGTCAATTGGTCAGGTTGGCGAGTGACGGAACCATCTACCAGCTGAATCTAACCGGCGAACATATGCAGCACATAGGCGCCTACTTCAAGGATCACGGTCTCAATGGATCTAGTCAGCCGGGACAGTCGGCCAATGTCCCCAAGGGCTTTCCCAACGGTCAAGACGATCGCACATACTGGCCGTACAATCCGAGCGGAGATTTTCCACGTACCCCGATCGGTACTATAGGATCCATCAATAATTGTTCGGCGACGATGTTTTCATCGCGACTCGTAATTACTGCCCAGCATTGCTGGTGGAATGGGACCAACACTTTTACTTGGCCGAGTCAATTCCGGCCTGGTGTGGATAGAAACTATACTCCGTTCGCTGGCGTCGGAGTTCAAGCCGTTTGGTGGGATAGCGCGTGGTACACGAACGGATGCGGAGCTGCGGGTGCCCCTAACAACCTTTGCAACACGTGGGATTGGGCGATCTTCGAGCTAAACAGTCCGATCCCTGGCGCTGGGTATATGGGCTTCGCTTACGGCACGGTTCCACAGCTGCAGAGCTGGCTCCTTCTTACTGCCGGCTATCCAGCCTGCAACGACGTGGGATCGCCCAGTGGCTGCGTGTATCCCAGCAACTACCGTTCAAACGGGCGTACGGGGATGCAAGTCGGCCCGTTCTTCAATCCATTTAACGGGTGTAATGGTGGTGTCTGCGAAAACAACTGGGACCGAAGCTTCTGGAGTGGATATAGCATCTCCCCTGGGGACAGCGGTAGTCCTTGGTTCAGCTGGAGCCCAGGGTCGAATGGCCCGTACGTTGTCGGCGTTGTCGGCGGCGAGACTTGCGACGGTCCGCCCAACGTCAATGGCGGATGCCAAGTCGGCAACACAACGCCTAACATAAGCCTAGCGCTGGATCCCGTCCTGTTTAACAGGATGAGTACACTGAAGTCGTCGATGCCATAACGTGCGCCATCCAAGCTGCGCCTTGGTCCAGACGGCACTGGTCACCTCGTTCATCGTGGCGGTGGTGTCCGGTGCCGCGGGCTCGGACTCATCGCCTGCCGACGCATTCGCCAACCGCTTGAGAGGCGAGAAAATCATGACGGCGTTGCCCGTCATCGTCGTGGGCTCTTCCGACGGTCAGTACATTTCGTGCGGAGGTGTGTTCGTGGATTCGCGCTGGGTTCTGACGGCGGCACACTGCGTGGACGTGTCGGGCCAAGGAACTGCCGGAATAGTGCGCCCGGGAACGGACGGAGCCCCCGTGCTCTCGTTTGCAGAGCTGGTCGTGGTGCACCCAAAGCTGGATGCGGCCCTGCTGAGAACTGAGCAGCAAACGGATGGCCTTGCCGGTTTGCAGTTTGCTAAGGATGCGACGAAGTATGTCGGGCGCACCGGCGCGGTCAGAGCATTCGGACCGCCGAACGCGCGTGCGCGTAGGTTCATGACCGAAAAGATTGTCGCCGTCGCGCCCCTTAGTGTGACGGCCCAGGTGGTGTCTGACGCGGGCCCGTGCGTGGGCGACTCGGGCAGCGCGCTCATCGTGCAGGACGAGAACGGCGGCCCGACGGTCGTTGGCATCCTCTCCGAGGGTTCGATGTCCTGCAAGCAGACGGATGTCTTCGCACGAACGGCCGCCCTCGTGGACTGGGTGGCTCGTACCGTTGCCGAGCCTCCGCTTGACGATGGCCGGTGGAGGGAGCAAACTTGCGGCCTTGGTCGTGTGTTGGGGTCAGTGCGCCAGTGCAGTAAGGACGAATGGGTTGCCTGTGGGGCTGGCCCTAAGAAGGTGCGCTTTTGCGAACCAGGTCAGTTGGCGACGTATACCGGTAACGGGTGTACCGAGCAGATGGCCGCAGACGCGGACGTCGTGGCTCATTGCGCGCTGGCATTCGCGGAGGATGGCTTATGATTCTCGACAGGTGCACGGTCGGTTCGTTTGGGTGCGCGCTTCTGCTTTGGTCCACCACGCAGTGCGGCGGGAACGCAGCTAGCCGTGGGGCCGTAGGAGCGAGCCAAGGGGGCGACGCCGCATCGGGTGATGCTGATTCCTCGCCCTCAGTCGTCTGTCCGGCGAACGAACCGATGGAAGGGCAGCCGTGCCCTGTGGCCGTGCCGCCTGCGTGCTGGTATGGCGACTCGCCGCGCCCGGAGTGTCGTGACGTTTGGCTGTGTCCGTCGGGCGCGTGGCACGCTAGCCACCAAGGGTGCGCTCCACTGCCGAGCGGGTTCTGTCCCGCTCCGCAGCCGAGTCCGGGCGCGTCGTGCGCGGTGTCGGACCCATCAGAGAGCGGTGCCAACTGCGCCTACAGCGACGGGACCCTTTGCACGTGCCAATGCAGCACGTATTCAGGAAGGGGTGCCGGCAGCGGCAACGGCTGTGTTCCGAACATCTTCAGTTGCCGCCCGCCCGCAACGACGCCTGGCTGTCCGCCGACGGTTCCGAACCTCGGGTTCCCATGCGGAGTGCAGGGAACGCAATGCATCTATGGCAACCCATGCGTTGGAGGTGTCGCGATGTTCTGCCGGTCTGGCCTTTGGTCGATCGATCCGTATTATGCCTGCTATGACTGAAAGGATCACTCGGAAGCTGGATGTTGCTGCCGTCCGTTGTCGATTGTTATTGGCCGCGGTGATTTTGGGAACCTCCATTGCGGCGTGCGGCGGAAGGATCCTGACTTCGACGAGCAGGTCAGAAGGCGCGCCGACAGAGGCAGGCCTCCCGGAGACGGGGTTGGCGGACGCAACTATTGACGGCGCCTCTCCGTCGTCCTCCAGTGGAGGGGCGGCGCCCCCGTCAGCGACTAAGGATTCATCCGGAGCAGCGCCACCGGAGGCCTCCACGCTGCCGTTTGTCGAGGCCTGTCGGCTCTACGCGGCTACGGTCGGCAAGCCGGGCTGCAGCCCTTGCGGCCAAGGCTGCAGCTCGATCCAGAGCCAGATTGAACGCCAATGCCCGGGAGTATTCGACTGCGCGTACCTGGGATGCTACTGCAGTTCATCTTGCGACGCGGGCGCCGTCTGCTCGTGCATTTCCGGATGCATTCCGCTTCAACAAGACGATCCGTGCAATCTGCTTTGGCGGCAGTACATGCAGTGCGTTGGAGCGGCGTGCGCCGGGCGTTGCTGACGCAATGGGGGCTCGTGCTCGTGCTTGTCGCTGAACTCATGCGTCTCGGGCGATGGTCGGCTTCGGTTCACGGGCGGGCCGGCTTGCTTGCCGCCTTCGTCTGTGGCTGCGGCAGCGCGGCGCCATCGCCCGAGGCGGGCGTTCCCGATTGGAACGCGGCGCTCAAGGGGCTCGGCGCTGCCCAGGGGCGGCTCTACTCGTGGGTTTACGACGCGCCTCCGGCCGACGGGGCGTTTCTCAGGTTCTCGCTGCACGCCGCAACTGCGGACGTGGCCTGCGGGCGTTACGCCGGGACGAGCTGGTCTGCTGGCGACTATTGGTATCTCGCGATCGACCTCAATGATCGCAATCCCGGAACGCATGTGCCCACCGATCAGAATGGCCGTCAGCCCGGCACCGCGCGAGTCGAGCTCTTGCACCGGCGCGACGGAGCCTACGTTGAACACTACTTCGCTGTGGGTGGATACATGGATGTCCTTGCTACGTCGCCAGAGGGCCCTGGCGACGCTGGGAACGCGCCCGTGGCATGGCGCGGCGATCTCGAGTTCCCGATTCACGCGCTTCAGCTCGGGGCGTGCATGGGCGGCCAGGCGGTGGCGGTGGACGCAGCGCCGACCGAGAGCTGCCAGTGCCTCGAAATGGACGGAGGTACGAGTTCCTGCGTGCCGGACGCAGCGAGTGGCGAGACCAACTGCTGCCACGATCTCGCGAGTCCGCGCGTGCATTTCGTGGTCGATGCGACCGCGGGTTACTGTTCGCCGATGTGCCG
Source organism: Myxococcales bacterium (assembly GCA_003153495.1). Taxonomy (GTDB): domain Bacteria; phylum Myxococcota_A; class Polyangia; order Polyangiales; family Polyangiaceae; genus Palsa-1150. The sequence continues at coordinate 38,247 of PLYU01000259.1, forward strand.
CTACGCGAGCGGGCTGCCCGACTATTGCCAAAATGGTGTAAGGTAGATGAACATGCGAATCTTTGTCGCGGCCGTCGTGGCTTTCACGTCCTGTGGCGGTGGTACATCGCCGCGGGCTTCGTCGGCGGATTCCGGTGCTCCGTCCAGCTCGACCTGCGGCTCCTCGGCGTGCGAAGCTCGCATGTGGCCCCGGGTGATCGTCGACATCGCGCCGGATAACGCGGCGACGAGCGACGTCAAAGTGGCCGCACTCCTCCCGGATGGCACCCTGCAGGACGGCGCCCGTTTCGGGTGCCCCTCGGGGTTCTCCTCCCTCGTGTGCTCTTATACGTTCTTTGCCTCGCCTACCCTGACCTCGTTGACGTTGCAGGTATCGCGTGGTGGGGACGTGCGGCTCCTCGTACCCGTTACCTTGGTCGACTTCAACTACTGCGGGAAAGACGCCGTTTTCGTCGTCGTTTCCGTCGACTCGATGGGGAACCTTTCGGCGACGGTGCCGTCCTATGTTTCGCCCTGTGACAAGATCTGAGCGGGCGTGGATTGCCCTCGGATCTCCGTCGTGCGAGGTCACGCGGGCCAGCAGGCGGCAGAGATGATGACGTACCTGGCATCCCAAGCAGGCGCTGGGGCACCGGCACGAAGAGCTGGAGGAGTACGCCGAGCGCGAGGAGCGCGAGTGGATCCGGCGGAGGCTCCAGGGCCACTACGATCTTCGCGGCGCCGTCGAGCGGGTCGTGCGCGCGCGCGGCAGCGACGGAGGTGCCGAGCGGGTCGCGTGCGACTGGTCGTCGCGGCGATCAGCCACCGGACGGGCATGACCATCGGCAAGCGGCAGGTCGAGCAGATGGCGGCCCGTGCCGTGAGGCACTTCGACGGGTTCTACGCGCTGCGCGACGAGCGACGAACGGGCGCCGGTTCGCTCCATGCGGTCCTTCACGAGCAAGAGCGGTGATCAGCGTCTTTCCCGAGCTGCCCGGCTGGCGCTTCGTCACCAGCGAGGTCGAGCTCGGCCTCTACGAGGTCTTCGGCGCGGACGGGGCGGGCCGGCGGGTTGCGTCCAGGGCCAATGCCCCGAAACTTGTCATGGCCGAGTGCCGGCGGGCGGCGGTCTGCATCTGCCTGCCGGAGCCAGCCGATGGCCGTGGCGTACTTGCGGCTCGCGCAGTATCGTCCGGTCTGGGCTCGGATCCGATCAGAGGTTGACCATGAGCACGCCGGCTGGCCGCAGGAACGGAGCCCGAGCCCGAGACAACGCGTTGGACGGTCAGGCCGAGACGGCCGCGCCGCCGGACGGTCTTGAGGTGGCCTGGCTCCGCATCGACGGCGAGCGGCTCGCGGTGCTGAGCTACCCGCTGGCGGCGCCGCCCGACCTCGCCGCGTTGACGCCGGCCGAGAGGGAGGTCGTTCAGGGCCTCCTCGCGGGGCGATCGAACGCGGAGATCGCACGGGCGCGCGGCACGTCGGTGCGCACCGTCGCGAACCAGGTGGGGTGCATCTTCCAGAAGCTGGGCCTAGGCTCGCGCAGAGAGCTCGCGTCCTTCGCGTCAGGGCGCTCGTGCGACGGGAAGGAGTAACCGTGACCGACCTCATTCACGTCGTCGAGCGCGCGTATCGAACCGACGCCGCGACGGAAGCCGATTGGCTGAAGGGTGCGGCGGAAGCGGTTGTCGCGCTCGTGCCCGAAGCCGTCGGAACCATCAGTTACGCATTCGACGTTGCGGACAGCGGCTGGATCGACCTTCGATCCGTCACGGAGGTGAACGTCCCGAGCGGGTTCGGTGCCGTCCTGCTCGGCGGTCCGACGACCGCTGCAGACATGGGGTCCGAGTTGCAGGGGGCGCTCGTCAACCAGTACCTGACGTTGGGGATCGGATCGCTCAAGTCGATCTTGGCGCCATTCCTGGCACAAGCCATAGTTCGCGACTATTACCGGAACGCAATCAGCAGACACGGGTTCACCGAGTTCCTCGCCATCTCGGCGACGGACCTCACCTCGTCCGGTTGCGTGATCGGGATGCCATGCTCACGGCAGCCTGCTCTGGGGCGCTCGCACTCGGTCCGCTGGGGACGCATCGCGACGCACCTCGCAGCCGGCTTCCGGCTGTATCGCAAGCTCCAGAAGTTGCGCGGCGGCGACCCGAGCCGCGACGCCGAGGCCGTGTTGAGGCCGGACGGCCGCGTGGAGCACGCGACGGGCGGCGCGGCCACGACCGTAGGGCGTGAGGCCCTGCGCGCTGCCGCTGTTGCGGCGGACAAGGCGCGCGGCCCTATGCGGCGCCGTGATCCGGACGGCGCCGTCGCGATCTGGCGCGGGCTGGTCGCCGGACGTTGGTCGCTCGTCGACCACTTCGATCGAGATGGGCGCCGCTACGTCCTCGCCCACGTCAACGATTCGGCGACGAAGGATCCGCGTGCCCTGACCGCGCGCGAACGGGAGGTCGTCGGTTATGCGCGCCGGGGCCACTCCAACAAGCTCATCGCCTACGAGCTCGGCCTCGCGCCCAGCACCGTGGGCGCGCTGCTCACGAGAGCCATGACCAAGCTCGGCGTATCGACCGCCGTGGATCTCACCTGAGCGCGCCGCATCGTCCCCGCACCCCTCCGCGTGCGCGAAAGAGGAAACCGAGCGAGTGGTTCTGCCCTGTCCGATCTTCTACCCGGTCACTTCTCCTCGTCCCCGTCGTCGTCGTCTTGCCCCGAGTCGGGAATCGTCTCCCCGAGGCGCTCCCATCGCCGCTCGAGGGCCTTGCGGTCCACCCCGACCAGCCGCGCCGCCGCGCTCTTGTTTCCCCCGCACACCTCAATCGCGTGGTGCAAGACCGCGCGCTCGATGACGTCCAGCTTCGAGCCGAGCCTGTCCGGAAGCGCGAGTAGCTGCCGAGCCATGCGCTCGATTTCGCCACGGCTGTTGCCCGAGGCGGGCGGTCGCGCCAGGTCCTCCAGCGTCTCGACGGTCACTGCATCCTCTTCGGCGAGCAAGGCAAGCCGCTCGATCACGTTCCGCAGCTCGCGGACGTTCCCCGCCCATGGCCGACGCTCCAGCCAGGTGACAGCGCTCTCGGTGAAGCGCAGCTTGCGAGGGAGCTCGGCGGCGAACGCTGCGACGAGCTCCGGGATGTCCTCCGCGCGCTGGGCGAGCGACGGAACGCGGATGGTCACCACGTTGAGGCGGTAGAAGAGATCTTCGCGGAACCGCCCTTCGGCGATCCGTCCCTCGAGGTCGACGTGCGTCGACGCCAGCACACGCGCCTTGAGGGGGCGCTCCTCCTCCGACCCCAGCGGGCGGAAGCGGCGGTCCTCGAGGACGCGCAGCAGCTTCGCCTGCAGCTCGATCGGCATCTCGGCGATTTCGTCGAGGAGAATCGTCCCGGCACCGGCCATCTCGAGCTGGCCTCGGGCGCGCCGGTCGGCCCCTGTGAAGGCCCCTCGCTCATGTCCGAAGATCAGCGACTCGATTAGGGTCCCTGGCAGCGCGGAGCAATTGACGGCGATGAACGGCTCGCCATGCCGGGCGCTCAGCTCGTGGAGCGCGCGTGCCACGAGCTCCTTTCCGGTCCCCGTCTCGCCTCGGATGAGCACAGTCGCGCTGGCATCTGCCACCCGTCGCACCATGTGCCGTACGGCCTCTGTCGTGCGGGACGAGCCGACGATCGCCTTCAGTCCCCAGGTGTGCTCCACGCGCTCGCGTAGCCGCATGACCTCGCCGCGCAGGGCGAGGCGCTCGCGGAAGGTCTCTACGATCGGCAGGAGCATCTCGGGGGACAACTCCTCCTTGAGAACGTAGTCCTGCGCGCCACTGCGCATGGCCTCGCGGATCTCGCCTAGCTCGACGAGCGAGGTCACCATGACCGCGGGCACCGTGGAACCGGCCGCCCGCAGCTTCTTCAGCAGATCCAGACCCCCACGGTTGCGGGAGTCATCGGAGAGGCGGATGTCCAGGAGGAGAAGGTCGGGCGGCGTCCGGTGGATCGTGGCGAGCGCCTCTTCGACGCTGCCCGCTTCCAACACCTCGACGTCCTTCAGAGCAGCCAGGATCTGCCGCAGAACACGCCGCGCGCTCCTCTGATCGTCGACGATCAGTACTTTCAATGGATCTCCCCGATCTCGCGCGCGCCCTCGTGCGCCGTCTCACTGGATGCCCTCGCGGCTGTCTCCAATACGTCGGAGGCAGGAACGCTGACCGTGAACTGCGTGCGCCCGCACACGCGAACCGCGTCGATTCGCCAGCCGTGCGCACGGACGATTCGCTGCGTGATCGCGAGCCCCAACCCCGTCCCGCGCGTCTTGGTCGTGAACCACGGGGCGAACAGGCGGGCGGGATCTCCATCGAAGCCTGGCCCATCGTCCCAGACCACCAGCTCGGCGCCCTCCGCGTCCGAGGTCCATAGCAGCCCGACGTGGCCAGCGATGCCCGTTGCGTCGAGGGCGTTGGAAACGAGGTTCACCATCACCTGGGTCACTTGGTCCGGGTCGCATCGCAGCGCGACGCTGGGCGGCACGTCGCTGGCGAGCTCCCGGCCGCTCAGCGCATCGCGCAAGAGCACCTCGACGCGCACGACCAGGTCTGCCACCGGCACGAGCTGTCGCTCGAGACGCTGCCCCACCATGCGGCGCAGACCCGAGACGAGGCGCTCGAGGCGGTCGACCTCCTCGCGCCCGATCTCGATCTCCTCGCTTTCGAGCTTGGCGTCTTGCGCGTCGCGCTGGAACACGGAGCGGAAGAAGTTGATCGGGTAGCGCACCTCGTGCGCGATCTCGGCGGCCACCGTCTCGACGAGGGCGGCGCGCTCCACTTGCCAGGCCGCCACTTGCTGCTGGCGCCGGCGTTCGAGCTCCGCGTAGCTGTGCGCGTGTGCCAGGGCGAGCGCGGCCTGGTTCGCGATGGTGCGGAGCAGGTCGATATCGTCGCTCGTGAACAGCGCGCCCCCGCGCTTGTGCCCGACGCGCAGCGAGCCGAGTATTCGTCCCCCGAACTCTGCGAGGATGCTCCGCTCGTCGTCGCTCTCGCTGGGGGCGTCGTCATGTACGCTTGGCACGCCATCGCCTTCGGTCGCCAGAAACTCGACCGTTTGGCACGGAAGCCAGCGGCGGACCGTTCGTTCGATGGCCTGCGCTACCTCGCTAGGATCTTTGATCGACGTGAGCTCCTCGCTGAGCTGCTCGATCGTAGGCTTGTACTCCGAGAGGGCGGGGAAGAAGCTCCGTTCCACGACACGCATGGCCAAGTAGAGTAACGGCGCCGAGACGAGGGCTCCGACGGCGGTGGCGCCGAGCGCGCTCCGGAAGGGAATCCCCAGGGATGCCGAGAGAGCCGCGCCTACGCCGACCGCGAAGACGCAGGCGACCGCCCCGGCGACCGCGCGCGTGAGTACGCGCGACAGAAGGGCACGGCTACCCCATAGATCGTGGCGCATGAAGGCGACACCCGTCGCGACAGGCGCCAGCCCCATTGCGGGAATTGCGAAGAACGCGGCGACGGACCCACGAGAGCTGAGCTGAGCCACCAGAACGCCGAACCCGACGAGCACGTATGGCGTTGCCGTCGCGCGGAACAGGACGCGCAGAATGTCCCTCCGGGTTCCGTTGGCGTGTGCGTAGCGCACTCCGAGCACGACCACGAACATGATCAAAGCCCCGCCGAGAAGGAGCGTGCAGGCGCTTCGGATCCCCGTCACGGGGGCGCCGACTGCGTTTCGCGCAGTCCACACCGCGGCCAGTAGCACTGCGGGGACGTCGAGCGCGCGAGGCAGCCAGGGAAGGCGCCGAACAAGGGCGACGTCGTCGGGAATCCTGAGCGTCAGTGCCACCAGGGCGAAAGGGGCCCACGCCTGAGAAGCGTCGAATAGAGGGACCATCGAGCGCGTCGTGTGTGCGTCGAAGAACGTCAAGAAATAGATCGACGTGAGCAGAGCGAACTTCAGGAATGCGCGAGCGAGAACGCCCCGAGGGCTGCTGCTCAAGGCCACGATCCCGGCGAGCGCGTAGAGCGCGCCGACGAAGATCACCGTGCCGCCGTAGAGCCACCAGCTGGCCTCGTCGAGCGCTCCCAAACGAAGGTCGAGCTGGCGGGAGCCGGTAGCAGTCAGGACCTCCACGTGCACCGATGGATGTCGTTCCCTGTCGGCCTTCGCAATAGCGCGATCCCAAGCGCGCGCGGCGTACTCTCCTCCAGAGGACTTCAGGGGGGCGCCGTCGACCGAGACGATCCGGTCGGGGAAACGTAGCCCTTGCTCGATGCCGTCCCACGTCGGCATTCCGATGCTGGAGACGTTCCCTTCGGGGGTAAGGAGGATGCCAGGGAAGGGGTGCTGGTACCACTCTGCCGCTTGCTGGAGAGCCACCGCCGCAAGGAGGGCCGCCGCCATCGCGATGGCCGCGACGGCGAACGGGACCTTCGGGGCTGTGGTGCTCATGCGACGGCGACGTATTCGAGTCGCACGGTACAGGGTCGCCCGACCTTAGGCGCTGCGCAAGGTCTCGGAAACGGTAGCCGATTGTCCTTGGGCGGTCGCCGAGGAGCTGGACCACACCGTGCGGAACAAGTCGAGCACGCCGTTCTCGAGCCGCGCGCAGTCCAAGTCCGAGTCGGCGCACGCGCGGGTCAGGACATCGGTCGTTCGCCGGAGCTCCTCGCGCACCTTGGGGGGTGCCGTCTGGGCAGCGAGCAGGCTCCGCGCGAGCAGCGCGAGCTGTCTCGCCAGGGCGCCCGGCGTCTGCGTCCTGGCGCGCGAGGGACGCGCCGCGATGAGTCGGGCGTGGCGGAGTACGGCGCGAACGGCGTGCTCGATATCGGGGCGCGAGAGAAGCGTTCGGACGGCCCAGCCCGACAAGTCCGCCGAATACGGGCGCTTGGCGCAAGTCGACCATCCTCGAGCGGCCTCCTCCTCACCCATGGCAAGCAGGGCCAGGGCAAAAGGATCCCGGGCAGCCGCGCAAGCGCGGGTCGCGTTCAGTCGACCGTAGCCGTGCTTTGCATCGTGGCCGTCCGGATCGCGGCCGAGAGGCAGGACGTCCGCCGGATCGACGAGGTTCGCTTCCGCGGCCTCGGTCGGCCCGGGAGCGTCCGCCGTACGGCTGAGGATCGAATGCAGCTCGTGCAACTGGAGCGCCGGGTTACAGCCCAAGACGAGAGCGACGACGCCCGCGGCGATCGCCGACGCGCCGCTCGACTCGGCGTGGAAGAGGCGTTCGTGAGTCGAGAACGGGTGGGCGATGTCGTCTCCCGGCGCCGTCCACCGCACGGCGGGCCCGCGGTTCGCGAATGGACGCAACTTGCCATCGCGGAGGCGCGGGAAAAGAAACCAACCGCCCCGACGTCCCCCCGGCGCTACGCAGTGGACGCGCGGATCGCTTGCCGGATCACCCAGTGTCAGCGAGAGGCTCGCGTGAACGGACCCTTCGGGGCTGGACGCCTCGCGCCCCGTCGGCAACACGACGACGCTTCCGCGCCCTTTGCGGCCCAGCCGAACCGCGACCTCCAGTGCGTCATCGAGCATCGGACTCGTCGTTCCCTCGACGTAGGTGGCGCAGACGATCACGTCGGCGCCCTCGAAGACCGCGCGCGCGATGGCCAGCGGAAGTGAGAAGACGTCGATGCCCGCCTTCGAGATGCAATACGCGCGCACCGACGTGTCAGGCGCGATTCCCGCGAAGTGACTTCCGTCGCTCCGAATGGCGCCGGACGCCCAGGCGATCATGAGGGCGGCGTGCCCGTTGACGGTGGGCGACCGTTCGACCCCCACGCAGGTGGTTCGGTCCAGCTCGAGATGCTCGAAGTCGGCGGTGTCGTCGTCAATGACCGCCAGGCGGGTGCCCGCGCCAGTCCTACATACCGCACGATCCATACGAATCCCGCCGCCTTCGCCTAGAAACCAGAGGCCTCCCGAGGTCGGCGCGACGGCCAAGCTTCGCTGCCGTCGCACTCGCCAACCGGCGCCATGGACGGGAGGTGCGTCGGCGAAGTCGAGCGATGGAGGGAGCGCCATGGTTCCCACGCGGGCGGAGGCCAGGTATCGGACGGCGATTCGGGCTCGCGAGAGAATCTCCGCGACGTCCGCGCGCATGATGCGAACGGTGGCGGATCGGACGCGCGTCCAGTAGAGCGGCGCCCGCGCGAGGAGCGTCTCGACTACAACGTCCGTTCCGAGATCTTGCAGCGCCTCGCTGAACGCGGCGGTCGGCACGTGGTCGTACGTCGCGATGACCACGTCCAGCAGCTCTCGCCCGTCGCTCGTCGGCCCGTGCGAAGGCGCTTCGTACGGGAAATCCCAATCGTGGAGTATTCGCTTCATGAGAGCACCTCCCCTGCCCAGGCCGCGAGCGCATGCGCCCGCACTGCGTATCCGGGATGACGTGTCTCCCCCGCGACCAGCCCCTGAAGTCGCGCCTCCTGCGCTGCGGCCCACGAGGCGAGCCGGGGTGCGTTCAGCGCCGACGCGCGCATCCGGGCGAGCCCCATGTGCTGCTGCGCTCGAACGAGCATGCGCCGGAGCACCCCCGAGTGGAGCACGTGCTTGCGCATGCTCGCGCCCGCAGTCGGCCGCTCCCCCGAGGATGGAGGTGGCACGCTCCCCTTCATGAGGCAGACGGCCCATGCGCCGCCGCCTTTCAGATCGTCCTCCCAGTCCACGACGTCGTCCGCCATCTGCAGGCCCAGCCACACCGATTCGAGCGTCGTGCGCACCGAGTCGCACCGTCCCTCGCTCCAGCCGGCGACGCGCGCCAGCCCCGTGCTCGCCACGAGCCCGGCGCACTGCTTGTCGAGCGACGCTCGTTCATAGAGGTCCATGTCCATCGCCTGGCCGGACTCGAGCAGCGAGCGCTCGCTACGGATCGCGCGCAGGGAAAGGACATCGGCCGGCCCGAAGTCGCAGCCGGGCGGTGCCTGTCCGCCGAAGAGCCGTGCGATGGCGCGATCGCGCTCGTGCCGCGCCCGTCCGAGGACGGCGGTGACGGTGGGTGACACGGGAATCTGCCCGTCTTCGATCCGGTCGGTCCCGAACGCGTCGATGACGGCAAGAGCGTGCGCCATCACCGCGTCGCGGACCGCCTGGCGGGAGACGCCTGGCATGGCTTCGGCGAACAGCGCGGGAGCGCCGAGCGTCGCCTCGTGCGAGAAGACCCGACTCCACGGGACACGCTCCGGCGCGAGCCGGAGCGCGCGGGGAAGATCCCGCGCGCTCTCGGCCAGCGGCTCTCCGAGCCCCTCGGCGAACGCCTCGAAGAGCTCATCGACAAGCTCGAAGATGTTCATCAGTAGATGTTCGACTCCTTCCACGGGGACAGCGACACGTTGAACCGCTCCTCGACGACGATCGCTCGCCACTGCAGCGTCTGCGTCGCGCTGAGCCCGCCGAAGTTGCCGCCGACCCAGGCGCGAATCCTCTCGTTGAGCTTGTCGCGCGCGCTCGCGGCCGCGGTCGGCTCCTCGTCGGCCTGGCGGGGATCGAAGTCGTAGAGCGCGAGCAGGCGCTTGAACTCGTCGAACCGTTCCTGGTCGGCGAGGAGCGCCTGATAGAGAGAGCGGAGCTGGGCGTGGGGATCGTTGACCTGAGCTTGTACTGACATGGGGTGTTTCTCCTGGTTGGCGCCCGCACGCTGGTGCGTATGCGTCACAGGACCCCTGAGCACGCTTCGTGCGAGGTCCCGGACGCGCGAAACTGTTCAGGAAGTCGGCAATGGCAAGAGGTGCCTGTGCCCGGAAGCGACCAGGGCTTGCCCTGATCCGACCAGCCATCGTCTCGGGCCGCGGCGCGCGGCCTGGGGTCCGACCGCTGCGGCGCCGACCCTCCCTCATGGAATCTATGCCCCGGGCGGTCCCCGCCCCGACTTCGCTTGTTTCGTGAGAGTTTCCCTCGCCGCAGCAGGCGCCCCACGAGCTCGCGTGGTACCTATGCGCACCCCGTGCGCGAGCTCGTCATCCCCACGCCCCTCGAAGGGGCCCGCCTCGACAAGGCGCTCGCGGAGCTCGTCCCCGAGCTCTCCCGCGCGCGCATTCGCCGCGCCATCGAGATGGGCGTCGTTCGCGTCAACGGCCGCCGCATGCCGAAGGGCGGCACGGTGGCGAGCGGCGATAGGGTCCAGATCGAGGTCACGCAGGTCGCCGAGGCGCCGGCGGTGGCCAGCCCGGAGGCCGAGCTGAGGGTCGTGCTCGAGACCGAGCAGGTCGTCGTGGTCGACAAGCCCTCCGGCCAGCCCACGGCGCCTCTGCGGCCCGGGGAGACGGGCACGCTCGTCAACGCGCTGCTCGGCCGCTACCCGGAGCTCGTCCCGACCTCCGCCGACGTGTTCATCGGGCACTCGGCGCGCGAGCCGGGAATCATCCACCGGCTCGACACCGACACCAGCGGCGCGGTCGTCGTGGCGCGTACGGCGGCGGCGTTCGAGACGCTCAAGAGCGCCCTGAAGGAGGAGCGCCTCGACAAGCGCTACTTGCTCGTGTGCGCCGAGCAGGGCCTGCCCGACGAGGGGTCGATCGAGTTCCCGCTGACCAACCACCCGAAGGACCAGCGGCGGGTCTATGCCTGCATTCACCCGCGCGACGTCATGCGCTACGAGCCGCGCCCGGCGTCCACGCGCTACCGCGTCGTGCGGCGGTCGGGGCCGTGGGCCCTGGTCGAGGCGACGGTGGGCAAGGCGCTGCGGCACCAGATTCGCGTTCACTTCGCGGCGATCGGCCACCCTCTGGCTGGAGACGAGCTCTACGGCGGTCCCGTGATCCGGGCGCTGGGCCACCACGTCCTGCACGCGGCGCGCGTCGCGTACGCGGGAGGCGGAGAAGTGCCCGCCTTCGATGCCAGCGTGCCGTTGCCGAAGGACATCGCGGCTCTGCTCGAAGCCGCGCAGTAGCCCGGTGGGTTTCGTTAGAGACCGAGCGAGGGCTAGCCCTA
>PLYU01000205.1 GCA_003153495.1 Myxococcales bacterium
TCGGAGTCGCCGAACCCGACGCGCGCCGTCGCGAGCAGGCGAGCGGCCAGGAGGGCGGCCGACGCGACGACGAGGCCGGCCAGCTCGAGGCGAGGGGCGCGCTCGGTGCCCGGCATCGCTCAGATCACGCGCACGCCGTCGCCGAGCCAGGGGGCGAGCATGCGCGCGATGGCCGCGGACGGGGCACGAGCGCCGCCGAGCGCCGCCTCGACTTGGTCGCACTCCAGAAGGAGCGCCGGACGGCGGTCCAGCACGTCGGCGAGCGCGTCGGCGATCCGGCTCGCTCGCGCCTCGCGCTGGAGCAGCTCCGGGAAGGCGCGGCGTCCGAGGAGGACGTTCGGCAAGGCTACGTGGGCCGTGCGCAGAAGCAAGCGGGCCGCGAGCTCGCTCGTCAATCCCACGCGGTACGCCACCACCGGCACGGCGCGGCCCAGCGCGGCCTCGAGCGACGCAGTCCCCGACGCGCAGAGCGTCGCGTCGAAGGCCCGCAGGACGCCCAGGGCTCCGACCTGCGGGTCCACGTCGAACGACTCGACGTGGTGCTCGGCGCACCGCGCGCGCATCCAGCGGCGCGTCGGGTCGTCCAGGCTCGACGCGACGAGCACTCGAGCGTCCACGCTCGCGCGATCGGAGCGGACGCGCTCGTAAGCCGCGAGCATCGGATCGAGCAGGCGGCGCACCTCGTGGGGTCGGCTCCCCGGCAGGATGGCGACCGCCGCGCAGTAGGGCGTCATTCCGAGCGCCTGGCGGGCGGCCTCGCGGTCCAGGGTGGGCGTCTCGAGCGCCGGGTGGCCGACGTAGTGGGCGTCGACGCCGACCGCGCGCCAGAGGGCCTCCTCGAACGGAAGCATGACGACCATGCGGTCCACGCGGCGTCGCAGGGAGGTCGCGCGCGAGGCGCGCCAGGCCCAGATCTGTGGCGCCCCGTACCAGAGCACCCGGACGCCGGCCGAGTGCAGGCGCGAGGCGAGCCGCGAATTATACTCGGTGTAGTTGGTGAGCAGCGCAGCGCGTGGGCGCCGACGGCGCACCGCCCCGAGGACGTCGCGCCAGGACCGCAGGACGGCCCTCGCCCGGGCGCCGACCTCTCCAACCCCGAGCGCGGTGAACGCGCGGAGGTCCCCCACCAGCTCGACGCCGCGCCCGGCGAGGGCCGGGCCGCCGAGGCCGAACGCGCTCACGCCGCTCAGCCGACCCACGACGGCGGCCGCCGCTCGATCGCCCGATGCTTCGCCGGCGACGACGAGCAGCGCGCTCACGATCTCGTCTCGGCGCCGGTCCGGGCGACGCCGCGGTCAGCGTGCATGCGTGCGGGTCCACGCCGTCGCGACCTCGCGCGCGACGGCGTCCACGGAGCGGTCGTGGAGCAGGTCGGCCGCGAGCAGGGGCGCGACGGCCGGCGCGACGACGCGCGGCAAGACGATCTTACCCACGTTGCCCCTGACGACGACCCGCGCGCGCAGCTCGAGGCCGTCCTTCACCACGGCGAGCTGGCCCTGCCCCCTGGCCGTCACCTCGAACGCGCCGGCCGGACCGGGGTGCAGGAAGAGCACGGACTGCTCCCCGGCGACGAGGACCGCCTCGCCCTCGACCATCTGGCCAATCTCGCCCACGACGCCCCCCATCGTGCGCACCCACGCGTCGGCGCCGGCGGCGAGCTCGCCCGAGAGCGCGCGATCGACGTGCACGTGCGTGTACGTGTAGATGCGGCCGTTCTCCCAGACGGATCGAGCCTCCGCGGCGGTGAGCACCGCGGCGGCGGTCGACTCGTGCAGGAGGTTCTCCCAGCTGACGGCGATGGCGACCGACGCGCGCGACTCCGTCGGCCGGAGCGTCGCCAGCAGCGCTACCGAGAGCGCGAGCAGCAGGGAAGTGGCGCGCGACGAGGGGGCCTTGCGCGGCATGGCGCGACGATAGCACGCGGCGTCGCCGGGACGTGGCGGGACGCGGACTCAGCCCCCGGAGGGACGGCCGCCCGGGTACACGAGGGGCATCCAGGTCGGCTGCACGCCGAGCCTCTCGCGCCGGGCGCGCTCCCAGTCGGCGATGCGCTGTCCGACGAACGAGGCCGTGACGGCGAGGGCCAGCCCCGCCACGATGTCGACGAGGTAGTGCCAGCGCAGGAACATCGTCGCGACGATGATCTGGGTCGCCAGAAACGAGATGACCGGCCACGTGTACCTGAAGGGCACGAGCCTGCGGTGGCGGAAGCTGAAGATGGCGATGAACGTCGGCACGGCGGTGTGCAGCGAGGGGAAGATGTCCTTCTGCGCTCCGCCCGCGTCGACCGTCTCGCGCACCAGGTTCCAGAACGTCGCCCCCTGCAGCTCGTGCTGGAAGGTGCCCTTCAGGTACCAGTAGGGTCCCCAGCCGGGCACGATCAGGTAGAGCAGGTGAGCGGGTAGGAAGACGAGCAGCAAGCCCACGCCGAAGCGCGCGAGCACCTGATCGTCGCGCTGCCAGAAGAGCATCGGCAGCACGTGCACCGCGAGGATGAGGAAGTAGAGGAAGTAGAAGAAGGCGAACCACTCGGTGGTCGCCGGCGAGACGAAGCGGTCGAGCCAGACGCTCGGCTCGACGCCGAGGACGCGCAGGTCGAAGGCATAGATGCGCGCGTCGTCGGCCCACGGGCTGACGGCGGGCAGGATCTCGCGCAGCTGGAAGAACGTGCCCAGCGGGATCACGATGAACGCCAGCCGGTAGAGGATCGAGCTCGCCGCTCCTCCCCAGCGCAGCACCTGCAGGCGGACGAGCGCGAGCACGAAGAGGAACCCGCCGAGGTCTGCAGACACGCGCACCATGCACGCCTCGCGGTCGTGCCCCTTGCCCACCACGAGCGCCCCCAGGAGCGTTGCGCAGTAGCCGATGATCAGCCAGTCTTGCGACGCGAAGCTGTGGACGAACGAGATGGCCGAGGGCGAGGCGGCGAGCGGGCGAACGGCGATGGCGTGAGAGAGCGCGTCGCCGCGCGAGGGCGGCGAGACTCGGTTGCCGTCAGGCCCGCCTCCGTCGATGATGGACATGTGCGCGAACTGCTCCCCAGGTAACCACGACTGATGGCACCGGACAATCGCCCGTCCAGTGCGAACGCCCGGTGGCGGCGACGGGCTTTACGCAGCTACGCCGGGCCGCTGCGGGTCAGCCCGAGCACGACGAGGGGCTCGTCCGAGCCGCGCATCGTCACGACGTCGCCGATGGTCACGTCATGCACGATGTGGTCGCCGTCGAGGAAGACGCGCGCCTGACGCATCTTGCTCTTGAGGGCCAGGCGATGGCCTTCCCCCACGGTTCCGAGCGCCAGCCGCGGTGGCTGCCCCTCCCGACGGTACGGCTCGCGCGCCACGTACTGGAGCTCGCGCGAGGCGAGGGGCAGGACGCGGCCGCCGGCGCTCCGCTGCGCCGCTGTGGAGCCGGCGGCGGGGCCCACCCAGAGGCCGCTCGACTTCTGCTCTTCCTCGGCGGTCGTGTTTCCGTCGGCGTCGACGACCCGCAGGATGTAGCGCGAGGTCGCCGCCGGCGAGGCGTGGCAGAAGAGTGCCTCGTTGAGCACGCGATCGAGGAGCGGGCGAGAGTTGAGCTCGACGCGCATCCGGGTCAGAACGGTCCGCTCGAGCGACCCCGCGAGGGCCCCTGCGATGGCCTCGCGGACGGCGCCCTTCACGGCCGCGCAGAAGAAGCCGACCGAGTGATCCGGCGCGCTGTTCACGCCCAGCAGCGGGACGGTCGGCCCGATCCCGTGCGACGCGGCGAGGAGGGTGCCGTCGCCGCCGACCGTCACGACGAGGTCGCACGGCCCCGTGATCTGGAACTCGTGCGGTCTGTCGTGCCAGCTCGCCGTCACGCCCAGGTCCCCGAGGGCGGAGCGGACCTCCTCGACCGTCTCGGTGTGGTCGAGGTGCCCCGGGCGCATGCGCCGGACGGTCTCGTCGCCGGCCTCGAGCAGCGCCGCGATCCGGGCGTCCCCCTCCTCGTCGACCCATTTGGTCCACGAGGAGCGCTTGAGGACGACGCAGACGTGTGGCGGGCGCGCCGTCGTCATGGGGCCTCCATCAGTCGTCTCAGGCCCAGCTCCGTCTTGGCGTCGCAGATCGCCCCGGTGCGACAGTGCTCGAGGGCATCGGCCACGGGAACGGCGAGGACCGTCGCCTCGCGCTCGAGCGCCGAGCCATCCTCCGCGGGCGTGCCGCGCGTGCGAGGGTCGACCTCGACGGCGTAGAAGATGTGGCGCTCGGCGATGATCCCGGGGGCCGGGAACGTCCACGGCCCCAGGGGCCGCATCGAGGTATGGTGGGCATCGAACCCCACCTCTTCCGCCAGCTCGCGCGCCGCCGTGGCGGCCGGGTCCTCTCCCGGCTCGATCAGGCCCGCCGGGAGCTCCCAGAGCAGGCCGTCGTGGCGGGGGGGGACCGACCGGAGCGCGCAAGGCGGGCGCACGGCCGACCGGAGGTACACGTGCCTGACGCCGTCGCGGCTGAAATGGGCGGCGATGACCACGGCGTCGATGAGGGTCCGGGTCGCCAGGTCGTAGGCGAAAGGTGCGCTCTCGGTGCCGTCCGGGTACCGCGCGACCAGCTCGAGGCGGGAAAGGTCCATGAACCCACCCGTCAATCGGCTCTGAGCCGTGCGATCGCGGGCCACGGTGACGCCGATGGCCGGGGGTGAAGGCAGGGGGGGGGGATTCGCCATGTGGCCGGGACGCGCTGGCTCGGGCCGCGGTGCCGTGGGGGGATTTCACCGGGAAGGGGCGGGCGGCGCCAGTGTTTTCGATGAATCCCGTCCGCTTCGGGCGTACCGGTCGCGTCGAGGCTGTCGGTCGTGATTAACTGGATATCGAAGAGTCCCCCGCATGTTCCCGGTCGACAAGCCGCCTCCCGCCCTCCGAGGCTTCGACGTACTCCAGCGCCTCGGCCGGGGCGGCGTCGGCGAGGTCTTCCTGGCCCGGAGCCGGGGGGGCAAGCTCGTCGCCATCAAGACGATCGCGGACGCCGTCGCCGGCGGCGGCCTGCGTCCGGCCGACACGTTCGCGCGCGAGGCGTCGGTATGCGCGCGCCTGCATCATCCGTGCATCGTCCAGGTGCGAGCCTTCTTCGAGGAGCCCGGGTTCGTCGCCCTCGTCTTCGAGTACGTGCCCGGAGTCGCGCTGGGGCGCGTCATGCGCCTCTGCCAGGCGCGCCGCGTGCGCGTCCCCGACCGGGCCGCGTGGCACGTGATCGAGAGAGTGATGACGGCGCTCGCCTACGCGCACGCTTTCCAGGACGAGGGCGGGACTGCGACGCCGATCGTGCACCGCGACGTCTCGCCCTCGAACGTGCTGCTCGACTGGTCCGGCGGCGTGAAGATCGCCGACTTCGGCATCGCCAAGGTCCTCGGCGCGTCGCCGACCACGCGCGTCGGTCTCGTCACCGGGACGCTCGGCTGCATGGCCCCCGAGCAGGCCCGTGGGGAGCCGGTCAACGACCGAGCGGACGTCTACGCCGCCGCGCTGCTCGCATGGCGTCTCGCGACCGGCCGCGGGCCCTTCGGCAAGCACCAGACCGACGATTTCGAGCTCCTCCGCGCGATGCGTAACCCGCGGATAACACCCCTCGGTTCTCTGCGCCCGGACCTGCCGGAACCGCTCCTGGACGCCATCGCGCGCGCCCTCGAGCCGAATCTCGAAGAGCGTACGATCACGGCTGCCGAGCTGGGGGAGGTCGTGCGGGCGAACGTCGACGTCGCGGCAGGCCAGGCCGAGCTTGCTGCGCTGCTCGAGAGGTCCAAGGAAGCGCTCGCGATGGCCGTGAAGCGGTCTCCCGGAGACGTGACCGACGTGGGCCGTGCCGCGCACACGCTGCGCTACGAAGAGGTCGCGCTGGCGTTCGACGACGACGCTCCGCTCGACGGGCCCACGTTCGAGGCGCACGCCCTGCCGAGCGACACGGCCGGGGCGGACGCATTCCCCCCCGCGACTGCCGCGGCCCCCGCGCCGGAGGAAGAGCCGGCGAAGGAGCCGCCGCCGTCGCGCGAGGCGCGCAGGCCGCGCGTCTCGGGACCCGCAGTCGCACTCGCCGCTCTGGCCGTGGTGGGGCTCGTCGCCGCCGCTGTCGCGACCTGGCTGCGCTGAGCGCGCACCGCGCGGTCCGCCCGGTGGGATTTGCTACACTTCCACGTGCGGGCCGGAGAAGGGAACTTCGCCGCGCTCGGGACGTCAGAACAGCGGAGACCGATGACCAGCCACGACGGAATCGCCGGGATTCGTCGGCTCGCGCGGCGCGCCGAGCGGCGCATCCGGCTGTCTCGCGCGCTGGATGTGGGTGCGAAGGCGCTCTGTGCGGCGCTGCTGGTCGCCGTCGTCGACATCGCCTCGAGCCGGGCGGGCCTCCTCGGGGGGCGCCCGGCGCGGGTCGTCCTCTTCCTCGCGGCCGCTGGCGTGGTCGCGGCCGCGATGACCGCGTGGGCCCGGCGTCTCCCGCAGCGCGCCGGGGCGCTGGCGCTCGACCGCTTCCACGGCCTGCACGGCCGCCTCGCCAGCGCTCTCGCCTTCGCGGGCCGTCCCGATCGGACGGCCTTCATGCAGGCGGCGATCGAGGACGCGCTCGTCGCCGCGCGCGGCGTGCGGCTCGCGGCCGCCGTTCCGATCCGGCGGCCGCGTGCTCTGGGCGTCGCCGCGGCGCTCGGGTGTCTGCTCGTCGCGGCGTTCCTCGTCCGCCGCCCGGCTCCCCGAGCGGTGGCTCACGCCGCGACCATCGACCCGGTGGAGATGGCGGCGGACGATCTCGATGACGTGAGGGACTTCATCAAGCAGGTCAAGGAGCGGGACCGGAGCGACGAGGCCAGATCGGCGATCGAGGGTTTCAACGGACTGGTCGACGACATGGCCAGCAAGCGGATCGATCGGACCGAGGCGTTCGTCCGGATGGAGGCGCTCGAGCAGAAGCTCGCCGACGACAAGGGGACCGCCAGGGAAGCTGCCGAGGTCGATCTCGAGCGGATGGGCGAGGAGCTCAGGAAGGCCGATCTCACGAAGCGAGCGGGCGAGGCGCTGACGGAGAGGAACCTCGACCGCGGGCGCGACGCGCTGCGCGAGCTGGCGAGGAAGGTCCGCGATCCCGCGGGAGGGGTCGACAAGGCCAGGCTCGACCAGATGCGCGAGGCGTTGAAGAAGGCTGCGGCCGAGGCGGACAGGCGCCGGCAAGAGCTCCAGCAGCACCGCCAGGAGCTGGCCGACCAGCTCCTGAAGATGAAGCAGAAGATGGGCGACGGCGGGGTAGACGAGGAGCGCAGCCTGCTCGAGAAGAAGCAGCGAGAGCTCGAGCGGCTCGACCGAGAGCTCGCCGATCAGCAGGCTGCCGCGCGCCAGCTCGACCGGCTCGATCGCGAGCTCGAGCAGGCCGCCGAAGACCTGATGAAGGACCTCGGCATGACGGCGCAGGATCTCGAGCAGGGCGCCGAGGACCTGAACCGGATGCACGAGGACCAGAAGACCGAGCAGGAGAAGCAGGAGCTCCGGCAGAAGCTCGAGGAGCTACGCCAGCTCTTGCGTCAGCAAGGCCAGGGCGGGAAGGGGCAGATCGCGCGCCTCAAGCGGTTCGCTCTCGCAGCGCGCGGGCAGGGCGGGCAAAGTGGGCAGAGTGGGCAGAGTGGGCAGAGTGGGGAAGGCGGACAGGAAGGTCGGGGAGGCAAGGACGGCCAGGGTCAGGCCGGAGGGCAGGGGCAGCCGGGCGGAGAGGGGCAGGGCGCCCAGGGCGGCTCCAAGGGCGACGGGCAGAGCGGCGAGACGTGGGTGCTCGGCCCGGGCGGCGAGAAGATGCTGATGCTGTCGCGCGGGCAGGGGGGCTCGGAGAGCGGCCAGCGCGAGACCCCGGGCGGCTGGGGTGAGGGCCACGACCCCGGCCTCCAGGGCAAGGCGACGAACCCGAAGATGAGAACGCAGGACACCCAGACGGCGGGGACGGACACCGGTCAGGGCGGCTCGCGGAGCCAGGTCATCTTCGGCTCGGCGCAGCGCGGCTTCGCGTCGCGCGGCTACCAGAAGGTCTACACCGAATACCACCGGGTCGCGGAGGAGTCGCTCGCGAGGGACGAGGTCCCCGGCGGCTATCGCTTCTACGTGAAGAGGTACTTCCAGCTCATCCGCCCCCGGGAAGAGCGGTGAGGGCGAGGGACAGATGAGCGAGACCGAGGCTGTCGTCGAACAGGTCACTCTCTTCCGCAAGCGCATCGACGAGCTGCGCGACGAGATCGCGAAATCGATCGTGGGCAACCGCGACGTCGTCGATGGCGTCATCACGTGCATGCTCGCGGGGGGGCACGCGCTGCTCGAGGGCGTGCCCGGGCTCGGCAAGACGATGCTCGTACGGACGCTCGCCGAGACGCTGTCGCTCACGTTCTCGCGCATCCAGTTCACGCCCGACCTGATGCCCGCCGACATCCTCGGCACCACGGTGATCGACGACGCTCAGGGCGGCGGCAAGGCGTTCGAGTTCCGCAAGGGGCCCATCTTCGCCAACATCGTGCTGGCCGACGAGGTCAACCGGGCGACGCCCAAGACGCAGAGCGCGCTGCTCGAGGCGATGCAGGAGCACCGCGTGAGCATCGGCAGGCGGACGCACCAGCTCGAGGAGCCCTTCGTCGTGCTCGCCACGCAGAACCCGCTCGAGATGGAGGGAACGTATCCGCTGCCGGAGGCGCAGCTCGACCGGTTCTTCTTCAAGCTGCACGTGCCCCTGCCGGGCCGCGACGACCTGCACAGGATCCTCGATTTGACCACGGGGGCGAGCCCGGAGAAGCGAAGGGCGGTGCTCGACCGCGACGCCATCCTGCAGATGCAGCAGCTCGTCCGCCAGGTGCCCGTCGCGCGGTACGTGCAGGACTACGCCGTCCGACTGCTCCAGGCGACGCACGCAGGAGGGCCCGACTCGCCCGAGCTCGTGAAGCGCTTCGTCCGCTACGGCAGCTCTCCCCGCGGCGCGCAGGCGCTGCTGCTCGCAGCGAAGATCCGCGCCCTCTTCGACGGGCGCTTCGCCGCGAGCGTCGACGACGTGCGCGCCGCCGCCCTCCCCGCGCTTCGCCACCGGATCTTGCTCAACTTCGAGGGCGAGGCCGAAGGGGTGAAGACCGACCAGGTGGTCCTGGCCCTGCTCGAGAGCGTCCCGGAGGGCAAGGCCGAGAAGGACGCCCGCAGCGCGAACTGACATGGGCGTGTTCGACCTCTTCCCCCGGCTGCGCGAGAAGAAGAGCGCACCGGCCGACGACGAGCTTTTCTCCGAGCCGTTCCAGCGCAAGCTCGAGTACCTCGCCCTCGTCAGCCGGCGCGTCTACAGCGGCAAGCTGCGGGCCGAGCGGCGAACGAAGAAGAGCGGAAGCGGCGTCGAGTTCGCAGACCACCGCGAGTACCAGCCGGGCGACGACTTCAGGTCCCTCGACTGGAACGTCTACCAGCGGTTCGAGCGCTTGCTCGTGCGGCTGTACGAGGAGGAAGAGGACCTCGCCATCTACTTCGTCCTCGATACCAGCGCGTCCATGGCCTTCTCCGACGAGCGCAAGCTCAGGTACGGCAAGAGGGTGGTCGCCGCGCTGGCGTACGTCGGCCTGGCGAACCTCGACCGGGTGAGCATCGTGACGACGTGCGACCGGGTCATGCAGCGGATGCCGGAGACCCGCGGCAAGGCTCGCATCTTCAAGGTCTTCCGGTTCCTCCGTGCTCTCGAGCCTGGAGGGGCGACGGACCTCGGGGAGGCGATGAAGACGTTCGTCGCCCAGAACAAGCGGCGTGGGCTGGTGGTGCTCGTCAGCGACCTTTACGACCCGGCCGGGTTCGAGAAGGGCATCAACGTCCTTCGGTACAACAAGTTCGACACCTTCGTCGTCCACGTCGTCGACCCGGCCGAGGCGAGGCCCCAGCTCCTGGGCGACGTCATCGTCCGCGACTGCGAGACCGGCGACGAGCGTGAGGTCACGGTGACGTCGAAGGCGCTCGACCGGTTCGCGGCCGCTCACGCCCAGTACAGAGCGACCGTCGAGCGTTTCTGCGCGACCCACCAGGTGCCGTACGTCCAGGCGAACGTCGAGGTGCCGTTCGACGAGCTGATCCTGCGGGTGCTGCGCAGGGGAGGGTTCGTGAGGTGATGCTCGCCGGCCTGCCCCTCGCGCAGCTCGCGGCGATCTTCGGCGCGGTCGGCCTGGGCGTGCTCGCGCTGTACCTCCTGAAGCTGCGCCGGCGCGTCGTCGCGGTCCCGTTCTCGCCACTCTGGGAGCGCATCCTGCGCGACAAGGAGGCGACGACGCTGCTGTCGAGGCTCAAGCGCCTGCTGTCCCTCCTGCTGCAGCTCGTGCTGCTGGCGCTGCTGGTCCTCGCCCTGGGCGACCCGCGCGCAGCCGAGACGATGGTCCGCGGCCGGACGCTGGTCGTGCTCGTCGACGCGAGCGCGTCGATGCAGGCCACGGACGTGAAGCCGAACAGGATCTCGGTCGCCCAGGGCGAGGTGAAGAGGATGGCGCGGGGCCTGGGCGGCGCCGACCGGATGCTCGTCGCGCAGATGGACGCCGTCGTGACGCCGCTCGGGCCGATGACGGGCGACACGTCCCAGCTCGAGCGCGAGATCGATGGCATCGAGGCCACCGACGCGCCGGCCGATCTTCCTCGCGCTCTGCGCTTCGCCACCGACGTCCTGCGCGGCGTCGACGGCGGCGAGATCGTCGTCGTGTCGGACGGGGCGCTCGGCGACGCGAGCGACTCGTCCGGCCCGGTGCACCTGGGGCGCGCCCGGCTCTCGTACCTGCGCGTCGGCAAGGAGGGGAAGAACGTCGGCATCACCCAGTTCTCGGTGCGCCGCTACCCCCTCGACAAGGGGCACTACGAGGTGATGCTCGAGCTGTCGAACACCGGACCCGACGTGGAGGACGTCGAGCTGCGGCTGCTCGGGGACGGCGCGCTCGTCGACCTGACCAGGCTCCGGCTCGCCCCCGGCGAGCGCCTGCCGCGCTTCTACTCGCAGCTCTCGGGCGCCAGCCGCACGCTCGAGGCCACGATCGCCCGGGTCGACGGCACCCGTGACCAGCTGCCGGCCGATGATCACGCCTATGCGCTCCTGCCCGAGCGTCGCCGCGCCAAGATCCTGGTGGTCAGCGCGGGGAACACCTACCTCGACGCGGCCCTCCTCCTCGACGAGTACCTGGACGTCACCGACGTCGCGCCGGCGGCGTATCCCGCCGCGTTCGAGAAAGGCGGGTGGGACGCCATCATCTTCGATGCGGTCACCCCGGCCCAGACGCCCGCGGCGAACGCGCTCTACATCGACCCTCGCGGGCCGGGCTCGCCGGTGCGAGTCGACCGGGAGCTGAAGGCGCCGGGCTTCGACAAGGTCGATCGCAAGCACCCGGCCGTGCAGTGGCTCGCCCTCGACGACGTGAACGTGGCGCGCGGCCACCGGCTGGTGCCCGGGCCGGGCGACCGGGTCGTCGGCGCGTCCGACGGCGGCGCTTCGCCGATCCTCGTCGCGGGGGCGCGCGACGGGCACAGGTTCGTCGCGCTCGGCTTCGACGTCCGCGACAGCGACCTTCCGCTGCGGGTCGCGTGGCCCCTCTTCGTGCTCGACTGCATCGACTGGTTCGCCGGAGAGGATGCGAAGTACCTGTCTGGTTACCGCACGGGCGAGGTCTGGCGCATCCCGGCGGGCGCGTCCGCGGAGTACGCCACCGTGAAGATGCCCGACGGGGCGACCCAGCGCGTCGCCGTTCACGAGGGCCGCGCGGTGCTCGAGGGGGAGCGCTCGGGGTTCTACCAGCTCGTCCCCGGCGGTCGGCCCGACGAGCCGGCGGTGCCGTTCGCGGCAAACCTCCTCGACGCTCGCGAGAGCGCCATCGCGCCCCAGGACAGGCTGGTGGTCGACGGCAAGGAGGCGGGCGAGCTGCCGCCGTTCCACCTGGGCGTCCGCCGGGACATCTGGGTCTATCTACTTCTCGCCGCCGTGCTTCTCACCGCGCTCGAGTGGGGGAGCTACCACCGGCGGGTGACGGTATGACCGCGCGGGGAGCGCTGCTGCGCAGGGTCGCCTCGGGCGCGCTCGCCGCAGGCGTCGCGGCCGTCGGGTCGTGGGCCTATCTGAGGTGGGTCTGGTACGCGGGCCCCAGCCTCCATTTTGCGTGGCGAGGCGGAGAGTACGAGCTGCTGGCTCCGCGCATGCTGGGCGTGGCGCTCCTGGCCCCGTACTTCGTCTGGATGCTCGGCCGCAGCCTGGCCGATCTGCCCGCGGCGCAGCGCGCGGTCTCCGTCCTGGTGCGCCTCGCGTTCGTCGGAGTCCTGGCGCTCGGTCTGGCGCGCGTGGCCCGTACCGCAACGACCCAGAAGGTGTGCGCGGTGTACGTGGTCGACGTCAGCGATAGTGTCTCCGATCTCGCGCTGGAGGACGCGCGCGAGGAGGTCGGCCGCGGGCTACGGGCACGGGGGCGGGACGACCTCGTTCGACTGGTCACGTTCGCCAAGCGCCCGCGCGTCGTCCCCCTCGACGAAGCTGGAGCGAAGGGCGGTGCGCCCCCCATCGAGCGCCACGGGCCGGGTCTCGGCTCCGCGACCGACATCTCCACGGCGCTGCAGCTGGCATACGGCCTCTACCCGGAGGGGTACCTGCGGCGCGCCGTCGTCGTCTCCGACGGCGTGCAGACCGATGGAGACCTGCTCGCCGAGGCGAACCGGGCGAGGCTCTACGGCGTCAGGCTCGACGTGGTCCCCGACAGGCGCTCCGTCCCCGGCGAGGTGGCGGTGCGCGAGCTGCGCGTGCCGGACAAGGTCCACGAGCAGGAGACGTTCGACGTTCATGCGCTGGTGTTCTCGAGCGTGCCCCAGCGGGTGAAGCTCCTGCTCAAGCAGGGCGACGTCGTGAACGGGCTGGACGGCGTGAAGGTCGTCGACCTGGAGGCCGGCGACAATGACGTGGTCTTCAAGAGCAAGGCCGCTCTCTCGGGCGAGCTCACGTACTCGCTCGAGGTGAGCGAGGCGGCGCAGGATCACTTTCGCGAGAACAACCGCGCCACGGCCGTCGCTGCCGTCCTCGGCAGGCCCCTGGTCCTCTACGTCGAGGGCAACCCGGCTCATGGCTCGTACCTGTCGGAGGCGCTGAGCGCGCAGCAGATCGACGTCGACACCTCCGATCCGCTGCCGACCACGCTCCGCGAGGCCGAGAAGTACGACCTCATCGTGCTCTCCGACGTACCCGCCGAGCGGGTCTCGCTCACCCAGCAGGAGATCCTCGAGCAATACGTCCGCGATCTCGGCGGCGGCTTCGTGTTCGCCGGCGGCGAGGGCGGCTACGGGCTGGGTGGCTGGCAGCACTCGACCGTCGAGCGGCTCCTGCCCGTCCGCATGGACGCCGAGAAGCGTCGCGACGAGCCCGAGGTCGCGATGACGCTCGTCATCGACCGCTCCGGGTCGATGACCGGGCTGCCTCTCGAGATGGCCAAGCAAGCGGCGCGGGCCACGGCGGACACCCTCGCCGGGGACGACCTGCTGGAGGTGATCGCCTTCGACTCGCAGCCGACGCGCATCGTCCGGATGACGCCGGCCAAGCACAGCGCGCGCGTCCAGAACGACATCGCGCGCATCCAGGCCGGCGGAGGCACCGAGATCTTCCCGGCGCTCGACGCCGCCTACCAGGGCTTGTCGACGACGCGCGCCAAGCGCAAGCACGTCGTCCTGCTGACCGACGGGCAAGCGCCCCAGGCGGGAATCCGGGATCTGGTGCAGGCCATGGCCGCGGAGAGCATCACCGTGACGACCGTGGGCCTCGGCGGCGGGGTCGACGAGGGGCTGCTGCGCACCATCGCTGACGTGGGCGGCGGTCGCTTCTACAAGGTGTCCGACCCGCAGGCGCTGCCGCGCATCTTCACGCGCGAGACCGAGATGGTGAGCCGCTCGGCGGTGGTCGAAGAGTACTTCCAGCCGAAGGTGGTCTCGCCGGCCGACTTCCTGCGCGGCGTGGACATCGCCTCCGCGCCGTTCTTGCACGGCTACGTGGCGACGCGGCTCAAGCCGGCGCCCGCCCAGGAGATCCTCGAGAGCGAGCTGGGCGAGCCCGTGCTCGCGCGCTGGCACGTGGGGCTCGGCTGGAGCCTGGCATGGACCAGCGATGTCAAGAACCTCTGGGCCGTCGAGTGGGTGAAATGGCCCGGGTGGGGGCAGTTCTGGGGGCAGCTGGTGCGCGAGCACATGCGCCAGAAGAAGCGCCAGACCTTCGACATGCGCGCAGAGCTCGATCCGGCGACGGGGCGAGTCCGCGCGGTCATCGACGCGATCGGCGGCGACGACCGCTTCCAGAACGGCCTCGACGCGACACTCGCCGTCTCGGGCCCCGCCGGAGAGACGCACAAGGTGCCGATGCCCCAGACTGCGCCGGGGCGCTACGAGGCCGACTTCCCGCTCGACCAGTTCGGGTCGTTCTTGCTGCACGCGTCGCTGGCGAAGGCGGAGGACGGCCGCCAGGGCGGCAAGTCGGTGACTCTGGCGGAAAGCTTCGGGCACGTCACCAGCTCGTACCCCCGGGAGTACCTGGCCCTCGCGCCCGAAGTGACGACGCTCGCCCGCGCCGCAGCGGCGACGGGGGGCCTGGTCGAGCCGTCGCCCTCGGCCGTCTTCGATCCGGCGGGCGAGGTCATCCGGTACCACCAGGACCTCTGGCCTCGTTTCGTGGCCGTGGCGATCGCCCTTTTCCTCGTCGATCTCGCGCTGCGGCGGGTCCGTCTCGCCGATCGCAAGCGGACCGCGAGGCCGAGCGTCAAGCAGGCCGACGCGGTGACCTGAAAGAAAACGGTTCGCTCCCGGTCGGCGGTGGGCTATTGGGCCCGACACGGCCTCCCGTCCGACGGCATCTGAAACATTCGGAAATGGGACGCCCCAGATGCGAGCCGCCGCTGTGACGACGACCGAGTCCCGCGATCTCGAGCCGATCGGCGGCCGCGACGACCTTCTCGCGCCCTTCGTGGAAGCTTACAAGCCGCGCATCGCGTGGCACATCGGCCCCGAGATGGAGAAGTTCGGCATCTTCGAGGCGACTCGCACCCCCGTGCCGTACGCCGGCGAGCGCGGCATTCTCCGCGTCCTCGAGGAGCTCGCTGCGTCGCACGGGTGGGCTCCGGAGCGCGAGCACGACGGAGCGCCGGTCATCGCGCTCGCGCGAGACGGCGCGTCGATCACCCTCGAGCCAGGGGGGCAGCTCGAGCTCTCCGGGGCGCAGAGCGAGAACGTGCACCAGGTGCGGGCGGAGGAGCGCGCCCACATCCGCGAGATCGGGCCGCTGTCGCGCGCGCTCGGGATCCGCTGGCTCGGCGTGGGCTTTCACCCGTTCGCGAGCCGCGAGGACTTCGCGTGGGTGCCCAAGCAGCGTTACGGGATCATGCGGCAATATCTCCCGACGCGAGGCGGGCACGCCGTCGACATGATGCTTCGCACGTGCACCGTGCAGGTCAACCTGGACTACGCGAGCGAAGCCGACGCGATGCGCAAGATGCGCGTGGCGCTGGCGCTCGGCCCGGCCACCACGGCCATGTTCGCGAACAGCCCGTGGAAGGAAGGGCGCGCGCACGGCGGGCTGACCTACCGCGGGCGCGTATGGCTCGACGTGGACCCCGACCGCACGGGGCTCCTGCCGGCGCTCTGGAAGCGCGCGGCGGGCTTCGACGAGTACGTCGAGTGGGCGCTCGACATCCCGATGTTCCTGTTCAAGCGAGACGGTCGCGCGATCGTGAACACCGGGCAGACGTTCCGCAGCTTCTGGAAGAGCGGCTTCGAGGGGAACACGGCGCGGCTCGAGGACTGGAAGCTGCACCTGAACACGCTGTTCCCCGAGGTTCGCCTGAAGAAGACGATCGAGATCCGCGGGGCCGACATGCAGTCGCGCGAGCTGGCTTGCGCGCTCCCCGCGATGTGGACCGGCCTGCTGTACGACGATCGCGCTCTCGACGAGGCCGAGGCGCTCGTCGACGGGTGGACGTACGAAGAGGTCGCGGACCTGCGCACGCGCGTCTGGCGGGACGGGCTGAGGGCGACCTTCCGGGGCAAGCCCCTCGCCGGGGTCGCCGAGCGCGCGGTGGCCATCGCGCACGACGGGCTGAAGAGGCGCGCGGTGCTCGACGGAGCCGGCCGGGACGAGACGGTGCACCTGGCCCCCCTGGGCAAGCTGGTCGGACAGGGCCGGACACCGGCGGACGTCCTCCTGGAGGGTATGTCGACGGAGAAGGATGCAGCTCTGGCGATCGTCGCGCGGACCTCTCTCGCCTGGGAAGAGTGACGGAGCGCGCGCGGGGCTGCGCACTGCTAGACTGCTCAGGCTGCGCACGTAGATGCGCAGGACGCTCGAGAGTCGGCCATTCTCGCCGATTCGTAGTGGAATGAGCGTGCCCGGAGCCTGGAACGCGCAGTGCACTTCCTACCCATCTGACCCCTCAGGAGGGGGAGCCATGCCGCCCCGATCTCGCCCGAAGAAGACGATCGCGATGTTCTGCGACGGGGGATTTCTGGCGCACATGACGCGTGCCTTCGAGGTGGGTCGCGCGCTGCGTCATTGCTTCGGCCACCGGGTGATCTTCTGCTGCGACGGCGCCTACACGCACATCCCGCGTGACGCCGGGTTCGAGGTGGTGCCCGTCTTCACGGTGAACCGGGACACGACCATGGAGGTGGCCCACAAGCTCGTGCCGCCGGGCATGGGCTGGTGGAAGCAGATCTGCTCGCAGTCGGTCGCCTCCGATCTCGAGGCCATCGACGCCATCCGGCCGGACGGGGTCGTCGGCGATCTGCGCTGGTCGCTCTCGACGAGCGCCCGCGCGCGCCAGATCCCTTACATCTCGATCACCAACGCCTGCTGGACCGACAAGTTCGCGCAGGCGATCGAGCTCCCCGAGGGGCACTTCACCGAGAGGCTCATGGGCAAGCGCCTCGCCCGGGCCGCGTTCCCCAAGTACATCCAGGTCATGCAGGAGTACGGCGGGCGCGGGTACACCGAGGTGCGAAAGCAGTTCGGGCTGCCGCCGCTCAAGACGCTCTGGGAGGCCATCGAGGGAGACATCACCCTCCTGGCCGATCTGCCGGAGTTCATGCCCGTCGTCCGCGGCGCGCCGCCGAGCTTCCGCTACACGGGCCCGCTGCTCTGGGAGGCGAACATCGAGCTTCCTCCGTGGTTTTCCAGGCTCGAGCCGGGCCGTCCCACGATCTACTTCACGATGGGCTCGACGGGGGACACCAAGTTCTTCCAGGAGGCCGTGCGTGTCTTCGGCAACACCGAGTTCCAGGTGCTGATCACCACCGGCGGCCTGGCCGAGATCCCCAACCCTCCGCCCAACGTGTTCATAGCGAAGTACGCGCCCGGCGAAGCGCTCATGGCGGTGAGCGACGTGGTCGTCTCTCACGGCGGCAACGGGACGGTGTACCAGGCGCTCTCCTGCGGCGTGCCGATCATCGGGTTCCCGACGATCTTCGACCAGGAGGTCAACATGCGCCGGGTGGCCGCGCTGCGCGCCGGGATCTACATGTCCAACGTGCAGTACGGCAGCGGCTCGCTTGAGACTCCCGTCCGCACCGTCCTCGGCGACCCGCAGTACCGGGAGCGGTGCCGGCAGCTGGCCGCGCGCATCTCGCGCATGGACGGGCGTCGCCGCGCGGCGCTCCACATCCACGACTTCCTCGAGCACAAAGACCCGATGGAGCACCCGCTCACCACGACCGA
Organism: Myxococcales bacterium; assembly: GCA_003153495.1. Classification (GTDB taxonomy): domain Bacteria; phylum Myxococcota_A; class Polyangia; order Polyangiales; family Polyangiaceae; genus Palsa-1150. The sequence goes on from PLYU01000205.1 coordinate 17,694, forward strand.
GATACTGCAGCAACTCCCGCCGCTCGCGAGCGCCGTCGCGTGACGCCTACCCTGCCATGACGAACCTACTCTCGCTCATTCGACGCTCGAGCCCGCGCAAGAGCCCGCTGCCTTTCGACATGTTCGAGACGTCCTACTCGGACGCCGAGGCGCGCCGCGCGCGGCGGATGGAGAGCATCTACCACGCGGGGCAGGCGAAGATCTGGGACGGCCGCGAGGTGCTCGCCAAGGCGATCGCCAAGCACGGCAAGCCGCAGCTGTCGGCGGAGAAGCGGCGCGCGCTCTCGAAGATCTTCGGGACGATCATGTGGGGCGAGCTGGCGGCGTGGAAGATCAGCGCGCAGCTCGCGGACCGGCTCGTGCCGCTCGAGGCGAAGCTCGCCGCCGCGAGCCAGGTGCACGACGAGGCGCGGCACTTCTACGTGATGCACGACTACCTCGAGGCCCTCGGCGAGCCGTCGGTCAAGATCGAGTACTGGGCCGAGCGCGTCCTTCGCAAGGTGCTCGAGACCGACAACCTGCTCAAGAAGCTGGTGGGAATGCAGCTGACGGTCGAGACGATCGCGCTGGTGTCGTTCCAGCGCGTGCGCGAGCTGGAGATCGAGCCGGTCCTGACGGAGCTGATGGGGTTCTTCGAGCGCGACGAGGCTCGGCACATCGGGCTGGGGCTGCAGCTCGTGCCGCAGCTGATGAGCGAGCTGTCGATCGCGGGCGCGGTCGACCTGGCGCTGTTCCAGCTCGACATGCTCATGACGACGCTCGTGAGCCTGAAGACGATCGAGAAGCACCTGCTCGCCCTGGGGGTCGACCCGCGCAGCTTGCTCGGCATCGCGTTCCGCAGGCAGGCCGACATCGACGAGAAGATCCGGGCCGAGTTCCCCAAGTGGCCGAAGGACCCTCCCCTGGCTCGCGTCTTCGAGGGCTTCTGCGAGGCGCTCTTCCCCAGCGAGGGCAGCGGCGTGAGCGTGCCCGTCGGGGTGCGGATCGCCCACGCCTTCGAGGTGGCGATGAAGAAGAGGGCCAGCGTCTTCGAGCAGTGGGGGCTGAAGACCGAGGTGCCCCGCTCGGCGCCCCTCGGAGTGACGGTCGAGCCCCCGCCGGCGTAGCTCACCCCAGGCGCAGCGCCTTCGCCTGGTACTCGAGCAGCTTCACGAAGTACTTCCTCGGGTCGGGCGTCGTGATGCCCGTGCCGGCGAGCAGCTCGTTGGTGTTCGTCTTGTCGAAGACGAAGTTCGACGAGGCGTAGTTCATGTACGTCTCGGCCTTCAGGATCATGCCCCGCTTCTTGGTGCGGCCGAAGACGAGCATCAGGACCGGCCTGAGGTAGCGCTGGTAGGTCTCCTTGGTGACGTACGGCGGCGGCTTGATCTTCGTGAAGTCCGCCGTGATGCGCATCAGCTCGTCGAACGTGCACGTGTGGCCGGGCCCCGACGTCAGGTGAAAGCAGCGGCCGATGCTCTTCTTCGAGTCCATCAGGGCGAAGAGCGCGTCGACCACGTAGTCGATGGGAACGAGGTCGACCGGTGTGTCCGGGTCGGCAGGGACCAGCACGATCACGCCCTTCGAGTAGAGCTGCCGGTAGAGCAGCAGCGCCTGGTAGAAGCCCTGGAAAGACGACGTCTCTCCAGTCTTCGAGTCGCCCACGACGACGCTCGGGCGGAAGATCGTGGCCGGGTGGGTCTTGGCGAAGGCGCGCACGAGCGTCTCCGATTCCATCTTGGTCTGCTCGTAGGAGTTGGTGAACGTCTGGCCCATGTCCAGCTCGTCCTCCTTGAGGAGGCCCCTGCGGTTGCCGGCGACGTAGGCCGTCCCGATGTAGTCGAAGCGCCCGAGGCGCGTGAGGCGCTCGGCGAAGGTCAGCATGTTGCGCGTCCCCTCGGTGTTGTCGCGTCGGGCGACCTCCAGGGGCGAGTCGAACCGGATGCTGGCGGCGCAGTGGATGACGTGATCGACGCGCGTCTGGAGAGTGGCCGCCCGCTCCGAGTCCATCCCGAGCCCGCGGTTCGAGATGTCGCCCTCGACGACCTCCACGCGATCGCGGTGGCGCGCCACCTCCTGCAGGCCGCAGGACTTCGCCAGAAGTCTCTCGATCCGCTCGCTCGCCGTCTCCCGCGGCGTCGAGCGAACGAGCACGGTCAGGCGCGACTCGGGGTGGCCGCGCAGGATGCGCTTCATGATCTCGGCGCCGAGGAATCCGGTCGCGCCCGTGAGCAGGACGTGCTCCCCGACACCGGCGCTCCCGGTGACCGGGGTTTGGCTCGAATCAGCGTTCATGGATCTCCTGAGAGTAGGCTGTCGTGCAGGTAGCACGACGGCACGTCGCTCGCGCTAGCCCTACTTTCGCAAAGA
>PLYU01000010.1 GCA_003153495.1 Myxococcales bacterium
CGTGCAGAAGTGCGGGTGCGAGCCTCGGGAGCCGTTGTGGAACGCGTTCGACTACAACTGTGCCGCCGAGCTTTGCCACTGCTGCGCGTCGACCGCGATCCGGAGCGGGTCAAAGTGGAGCGTCTTCTTCTGCGATCCGTGCAAGCGCCACGTCGTCGCGCACAACAAGGCTGCGGGGTGGGCGGCGATCCCGATCGGACGCCACTCGCTCATGAATGGCGTCGCGTTGAACGTGCATAGCGCGCGCAAGCGCGGTGCCCGAGAGGCCTTCATGCGCGAGCTGCCCGAACTGTTCGACGGAATGGGTCGACTCTGGAAGTACCACCCCGCGCACGTCAGGCGCATCGTCTCGTCCATCGACGGCTCCGGGCCGACCGTGCCTGTGCCGCAGTACGTCGAGCACGCCACGCGCCGACAGTCGGCCTCGGCGGCTTTCGCCGCGCTCGTCGCCGGGATGGGCATCGAGGATCGCGGCGCGTCGGGGACCCCTTGAGCACGCCGACACCCCCCGCAGCCCCCGCAGTCGTGGTGCACATCCCCCACGCCTCGCTAGTCGTACCGGACGACGTCGCCGCAGATCTGCTCCTGACACCCGAACAGCTCGAACACGAGCTCCTCGTGATGACGGACAGCTACACTGACGAGCTGTTCGCGCTTCCCTCGAGCGTGGCGACGACCGTCGCCTTCCCGGTGAGCCGTGTCGTCGTCGACCCCGAGCGATTCACCGACGACGCGAGAGAGCTGATGGCCGGAAAAGGAATGGGCGTGGTCTACACCCGGACCGCCGGTGGTCAGCCTCTGCGCCCCGTTCCGACTGCCGAACGACGTCAGCACCTGCTCTCGCGCTTCTACGAACCCCATCACGCAGCGCTGACGGCGGCCGTCGAGGCCGCGCTCTCCGCACACGGAACCTGCCTGCTAATCGACGGGCACAGCTTCCCGGCGCGTCCATTGCCGTGCGAGCTCGACCAGGATCCGGACCGCCCCGACATCTGCATCGGCACGGACCCGAGTCACACCCCCGCCTGGTTGCGCGACACCGCCGTGTGCGCGTTCGAGGAGCGGGGCTGGCGCATTGCGGTCGACCGACCGTTCGCCGGCGCGCTCGTGCCGATGCGCTTCTATCAGAAGGACCTTCGGGTGCGCGCCGTCATGGTCGAGGTGAGGCGCGACTTGTACATGGACGAGCGATCGGGCGCGCGGCTGCTTCGCTTCGCTGACGTCAGGGGGCGCATCTCCAGCGCGCTTAGAGCACTGGCCGCGGCTGGCGAGTCTCGACGCGGACGTTGAGACGCCGAAGCGACGCCGACGCTCAACGCACCAGGGGCCTGTCCAGCTCCACGGGTACCGGACCATCACCCCCTGGCCCGCTTGACCTTCTGCCGCTCAGGTCGAGGTGCCTCCGGAAGTAGACAGGCGGTTGAAGGCCCTGTTCGAGCATCGGCTGGCGTTCGCACTCGCAGAGCTCAAGACTCGCGCCGCCGAGCTGCGAGGCTTCCCGACGGGGTCCTGGGGTCCCTGGCAACGTTGACGAAGGGACCCTTTTGGGACGGTTTCGGCTCGATGAGGGCGGTCGGAATCGATCGACAGCGCCGAGTCCGAGGGCGTAGAGTTCCGGACCCATTCTCAGGCACGTTCGCGTGTCGGCGACCTACCACTCAACGACGAAACGGACCCCATGAAGCTCAAGAGCGTTCACATTAAGGAGTTCAAGTCGGTCTGGGACTCGAACGAGTTCGGGACCGGGAGCGTGACGTGCCTCGTGGGGAAGAACGAGGCGGGCAAGACGGCCATTCTCCAGGCTCTCTACCGCCTGAACCCCATTGTCGAGGGGGACGGCGAGTTTGACGTTACGTACGACTACCCGCGCGCCGACGTCGAGAACTACCAGCAAGACGTCGAGTCGGGACGCCGTGATCCTGCTGAAGTCGTGGAGGCGACCTTCGCGCTCGACCCTCCAGAGCTGGAGGCCGTGCGGGCCGAATACGGGGGCGCGGCCTTGAAGAAGCCTGAGGTCGTGTTGTCGAAGGCCTACGGCAAGGACGAAGCCAGTAAGAGCGTCTTCTACGTGAGCGTTCCGGTCGACGAGTCAGCAATCGTCAAGTTCCTCGTCGAGAGTTTCGAACTGCCAGAGCCGGTGAAGAAGGATGCGGCGTCGAAAGAGACACTGGTACGGCTCGCTGGATTCCTAACAGAGAGCAGCCAGAAGCAGCAGCAAGCTGTTGCTGCGGCGCTAGCCGAAGCAAATCTGCTGACGGACGAGACGCAGAAGGCAACCGCAATCGAGAGGAGCAAGGCTCTCGCGGAGAGCGAGCAGGCGAAGGCCCTCCGGGCTCGGCTAGTGGACCTTCAGAAGAGTCCAAGACTGAGTATGCACATCTGGGAAACACTCCTCAAGCCGCACTTTCCGAAGTTCCTATACTTCGATGAGTACTACCAGATGCTTGGGCACGACAATGTCGAGGCCCTGAAGAAGCGGAAGACCGAAGGCAAGCTGCGACCTTCGGACCATCCGCTCCTCGGCCTAATCGAGCTGGCACGGCTGGATCTCGACAAGCTACTGGCCGTGACTCGGACCCAGGAGTTGAAGAACAAGTTGCAGGGGGCGAGCAACCATCTCAGCAAGCAGATCCTGAAGTACTGGTCGCAGAACCGACACCTACACATGAACTTCGATGTCCGACCGGCGAAGCCGGGAGATCCGGAAGAGATGCGGGCGGGGACGAATATTTGGGGAGACGTCTACGACTCGAAACATCAGGTCTCCACGGGGCTCCAGGGTTCGCGCAGCGTGA
>PLYU01000354.1 GCA_003153495.1 Myxococcales bacterium
CCTTGCGAGTTCGGCGGTTTTCAAACTGCGCGCGGGTCGACTCTGCGACGACGAGGGGCCACGCGTCCGGGAGCAGTGGGAGGTCGCCAAGACGCCATTTCTTACACGCGAGCTTCATCTCGTCCGGCTCGGCCAGCGCCACGAGGTGCCCCACCGCCCAGGTGACAAGATGGAGCTGATCGCGCGATAGCGCGACCTCGCGATCGGCAGGGACGCGGGGATTTCGGACCGGAAGGCCCCGGAAAGACTTCCGATTCAGATTGGTTGCGATCGCGCTTGGCGCGGCCGAGAACCAGCGTAAATCGATGCTCGTCTCCAGCACCTGCTGGAACTGCGCCGATCATGGCGATCCGAGTAGGTCCGCAAGGATGTTCCGGGCCCCATCGAGATCCCCGGTATCGAGCAGGTCGATCGCCCGCTGAACGCTTACCGCGGCCTTACCGCGGAGCTTACCGCGATCGTCCGAAACTGCACCGTTGGTGCACTCCAGTGCACCCTCGGCAGTATCCTCGGCACCGCTTTCCAGGCCGTTTGCACCGTCATGCACTTCGGTGCACCCATCAGTATCTGGCCTTCGAAGCCATAGGTCGGGGGTTCGAATCCCTCCGGGCGCGCTGAGATCGCCGTCGAACGACCGGCACCCGGCGTTGACTTCCACGCCTGCATCCCGATCCCGTCCGCCTGCTACAGCGACGTGTCCTGCGCCTGCGTGGCTACGGCCCTCGAGGGGCGCGGCGCGGGTCGATGCTCGGCGGCGGGGAGCGATGTCACCGTGCAGATCAACGTGCCCTGACAGGGCGACGACCGCCACGGCGCGGCCGGGAGCGCGGGGGGCGCTGCCCCTCGTCTGACCTCACCGTCGGCGTCGAGGCGTTCCGCGACCAGGCAGCTCGTGGCTCATGACGGCCGCGATTCGCCGCGCGTCGGTGCCGAGGGCCTGCAGACACAGCTCCGTCATCTGGGCGCCGTAACCCGCCGGGATTCGTCCGCTTCCCATTCGCAGCAGGGCCTCCCGGATGCCGCCGAAGAGGAGGTCTCGCGCGGCCTCCGAACCCGACACGCGGAAGATGCCGAGACGAAGCCCTTGCACGAAATCGCGCGCGGGCAGCTCGAACCCCCCCACCTTCCACACGCGTCCGACGAAGGTGCTCCAGACCGGATCCGCTTGGGCCTTGGCGAAGAAGAGCCGGAGCCCGACGCCGAAGCGGAGCGCGGGCCCCTCGAGGCCCTCGATCGCCTTCTCGATGGCCTCGAGGCTCTCGCGCGTGGTCCACTCGGACGTGGCGGCGAGCAGCTCTTCGACGCTGTCGAAGTGGTTGTAGAACGTGCCGCGCGAGATGCCGGCGGCCTGGACGAAGTCGTCGATCGTCGGCGCGTCGGGGCCCATGTCGGCGAACACCCGGAGGGCCGCCTCGAGGATCCGCGTCTCGGTGCGCGCGCTGCGCTCTCGCCCCACGCGCGTGCGGTGATCCAGCTTTCTCCGTGCCTTGTGCGTCGTCATGGCCTCCGGCACAGCATTGTCATAGTAAACACAATCGTCAACTTGACGTTTCTGTTCTTTATGACAATGCTTGGCTCATCGCCCCCACGCACAGGGCAGCCAAGGAGCTTCCGCATGGTCGAGCTGAAGACGGCGCAGCCGCGACGGCATCCGAACCCCACCGCAAGAGCGTCGGCCCTCGCGCACCTCCTCTTCGAGCGCCCCGACCTTCGACCCGCAGAGGACTTCCTCACGGACTTCGGCCTCTTGCCCGCGAGCCGAACCCACGACGTGCTCACGATGCGCGGGACCGCGCCCACGCCGTACTGCTATCGCGTCCATCGCGCGCCGCGGGCACGATTCGTCGGCGCGGGCTTCTCGGTGCGCACGCGCGAGGAGCTCGAGCGGCTCGCGCGCGTCGACGGGGCGAGCGGCATCGAGCGCAGCCCCCATCCCGGCGGCGGTGAGGTCGTGACGCTGCGCGATCCGTCGGGGTTCACGGTCGAGGTCATCCACGGGCAGGCGCCAGCCGAGGAGATCCCCACGCGCAAGCCGCTCACGTTCAACGTGGGCCACGAGCGCAAGCGCATCAACCACACACAGCGGCCGCCCACCACGCCGCCGGAGGTGATTCGCCTGGGCCACGTCGTGCTCGAAGTGGCCGACTACCAGGCAACCTGCGCCTGGTACACGCAGCACCTCGGATTCATCCCGAGCGACGTGCAGGTCCTGCCGGACGGGCAGCCTGCGGTGGCTTTCATGCGGCTCGATCTCGGCGACACGCCGGCCGATCACCACACCCTGGCGCTCGCCCAGGGCTTCATGCCCCTCTACAGCCACAGCGCGTACGAGCTCGTCGATGCGGACGCCGTCGGAATGGGCCAGCGGGTCCTGCGCGAGAAAGGCTGGACCCACGCCTGGGGCATCGGGCGCCACATCCTGGGTAGCCAGATCTTCGACTACTGGCAGGACCCCTGGGGCGACAAGCACGAGCACTACTGCGACGGCGACGTGTTCACCGCCGATCACCCGATGGGCGTGCACCCGGTGAGCCGCGAGGCCATGTGGCAGTGGGGCCAGCCGATGCCGCGCGCCTTCACGCGGCCGCACTTCTCTCCGGCGGCGATGGTGGCGGCCGTGCGCAACCTGCGCCGCAGCCCGGACCTCACGCTGGACAAGGTGCTCACACTCGCCCGCCTCTTCGGTTGATCCCCCGGGTGCCTTCGGAGACGTTCCCATGACCATCCACGTTGTCCGCTTCCAACAACGCGACCGCATCCATTGGGGCGTCCTGCGCGAGCGGCGGATCACGCTGATCCCGGGGGACTTCGCCACGACCGGGGATCTGATTCGCGGGACCGCCACGCGCGAGCTGGCCCCGCTCGAGGGCGACACAGTAGGCCTGGAAGACGTCGCGATCCTCTCGCCGGTGACGCCGAGCCAGCAGTTCGTCTGCCAGGGCGCGAACTACCGCCAGCACATGATCGAGTCGGGCATGGACCCCGATGCGAAGACCTTCAACATGATCTTCACCAAGGCGCCGAGCTGCATCGTGTCGGCGGACAGCGACGTAATCCGGCCCAGGAGCGTCCGGTTCCTCGACTACGAGATCGAGCTGGGGCTGGTCCTGCGGCGCGCCATCCGGGGGCCGGTCGACGTCACCGACGGCAACCTGCACGAGTTCGTCGCCGGGGCCGTGATCGTGAACGACTACTCGGCGCGCGACGTGCAAATCCCGCAGATGCAGTTCTACAAGGGAAAGTCGTTCCGCACGTTCGGTCCCGTCGGCCCGTACCTGGCGCTGCTCGACACGAGCGACATCGGCCTGCTGCGCGAGCTCCGGCTCACGCTGACCGTCAACGGAGAGGTCCGGCAAGACGACACGACCTCGAACCTCGTCTACGGGCCTGCCGAGACGCTGACCGAGCTGTCGCGCGTCCAGGACTTCGAGGCCGGCGATCTGCTCTCCACGGGGACGCCGGCGGGGTGCGCGCTCGCGGTGCCGTCACCCGCCAAGCAGCGCCTTGCGGCCCTCTTGCCGGAGAAGACGAAGTGGAACGTCTTCATGAGCATGCAGGCGAAGCGCACCCGGTACCTGAAGCCGGGCGACGTCGTCGAGGCGCGCATCCGCACCGCCGACGGGCGGATCGACCTCGGCGTGCAACGAAACCGCATCGTGGCGGAGCCGTCATGATGTCTCTTCCGGACCAAGTCGACGTGCTGATCGTCGGGTACGGCCCTGTCGGCGCGGCGATCGCGGGGCTCCTCGGGCGCTACGGCGTCCGAACGCTCGTGGTCGACAAGCTGCCCGACATCTGGATGGCGCCGCGCGCGATCGCGCTCGACAACGAGGCGCTGCGCATCCTGCAGATGGTCGGGCTCCCGGAGGACGCGTTCGCCAAGGTCGTCATCCCGCAGGTGCGGATGCGCAGCCCGCATTTCGGCGAGTTCGGCCGGGTCAACACCGCGGGGACCATCGACGGCCATCCGAAGCTGGTCACCTTCTTCCAGCCGGAGCTCGAGCGTGCGCTGCGCACGTACGCCGAGCGACAGCCCAGCGTGACCGCGCGCACCGGCGTCGAGATGGTTCGATTCGACGAGGACCGCGACGGCGTCCGCGTCGTACTGCGAACGAGCGCGGGGTTCGAAGAGGTCGTGCGCGCCCGCTATCTCGTCGGCGCCGACGGCGCGAGCTCGAACGTCCGCACGGCGATCGACCTGGACTTCGAAGGCGAGACATACGGCGAGGACTGGTTGATCGTCGACGCCGCCGGCGTTCCGGAGAACATCGACGACGTCGAGTTCCTGTGCAATCCCGACCGGCCGACGCCGCACATGGTCGCGCCGGGAGGCCGCACGCGATGGGAGTTCATGCTCGAACCCGGCGAGACGCGGGAGGAGATGGAAAAGGACTCGACCATCGCCCGTCTGCTGGAGCCCTGGGCGAAGGCCGACGAGATCCGGATCGAGCGCAAGGCGGTCTACCGGTTCCACGCGCGCGCGTGCAAGCGCTTCAGCAAGGGGCGCGTCTTCCTCGCCGGCGACGCGGCGCACGTCACGCCCCCGTTCATCGGTCAGGGCCTGGTGGCCGGACTGCGCGACGCCGCGAACCTCGCGTGGAAGCTCGCGTGGGTCGTGCGAGGGCGCGCGTCCGAGGCGATCCTCGACACCTACGATCAGGAGCGACGCCCGCACGCCGTGAAGATGATCCGCCTCGCCAAGCTCATGGGACAGCTCGTCATGCCACGCGACCACGTCCGCGCGGTGATCGTCCACGGCAGCATGGCGCTCCTGCGGCGCATCCCGCCCGTGCGGAACTACTTCGAGGAGCTCGGAATCAAGCCGAAGAACGCCTTCGTCCAGGGCCTGTTCGTCCGCGGCGGGAGAGGCGGTCGGCGCGGATCATGGTTCCCGCAGTCGGTCGTTCGATCGGACGCAGGAGTCGTCCAGCTCAGTGACGACTTGCTCGGCCCGGAGCTCGCGCTCGTCGGGCTCGGTGGGGATCCGGCGCTGTCCGAGTCGACGGAGCGCCAGTGGTCGCAGGCCGGAGGCCGCACGGTCCGCCTGCCAGACATGATGGAGCGCGGGTGGTGCCTCGTCGTGCGGCCCGACCGCACCGTGATGCACGACGGGCCCATCGAAGAGGCCGAACGCCTCGTCACCGAATCACTCAGGCTTCTCGGGACTCCTGCGGCCTGAGCACACCGGCCGTTCGAACGACGAGGGAGGTGTCCTCGGGGCGGCGGCTCGGCTGGCGCTCGATGGCAGGTCATGCAGATGACACGCCTCCTTGGTCGTGGCTGAGGTTCGCCCACGTTCGGGCGGCGACGTCGCCGCCGGCAGCATCGGAACGTCGCGGCGGCGCGTCATGGCGTCCGAAGTCATGGGGACTGGCCATCATGGTCCTGGACGGAGGTCGCTCCGGCTCCTAATCCGAAGGGATGAGCGCGCGGTCCCCCGTTCCATTCCCGCAACCTCACGAGCACGCGCGGTCAATCCCCTCGAGCGAAGGGCATCTGCCGCTCCCCACCGTGGAGCGAGAGGTGGAGTTTCTCTCCCAGGGCGTTCGCTGTCGCGGTCTCTTCGTGAGGCCCCAGGCCGCGGTGCCGGCGCCACTGATGATCCTGGTGACCGGGTTGGGTGGCGTCTACGAGATGCACATCGACGCATTCGCGCGGAGGTTCGCTGAAGCTGGATACGCCGCGCTGACCTTCGACTACCGGCACTTCGGCCGTAGCGACGGGGAGCCTCGCCACCTGCTGGTGGTGCACGAGCAGCAGCGTGACATCGAAGCGGCCATCGAATACGGAAGGACGCTCGATGGCGTGGATCCGTCGCGATTGATCCTCTGGGGCACTTCGCTCGCAGGGGGTCACGTGATCGACCTCGCAAGTCGTCGCGATGACATCTCCGCGTCCATCATCCAGTGTCCGTTCACGGACGGACTCGCTTCCGCCCGCCATCTTTCGCCATCCAGCCAACTCGGCATTGGGCTTCTTGCGCTGGCCGACAGCGTCGCACGTCTCCTGGGGAGACCGCCGGTGCTGGTACCCCTTGCCGGCCCCCGGGGCGCTCCCGCACTGATGACGGCGGACGGCACTGTGCAGAGCGTGTTTGCGCTGCTTCCGCCCGGGACCCGGATGTCGCGGCAGCTCTCGCGCCTCCACCGGCTGTTCGCCGGTCGAGTCGAGTTGGGGGACAACGTGACGACATCGGACACGGACGAGCCATTCGCGATTTCGCAGATGACAGGATCCCTCTTGTTCCCATCGGGCACGGTGCTGATTGCCGGCGTGAACGCGGCGTTCGGCGTGCAGATTGCGTTCTGGCGCCCCGGCAAGAACCTGGCCAAGATCACGGCACCCATGCTGGTTTGCGTGTGTGAGAATGACTCCGTGGCGCCGGCAGGGCGGGCAATCCGGTACGCAAAGTCCTCCCCCCACTGCGAACTGAAGATCTATCCGTACGATCACTTCGACATCTACACGGGCGAGCCACATGCCATCGTGTCGAGGGATCAGCTTGACTTCTTGGCGCGCACCGTTCCAGTGTCCACGGGTGCAGTTGTCGCGCCAAACCTGCCTTAAGGAGATCTGTCCCCATGAACTCTTCCAAGCTTCGGCCCTTCACCCTCGCTTCGTCCCTCGCGCTCTCCCTCTCCATCGCTGCGGTGGCCGCCGGGTGCGGAAGCTCGAGCAGCAGCGCAGCCCCGTCTTCCGGCGATGCAGGTGTCGACGGGGCTAGCGCGGGCGGCGAGGGGGGAAGCACGGCGCCGGTCGCGGGTCTCAAGCCCAACGAGTGGGTGTGGGCGCCGGTCGCGGGGGCCTACTGCCGCGACGGGTCGGATACCGGCTTCGCTGTGAGCCTCGCCTCGCCGCCGTCCGACAAGCTGATGATCTACTTCGAAGCCGGCGGGGCCTGCATGGACCAGTTCTTTTGCTCCGCGATTGCGACCCCGGTGACCTTCGGCGCCTCCGAGTTCACCAGCTGGAAGGCGCACTCCGGGAGCGCGCCGTCTATGCCTGACACCGGACTGTTCAACCGCGGCGATGCGGCGAACCCGGTCGCCGGCTGGAACATGGTCTACATCCCGTACTGCACCGGAGACATCTTCTCCGGCGCCAACCCGAATGGGATGGTCCCCAACGTGGGGCCGCAGAAGTTCGTCGGATACACCGACGTCCACCTCGACCTCGAGCGGATCGTCCCGACGTTCCCCGGAACCACGAAGGTGCTCCTGTCGGGTTCCAGCGCCGGGGCCTACGGCGCGGTGGCGAACTACGTGCAAACTACCCGGGCCTTCGGAGGATCCACATCGGTCTACCTGCTGGGCGATTCCGGCCCGCCCCTGGAGGCGCCGTACGTGGCCAATTGCGCGCAGACTCAGCTCGCGGGTCTCTGGGGGAAGGACGGGGCCCTCGCCGATTGCGGCAGCGACTGCTCGAATCCGAACAGTTACTTCACCGACTTCACCAAGCACCTGACCAAGACCTATCCGACGATGCCGTTCGGCCTGGTTTCGTCGACGCAGGACCAGATCATGGGCCTCTTCTTCGGCTACGGCAACCCCGGCAACTGCGTGGACAGCGCCCTGCCCACCTCCACGCTTCCCGGAGCCACGTACCAGGCGGGGCTCCAGGACGCCGAGATGAAGCTCGCCGGCGCGCCGAACTGGGGCGCGTTCCTCTACGCAGGCACGCAGCACACCTCCGTCGAGACCACAGCGACCCTCGACGCCAACAGCACGAACGTGACCGCGTCGCTGCTGGAGCCCGACGGCGGAGCGCCTCCCGACGCGGGCACGATCAAGCTCACGGACTGGATCGCGACGCTGGTCAACGAGGGAAAGGTGTCGAACGTTGGGCCGTAGGCCGCCTGTGGCGGCATCCGGTGAGTCATAGGCGACGGCCACGGCGGTTCGATGCAGTGCCGTGCGTGCCAGGACGTGGGAGGCCGAGATGAAGTTGAAGATTCACTACTTGAACTGCGGAACGTTCCATCCGCGCTTTGCGTCGACCTTAGTCCCAGCACTGAGCGTGACTCCGTGCTTGTGCATGCTGATCGAGGCTGGCGAGCAGTTGATTCTCGTGGACTGCGGGCTCGGCACGAAGGACATGGAGGATGGGAGCCGTCTCGGCCTCCCGAACCTGTTGTTGCTGAACGCCGAGTCGAATCCAAAGCTCCCCGCGGTCCGTCAGGTCCAGAAGCTGGGCTTTTCGACCAAGGACGTCAGGCACATCATCTGCACTCACCTCGATCGCGACCACGCGGGCGGGCTCCCAGACTTTCCCGATGCGTCGGTACACGTGATGTCCGCGGAAAGAGACGCAGTCCTGAACCCTCGCAACCTGATGGAGAAGCAGCGCTACCGGAAGTGTCACTTCGCGCACGGTCCCAAGTGGGTTACTCACGATGTGACTTCGAATGAAGAATGGTTTGGCGTGCGGTGCATTCACGAACTTCCCGGCTTGCCCCCGGAGATTGTGATGGTCCCTCTGAACGGGCACTCGAGGGGCCATTGCGGCGTGGCGGTCGATACGGGAAACGGCTGGGTACTGCACTGCGGTGATGCCTACTACGTGAAGCAGGAGCTCGAGCGTGCGCCCATCGGTGTCCGGGTCTTCAGGCGCGTGGCACACGAGGATTATTCCGCAGCCATGGCGTCCATCGACCAGATCCGACTGGCTATTCGTAACGGCAAAGGGACCGTCACGGCCATCGCGGCGCATGACAAGTACGAGTACAAGCGTATTTTCGGCGAAAGACTCGTTTAACAAAGGGGCGACCTCCACTCTCGCGCAATCAGACGCCGGCCTGCGCATGCGGCCGCACGCTGTCGTGCCCCGTGTGGTTTCACTCGAGCTTGCCCAAGGAGGATCCCCGTGTCGATTTTTCGTGCCGAGATGTCGACCTCCATTGAAATAAACGCCACACCTGCTCGTGTCTGGGAAGTCCTGACCGATCTACGCGCATACGGGCAGTGGAATCCGATGATCGTGCGAGCCGAGGGAACCGTGCAGAAAGGCAGGCGTCTCAAGATTCGTTTCGCTCCCAAGGGTTCGCGAGCATACACGTTCTTCCCCAAGCTCTTGGTTGTCGAGCCGCCGCGGGAGCTGCGTTGGCTCGGGTTCCCGCGCTTTCCAGGGATTCTCGACACCGAACATTACTTCGTCATCGAGCCAGCCCATGCCGGTAAGAGCACCGTCATGATCCACGGTGCGGTGGAATATGGGCTTTTGACGCCGGTCGCCTCCCTCTTCTTGAGCGGGACGGCGCGCCACTTCGAATCGATGAATCAGGCGTTGAAGACCCGTGCCGAGAGTTGAGCCTCACGCGCTTTCGTAGAGTGCTGCGCGCGCGAGCTCGAGCCGCGCGCGCGTTGCGACGCCCCCGGGCTTCACCAGTGCAAAGTCCAGCGAGCGCTCGCGCCCTGGGGTGCGCCACGTTCGCGCCACGAGTCCGTCCCCCACGCGCGCCTCCTGCTCGTACGCGATGGACAGGGTGCCGCACGGGCCGTCCCACTCGCCGGGGCCATAGCCACCCGCCTGCGCACAGAACCAGCGCGTGTCCTCCACGAAGTCGGCGTAGCGCGCATGGTTGACGTGCTGCTGCAGATCGTGGTCGCTCGGACGCACGTCCACGGCGCGCTCCCATGCATCTTCCGGCGGCTCGGTCTCCAGCCGCTCCGCCGCGATTCCTTCTCGCTCGAGGAGGTACGCTCGGGCACCCTCGCCGATCGGCGAGGGTCGCCGCTTCGAGTCGAGCGCGACGATCGTCGCGGTGCTCCGCCCGACCAGCTTGCCGTCCGTGACCCGCACCATGTCGTGCGAGAAGGTCATGCTGGTCCGGCCGACGCGGCTGAGCCACATCGTGATCTCGATCTCCACGTCGAAGCTCACGGGGCGATGGATCTCCAGCACCTGCGATCGAACGACGCCGAGGGGCCAGAAGCGCCGGAGCGGGAGCTTCCCGGATCCCGAGATCGTCCTCCAGCGCAGGTGCTCGAAGTACCTCAGGAACTGCGAGGGGGAGATGGTCCCACTGGACGCCACCTCGTAACCGCGCGTCACGATCCGCAGGCTCTCGACTTTGTCGTCGTGCATCGGCGATGCCGATCTTACCGCGGGAAGCCGTGGAGATCCCGGGCGTTCCGCCCGTTGGGCGGCGCCCGGATCAATTCGTCGAAGCCGTGTCCTGGCAGGAGACCGAGGCGGCCGGGTAGAAGTACCCGACCATCATGCACATCTCGTTGCTGGCCGCCGTCTCTCCCACGGTCACCGGGGTCGAGGCGGTGTTCACGTAAGCGCAGCTGTACGTGAAGGCGTCGCCGTCCTGCGTCGTCAAGAACTCCGGCCCCGGCCACAGGGAGACGCCCGGATGCTCCCAGTCCGTCCCGGTTCCGGTTCGCTGCATGGGAGGGTATGCCGTCGCGGAGCCAGTGTGCACGATCTCGGTCGTGGTGCCCCCGCGGACGAAGTTCACGACGGCCGCCGTCGCGTGCTTGTGGGTGTGCGTGCTCATCGAGAAGACCTTCGAGCCCGCGGGGACGGTGCAGGTGCCGTTGACCGTCTGCGTCCCGGGGCCGCTCGCCGAGGCAGCCGGGACGTTGATGCTCCGGTTGAACGACACGAGCGCGGCCGCCTTGTACTGGACGTTCTTGGCGCGCAAGATGTTGAACTTCACCTTGGGATAGACCGTGGTCGTCCCGGCGTTGATGAAGTGCATGTTGAGGACGATCGCCTGACCCGCCGGGAACGGCAGACCGACGCCGTCGGGCATGGTCGATGTGATGACCTCGCCCGGGGTGGAGGTGGCGTAGAGCCAGTTGCCCGTGGCCGTCGGGCAGTCCTGGATGGTCCCGCTGGGCTGCGCGATCACGGGCAGCCCCGCGCCGTTCGTTCCGTTGCCTGCCGCCTGCTGGTAGACGATGAAGTGGTGGCTGCTTCCCGGCGACATCCACGACTGGAACGAGCCCACGTCGAACTCGGCGTCGTTGGGCAACGTGACGTAGTAGCAGAGGAAGATCTCGCCGCCTGGGTCAACCACCATCTTCGAAGCGTTGACGTTGTTCGGATCGTAATCCGGCGTCACGATCTGGAAGCCGTCGGCCACCGACGGAATCGGTAGATCGCTGCCGGGCTGCGCCGTGTAGCTCGGGCCGGGCGAGGCTTCGACCGCCGCGTCGACCCCGCCCGTCGCCGCGGCCGACGCACCGCCGCTGCACGCCACGGAGCCGCACGCGGCCGCCAGCACGAACACACCGATTGCGACGCGCGACATGATAAGAGTATGATAATTCATGTAAGATATCCTCCGAGCTAATATAAGAGTATCATCGCAGGTCATGGTCGATTGACCTCACTCACCCGACGCGTCGCCGCCCGCGGAGTCCGCCGACCCGCCATCGGGCGGCGGTGCTGCGCAGACCCTCACCCCGCCTCCGGAGGCGCCCCCACCTCCAGCCGCGGCCGCGCTGCACACCTGCCCGGCGGGGCACTCCGCGTCGGACGCGCATGCCTGCCGTTGGCCGGGCTCGCAGGCCGGCTGACAGGTCGTGTCGAGCGAGGAAGCCAGGCCGCCGATCCCGCCGCCCCCGGCCTCCGTCGACGCGTCCGTCGTAGCCGCTCCCGCGCAGCAGACGGCGCCGCCGGAGCAGTTGGTCGCGCCGTAGCATTCGTTCGAGAGGACTCCGCTGCACTGGCCAATGGGCACGCAGCTCGACGAAGCCGAAAAGTTGGCGACCGACACCGTCGTGCAGCAAGTCTGTCCCGCCGCGCATGAGCTGGGGGCGCCGCCGAGGACCGCCCCGAGCTGCCCGCACGACCCTTTGACGTTCCCGACGCCGCTGGCGTCCGACACGGGAGAGATAACGTTGCTTGGCCCGCCCCCACCGTCGCTACTTCGGGGCGGGCCGCCGGCCGAGGACGAGCCGCAGGCCGCAGGCAGGACGAGCGCAAGCGCGAGCGCAAGCGGTTGCTTAAGCATGAGTAAGCTCCTGAAAGAAGAAAGCAATATAGAGCGCTGGTTTCGCCAACGCTGCAGGAATACTACGGTCCGGGTCCGTGACGGTCGAGGACCTCCGTGGCCAAATCGTGTGACCACATCGGTCACATGTCCATGTTCCTGGCCCTATGGCCGAAGAAGCCACTCGCGCAGAGGTTCAGTGCGGCGCGCGCCCGCTGGGCAACGACGCCCCCTGCTCCTGTCGGTACTCCGCAGCGGTGCGTCCGGTCCAGCGCTTGAACGCCCGCCGCAGAACCCGGCCGTCCGAGAATCCGAGGCGTTCGGCGATCTCGTTGATGCTCAGGTTCGTGCCCGTGAGCAGCTCCGTGGCGTGCTTACACCGAGCCGTGTCCACGAGCGACTGATACGAGGTGCCCATCTCGTCGAGGCTTCGCCGCAGCGTCCGCGGGCTCGTCCGCAGCGCCTCGGCCAGATTGTCCGGCCCCGGGTATCGTCCCGGCTTCGTCTCGAGCAGTCGGCGAACCTGGGCGAGGAGACCCTCCGGCGAGACGGACGGCGACAGGCTCGTCGCGCACTGGCGCTCGGCGAGGCGTGCGGTGGCAGGGTCGGACGAAGACAGCTTCTCGTCCAGGATCGCGGCGTCCACGACGATCTGGGTGAGCGGTTGCGCGAAGAGAACCGGCGCGGGCCCGAGGATCTCGGCGTAGCGCGCGGCGTGAGGTGGCTCCGGATAGTCGAGCCTCACTTCGCGACACGGCACGTCCCTTCCGAGCAACCCGCGGCTGAGGCTCAGGAACGTGGCGAGGAGAACCTCGGTAGCCAGCTGATGCAGCGGATGGAGAGAGATCGCTTCCCGAGCGTTCACCCGGACAAAGGTTCCCTCCACGTCCAGCGACAGGTCCCAGAAGGGAGCAAGCATCCGGTAGTATCGAATGCCGAGCTCCAGAGCCGACTTGAGGTCTGGGCTGCTCATCGCGGCGAGGCCCAGCATGCCCAGGTTCGGAAGCTGCACACGACGCCCCATGTCGATGCCGATGCCCGAATTCCCGGTGAGGCGAAGCGCGTTGCTGGCCAGGCGCGAGTATTGCCGGGCGGAGATCCGGGCGTCCGGGCTCTCGAACATCACGGGGCTGATGCCGGTCTCTTCGAGCAACGCTGCGCGGTCAGCCCCTTGCTCGACCGCAACCTCGGTCATCAGACGCGGAAAATGCGTCGGTATCACCGAGGCGTCGTGGTCGAGGAACTTGCGCGTGCGCTGCGTCATGTTCCGCCCGTGAGCAACGAGGCATGACTCTAGCACATGGGCGAGCCTCCCACGGCCACCGGGCCCACGGCCCTTCCGGCACGGATGGAAAAAGGTCGTCGCGACGCTGACTTAGCCAGGATGGCGCCCCCTCGGCCCCCCGCCGCCGGATCCAGGCCGAGCGCGCAGGCCGAGGTCATCGCTCGAACCCCGGCGCACGCGATCGCCCTCACTTGTCGATGGCGAAGTGGATCAGAATAGCCACCACTCCGACGCCGTTGAAGAACGCGGCGGCGATGTTCGTCGGATAGCGGCGGTCCCGGTGGCGAAGAAGCGCAACGATGTGATTGATCGAGAACGCCAACGACAGGACGAACAGACCCGGCAACAAGGCCGGCTCCACGCCTTTTTGGCTCCAGAGCACTCCGAGCAACATGACGATCCCGCCGAGGTTCCAGATCGCGATCTCATTCTGCCAGGGACTCCAACCCCAGCACGACTGCTCGGACGTTCGCTTCTGCTTCACTGACAGAGCGAAGCCGGCCACGACGAACCCGACGAGCCAGGAAATCACGAGCTGCCGTGCAGTGAAGTACTCCATGGTGGCGTCTTTCTCCTATCGAGGTGCTTGCGTCGAGTCGGCGGCGGCGAGGTTCACTGGCACACTCCGAGCGTGGCCCCCTGCACGGGCAACTGCGTGCACGTGTTCGAGGTGCACTCGGAATTGTCCATGCAGAGTTGCAGTCCCCCGGGGGGGCAAGAGGCGCCACTCACGCAGCCGGCAGACTTGGAGGCTACGTTTGCGCAGCACTGCTCGCCTTGGTTGCACTCGGTGTTGCCGAGGCAGAGGATTTGCGACTCGACCACGCCGGCGCTCCCGCCGTCCAGGGCCGGCAGCTGCGGAGCCACTTTGCAGTTGCTGGTGCTGCTGTCGACGCATTGAGCACTCGTCACGTCCTCCCCGTTGGCCAGTTTGGCCACCCAGTCGCGCAGGGTCGTGCCGTTCACCTGGTACTGGTAGAAGCTGCCCTGGTTCAAGACGACGTGGGCCGTGCCCTGCGCGACCAGGTACCGGAAGCCGGGCGCCTGTCCCGAGACGTTCTGGAGGTGTGCCTCCATCTTGGCGTGCCAATCGGACTGGGTGCCGCCCATGATACCGTAGGTGATGGTCTCCAGCGTGTCGTAGGACGTACCGAACTCCGCGATGACGGCGTTCTGGTGGTACTGAGAAGCCTGGATCTCGGAGAAGTCCCAGGTGGACTGCGCCGGCGTGGCGTTGGCGAGCGCCGGAATCCACATCGGCCGATTGTCGTACGCCTTCCAGTTGCTGATGCCCGTCGTGGTAAACTGATCTGTGGTGACACCGAACGACGAATCTGCCAGGAGCGTCCAGTTCGCCACGTTCGCATAGTGATGGCGGAGGTACGAGTAGTGAAGAAGCGCCGCATCGCCTCCGCCGCTGCTCCCCGACACGAAGATCCGGTCCGGCGAGGTGAAATTCTGGTAGATCCAGTCCCGCACGGCGGTGACGTTGACGAATCCGTTGTGGTGGACGGTGATGGCCGGCGACCCGCCCGTGGCCGGGTAGTTCGGGGCGTTGTTGCCCCACTCGAAGTCGGCCGTGCACTCGGGAACGTAGACCCAGGACCAGTCCTTGAAGGGATTGTCCGGGCGGTTGAGGTCGAAGATGCCCGACGTGTTGGCCAACGAGTTCGTGTCCACGTTGATCGTCGGAACGCAGTTCGGCGAGCCGACCGCACAGAGCTGGGCGTTATAGCAGAAGCCGCCGAACGCGAAGTAGATGAGGAGCTTGTTCGATGTCCCCTGATGCACGAAAAACGAGTATGGATCTCCCCGCAGGCAGGTCGTGGTGCCCCCGGGCTTGATCTCGGTCCAGGCGGACGTCGGGGTCACGCACTGGCCGGCGATCAGGAGCTTCCCCTGCTGGCACGACGTCGCGGGCCCGTTAGGGGGCGAAGTCGTCGAGGAGCAGGACGCGCTGGCGAGGGCCGTGCCCAAGAGAAGGACGCTAGAGCTTGCGAGGCGGTGCATGGCGTAGAGCCTTTCGGTTGAAGTGGCGCGGTTCGCTGCGCCGTCGACCTGAACAATACTGTCCCGATCCGTGACGGTCGAGGACCGCCACGGCCATGTCGTGTGACTGCCTGCGGCCAACGATCGAACTCCAATCGCACAGATCGCCTGGTCACCCGCCCTGGCCACGGCGGTCCTGTACCGCCTCCGATCGGGACGTTATGGTTCACCGGAGCGCGCGATGAAGCTGGTCACGTTCGAGACCGAGGGGCGGGGGGCCCGCGTGGGCGCGCTGAGCGCCGAGGATAGCGTCATCGATCTGTCCGCGGGCTTCGCCAGCATGCTGGCCTTGATCGACGCGGGTGAGCCTGGACTCGAACGTGCACGCGAGCTGGTGGCTCGCGGCGAACGGAGTCTGGCGCGCCACGACGTTCGGTTGCTCGCGCCCATCCCGGAGCCGCGCCAGCTGCGGGACGCGATGTGCTTCGAGCAGCACTACCGCCAGGGTATGCGCGGGATGGCACAGCTTCGCGTGGGACGGCTGCTGGGCCGCGCTGCGGCCGCTCTGGGCGCGGTCCGCATCCCGCGTATCTGGTACGAGCAGCCGACCTACTACAAGTGCAACCGCTTCTCCGTCGTCGGAGACGGCGCCGACGTCCACTGGCCGCAGGGAGCCAAGCTGATGGACTACGAGGCGGAGGTCGCCGTGGTGATCGGTCGAACGGGCAAAGACATTCCGCGTGATCGCGCCCTGTCGCACGTGTTCGGCTACACGCTGTTCAACGACATGACGGCACGCGATCTCCAGGAGCGAGAGATGCGCGGCATGCTCGGACCCGCCAAGGGGAAGGACTTCGACACGGGCAACGTCCTCGGTCCGTGCATCGTGACCCCCGACGAGCTGTCCGACCCGTACGCGCTCACCCTCGAAGCACGGGTGAACCACGAGCTATGGGGCACCGGCAGCACTCGCGACATGCACCACCGCTGGGACGAGGTGATCTCGTACGTCAGCCGCAGCGAGACGCTGCATGCCGGCGAGGTCATCGGCTCGGGAACGGTGCCCAACGGCTGCGGGCTCGAGATCGGGCGGTTCTTGCCGGAGGGCGCGCTCGTGGAGATCTCGGCTAGCGGCATCGGTTCGCTCAGCAACCGTCTGGTGCGGGCGTGAGCGGTCCGACGCTCGAGGCTCTCGGCGACGGCGCCTACGCGTACCTGCAGCGCGGAGGCTGGGGCTTCAGCAATGCCGGGTTGATCACCAGCGGCGGCGCATCGCTCCTCGTCGACACGCTCTACGACATGCGCCTGACGCAACAAATGTTGGCGACGATGCGACGAGCGACGGACGACGCGTCCCGCATCGACGCAGTGGTCAACACCCACGCCAACGGCGACCACTGTTGGGGGAACCGGGCGTTGCCCGACGCCCGGATCATCAGCTCACGCGCGACGGCGGAGGAGATGACCGAGCTCCCGCCAAAGCTCATGCACGCGCTCGTCCGCGGGGCGCGCGCGATCGGCGCCGCAGGACCGATCGCACGCTGGCCGCTTTCGTTGCTGAAGCGCCTGGGCGTCCGCCGAGCCGGTGCGTTGCTCGACGCGGCGCCGTTCATCGTGGACGCGTTCGGCGCGTTTGACTTCGGCGAAGTCACGTTGCGGGCTCCGACGCAGACCTTCGAGGGCTCCCTCGTCCTGACGGTGGGCGACAAGGAAGTTCACCTGATCCAGGTGGGGCCGGCCCACACGCGCGGGGACACGCTGGTCTACGTCCCGGCCAACCGCCTCGTCTTCACCGGCGACGTCTTGTTCGTGGGCAGCCACCCGATCATGTGGGAAGGGCCGCTCGAGAACTGGGTCCGCGCGTGCAGCATGTTGCTCGCGCTGGACGTTGACGTCGTCGTGCCGGGACACGGCCCCCTCACCGACAAGTCCGGCGTCCGGGCGATGCGCGACTACTGGGTGGAGCTGCAGCGCGCCGTCGAAGCCGGGCACGCCGCGGGTGCCTCGGCGCCCGAGATTGCCCGATCGTTCCTCGCCAGCCACGAAGGTGCCGAGCCCGAGCGAATCGTCGTGAGCGTCGATACCGCGTTGCGCGGTCTCGCGAACGAAGGAAGCAGCCGCGACCCTCTGATCTTGCTGGCGGAAATGGCCCGGTTTGCAGGTGGGAAGCCGCCTTCCCCGACAGCGATCACGGAATCTCAGCGGAACCCTACCATGTACGAACGTGATGGCGGTGCCACCTGACCGTACATCATGCGAGGGCAGGCGCGCGCTGGCCACGGGTCTTCTTGCCGGGAAGCTGGGGCGACGGGCCCAGCGCTCGTTAGAACTCGTTCCCGGTCACACTTCTTGACCGCCGCGGTCCTCGACCGGATCGGATCGCTATGGTACATTTGGTCTCGGCGTGAAGGGAGTCGCGCGTCGCACAACGGCGGCGCCCGATCGGACGCGCGACAGCCTGGGAGGATCGAATGCGTGCTTCATACCGAGCCCTCGTGTGTGGACTGTGGGTTCCGGCGCTCATCGCGTGCGGGAATGGGAGCAACAACGACGGGTTCGACGCCGCGTCATCGAGCCCTGGCGACGACGCGGCAGATTCCAGCAGCAGCGGTTCGTCGTCCGGCTCCAGCGGCTCCAGCGGGTCGTCCTCGGGCGGCTTTGGCGGCTATGATGGCAGCTATGACGCACCCGTGAACATCGTCCCCAGCGACTGCAAGGCGGGTCACTACGATGGCGCGTTCACCGGGAGCTACTCGTCAAGCATCGCGCTCGGCATCCCGCTGACCGTGACGGGCAACGTGAGCATGACGCTCAATCAGGCGGGCGACGGCACGAAACAGTGCGTCGTCCAGGGCCAGGGTGAATTCATAAGCGAAAAGTGCAGCGACGTCTTCCAGGTGTCGGGTGGCAGCGTGACCGGCGTCGCCAACCAGCTGGCCATCGGCGAGGCGGGGATCGGCGGTTATCCGTACTATTGCTCGCTTTCCGGCACGCTCGATTGCGCCAAGAAGCGGCTCGTGAACGGCTGGATCCAGTGCACGTATTGCATCCTCGGCCCCCTCGGGGACGGCGGCACTTGCGCCCTCGGAGGCGGTGGCTACTTCGCCGGCCCGGTGACGGCGGGCTACGACACCGGCAATCACTCCTTCATCAACGGCACCTGGAACGGCGCCGAGGCCCTCGCCGGAAACGACGGCGGCTCGCCATTGCCGGACGGCGGCAGCATCAACGACGTCCTCGCGCTGGATGGCGGGTACGGTTTCCTGGGCAAATATGGCGGAAGTGGCGGCTGGAACGCTGTTCTCCACTAGGACATCGCGCGCTTCCACGGCCAGGAGGCGCTGCACTCGCGAGCGCACGAGGCCTACAATCGGTGGCTCCAGACGAACGGGTTCGACGTTGCCGCATGCGCTACGCGCAGTGGAAACGCGAAGGATTCATGATCGGCAGTGGCGTTGCCCCCCGTGCTACGGGTAACGCCTCGTGCGCCCCGCGTCCGCCTCCGAGCCGCCTGCGTCGCGTCCGCGACGCGCCCTGCTCTCGCTCCGCGCGAGGCTCGCGCGGCCGACGTTCGACGCGCCGGAGGTCTACGGCAGCGCCGCCGTCGCCAACATCGTGCGCGCGCTGCCGCTGGTCGAGCGGGCCTACTCGCGAATCCGCTTCTCGATCCTGCGCCCGAAGCTGCTCAGCGTGATGGATCTCCTGCTGACCGACGAGGGGCGCATCCTCGACGTCGGCTGCGGCTTCGGCCTGTTCGCCGCCTACTTCGGGCAGACCCAGCCCCGCCGTCGCATCGTCGGGCTGGACCCCGACGCGCGCCGCATCGGCCTGGCGCGGCGCGTCGCCGAGCAGCTCGGGCTGCGCGACCACACGTTCGCCGTCGGCGACATCCGGGACGCGCCGCTCGAGGGGCCCTTCGACGCGGCGTACGTCCTCGACGTGATGCACCACCTCCCCCCGGAGGACCAGCGGCGGGTGCTCGAGCGGCTGCGCGATGCGCTCGTGCCCGGAGGGGTGCTCCTCGTGAAGGACATCACCACCGAGCCGCTCTTCGGCCTGCTGTTCACCGAGGCGCTCGACCGGCTCATGATCGGCTTCGACGAGCCGCTCGCGTACCGGCACCACCGCGAGTGGGGCGAGATGCTGACCGAGCTGGGCTTTCGCGTCCGGATGGTCCGCGTGCCGGACATCCTGCCGTACCCGCACGTGGTAATCGCGGCGACGAAGACGCGGTAGCCACGCCACACGGCCGGGCGCGGTTCCGCCCCGGGAAAGGCACCCGCCCGTGACAAGTTGCCTCTGACCGGGGAGACCCCCAGGCTGATAGGATGGGAGCGTGACGATGAAGTCCGACCCCGTCCGCGCGCTCGATGCCCGCCTGGTGGACATCGAGGCCGCGCTGGCGCGCGAAATGCGCGTGAGCAAGGCGCTGCGGGACGTCGGCGTCGCCCTCGGCGCCACCCTCGACCTCGACGCGCTGCTCGAGCTGATCCTCCAGAAGATCACCGACGCGCTCGAGGCCGACCGCGCCACGCTCTACCTGCTCGACGAGGCGAACGACAAGCAGCTCGTCTCTCGCGTGACCCAGGGCGGCGACGTCCGCTCCATCCACCTGAGCGTCGGCCAGGGCATCGCCGGCCACGTGGCGCGGACGGGCAAGGCGCTGCGCGTGCGCGACGCCTACAAGGACCCGCGCTTCAGCCCCGAGTGGGACATGCTCTCGGGGTACCGCACGCGCGCGATCCTCGCCGCGCCGATGAAGAACCACCTCGGCAAGACGATCGGCGTCGTGCAGGTGCTCAACAAGAAGGGCGGCGAGTTCACCGAGGACGACGCCGACATCCTCGCCGCGCTCGCGACGCAGGCCGCGGTCAGCATCGACAACTCGCGCCTGTTCATGTCCGTCACGCAGAAGAACATCCAGCTGCTCGACACCACGGAGCAGCTCGAGCACCGCGTGCGCGACCTCAAGCTCCTCTTCGATCTCGAGCACGCGATGGGGCGCGCGACCTCGCTCGACGACCTCTTCCTGGCCGTCCTCGGCGAGGCGATGCGGGCGTGCGAGGCGAAGATGGCCGCCGTCGCCCTGCGCGACGCCGAGGCGCAGACCGGGACCCTCTATGTCATCGACGAGCGCTCCAGAAGAGTGAAGCGCGTGCCCTACCCGGAGGACACGGGGCTCATCGGCTGGGCGATCCGCCACGACGAGGTGCTCGTCTCGAGCGACGCCGCCGCCGATCCGCGCCGAGACGACGCGCTCGACGAGCGGGCCGGGGGCGCCACCGCGAAGACGGCGCTCGCCGTGCCCCTCGAGGGCGAGCACAAGGGGCCCATGGGGGCGATCGCGATCTACAACAAGCGAGGCGGCCGCCCGTTCACCGAGGAGGATCGGGGCCTGCTCGAGCGCGTCACGGCCAACGCGTCGACCGCCATCCGCCTGCAGCTCTCGCGCGAGGGGCGCGAGCGGGAGGAGCGCCTCACGACGATCGGGCGCCTGCTCTCGGGCGTGATTCACGACCTCAAGACGCCGCTCACCGTCATCAGCGGGTACGTCCAGCTGATGCAATCGTCGGACGACCCGGCGCAGCGCGAGAAGTACATGGAGCTCATCCTCAAGCAGTTCGACCACATCGGCGCCATGCAGCGCGAGGTGCTCGAGTTCGCCCGGGGCGAGAAGAGCGTCCTGGTCCGCAAGGTCTACCTGCAGCGGTTCTTCGACGACGTGCGCGACCAGCTCGAGGCGGACCTGGCCCGGCGCCGCGTGCAGCTGGTCGTCGACATCCACGAGCGTGGCACCGCGCGCTTCGACGAGGGCAAGATGCTGCGTGTCGTGCACAACCTGGCCCGCAACGCGGCCGACGCCATGGGCCGGCGGGGCGGAAAGTTCGTGATCAAGGTCGCGCGCGACAAGGACACCCGCGATCTCGTCGTCTCGTTCTCGGACACCGGGCCCGGCATCCCGAAGGAGATCGAGCACCGCCTCTTCCAGTCGTTCGTCACGAGCAGCAAGAAGGGCGGAACGGGGCTCGGGCTCGCGATCGTCAAGNNTCAAGAAGATCGCCGAGGAGCACGGGGGCAGCATCACCGTGACCTCGTCGAGGCGCGGCGCCAGCTTCAAGCTCCGCATCCCCCAGCCGCCCTCGCCGTGAGGCCGTCCGGTCCGCGCGGCGGGGCCGCGTTCGCGGCGGCGGTGCTGGCGACGCTCGCCGCGAGCGTCCTGCGCGCGGACGTGCTCCTGCCCCCGTGGGTGGGGGAGGTGGAGGTCCCCCCGCCCGCCTGGGCGCGC
>PLYU01000138.1 GCA_003153495.1 Myxococcales bacterium
CACGCGCTGCTCGTCGGCCGGCGCCCCGCCGGCGCGGCGGCCACCGACGTCTTCGCGCTCGAGCCGGAGCGGGCTCCGTTGCGCGTCGCGCGGGCGGGGGGCGAGCCGTTCGCGGACATCGAGTCCGCCATCCACATCGAGGGACGCTGGTACCTGGCCACGGTACAGGCGCCGTCCGAGACGGCGGCCACGATCGTGTGGGCGGTCGACAGGGGAGTCGCACGCGAGCTGGCGCGGGTCCCGCGCGCCGGCCTCGAGAGCCGGACCGCTGTGCGGCTCGCGCGGCGCGGCGACGGCAGGGCCCTGGGCCTCCTCGCCGAAGGACAGCCGGACGGCGATCGCCCAGCGAGGCACTGGGTGCTCGCGGTGGACCTGGAGAGCGGGGCGGTCGGCGATCCGGAGCCGCTCGCGGCGGTCGACCTGGCCGATCGAGCCGTGTCTCTCTGCACGGGAGACAACGGCGGGTGGGAGGTCGAGCTGCCCTATCCGGGAACCGTCTCGATCCAAACAGGCGTCGGGTGGGGGTCGGACCTGCTGACGGCGATGGCCCGGCTGCGCTTCGCGCCGGATCAGGTCTGCGTCGACCGCGTCCTCGGCTCCGCCGATACCTATGCGTCGATCGCGCCCGGCGCCCTTTCGACGGCCCGGCCAGTCCCTGGCCCGGCCGGGACCGGCGCGCGCAGCATCGTCGCCAGCGTCCTGTCGGCCCGGATCCGGTTCCCGCTGCGCTGCTGGCGGCGCTGAAAGGGCGGCGGTCAATCGTGCAAAGGCGCGCTGGGATCTTTCAAGATTGCACGCCGCTTGCAACCTTGTGGCCCACTTTCCCGGACAAACGCGCTGGCACGTCTACTGCACCCGTCCACTGTGCCCGTGTGGAGTGAGGCTGCCCCCCCGGCCCCTCTGCGCGGGCACTTTTTTGTCTCCAGCGCGAGCTCAGGGGCCGACGACCGTCACCCCCGCGCCGGGGTCCCAGACGACGACCTCGTCGCCCTCGAGCCGGGCGATGAACGACCGCTGGTCGTCGCAGAGCCCCCGCGGCTCGACGAGCTGACCGCTCGTCAGGTCGAAGATGTAGCCGTGCATGGGACAGGCGACGCGCCCGCCCCGGCGCTCCCCCTCGCTGAGACTCGCCCCGGCGTGGTTGCACGCGTCCTCGATGGCGCGTGGCAGGCCGTCGACGAAGGTCACCAGGACGTCGAACGGTGGGTAGGGCAGGCGGACCATCGCGCCGCCCTCGAGGCGCGCGCGAGCCACGCGCCCGACCAGTTTCATGGACTTCTTCCCCCGCCGAGCGCGGCCTGGACGACCGCGTCGGCGACGTTCCCTCCGGCGAGCGCGAGCGTCTCGGCGCGCGCGCCGTGCGCACGACCGCCACGGACGGTCATGCACGCGTGAGACAACTCGATACGGCACGCGACCCAGCGCGGCGCGACGTGCTTCTGGAGCGCGGCGACGACGCGCTCGCCGATCTCCTCCTGGAGCGCGAGCCGGCGCGCGTAGGCGTCGATCAGGCGCGTCACGGTCCCGAGCCCCAGGAGGTGCTCATCCGGGGCGAACGCGACCGTCGCGGTGCCGACCGAGGGCATGAGGTGATGTGGACACGTCGTCGTGACAGGAACGTCACGCACGACGAGCAGCTCGGTACGACCCGCGAAGACATTCTGTGACAGCAGGGCGTCGACGTCGACGTCGTAGCCGGCGAGCAGCTCGTCTGCGAAGGCCGCGGTCACGCGCTGGCCGGTGCCGACCAGCTCGGGCTCGCGCTCGGGGTCGCGCCCGAGCGCCCGCAGGAACTCCTCGATCGCCCTGGCAGCGTTGTCGCGATTCATGGCGGGTCAGTTCAGGTGCCAGTGGCGCATCGTGTCCTCGATGGGCTTGCGTCCCGCGAACCCTTCGTCGAGCTCATGGTAGTACGTGACAGCGTCCTCGCCGAACGTCCAGCAGAACCAGACTCGTCAACGTTGGCAAAGGGGAGCCGAGCCGATCTCCCCTCCTCCTTTTGCGCCCGCCCCCGCGGGAGGCGACACTGTCCCCCGTGCAAGACCTGCGTCCGAAGACGATCCTATTCTGCGCCGTGCTGGCGTTCGCGATCGCCTTCAGCGTGCTGCTGCGCGGCCGCCGCGCCGTGCACTGGCTGTTCGCCGCATTCGCGGCCGACATCGCCCTCTGGTACGCCAGCCAGTCGCTCACGGGGTTCTTCCGCGCCGACCTGTGGGAGCGCGTGACGGGCCTGCTGACGGTGCTCCTCCCGCAGCTGGCCATCCACCTCTTCCAGAGCGTCGTCCCTCTGGAGGTGCCGAACCCGCGCCCGCGCCTCGCGGGCTTCGCGCTGGTCGTGGGCGTGCCGGTGCTCGCGGTGTCGGTCTCGCCGTACCACAACAGCCCGTACGCGCTGGGCGCCGTGTACACCTACATCTTCGGGCTGCTCGCCGTCGCGCTCATCACGCTTGCACAGCGGGGCCGCCGCAGCCCGTCGCGCGCCGTGCGCGACCGCGTGCGCTTCCTCGTGGTCGTCGGCGCGGCCGCGACGACCTTCTCGCTGGCCGACTTCCTCTCGTATCTCGGCGTGAGGCTACCGCCCATCGGGGCCGTCCTCGCGATCGTCTTCCTCTTCGTGCTCGCCGAGTCGGTGACGCGCCCGCGGCTGGCCGACATCTACGAGCTGGCCGGACGCCTGCTGGTGTCCACGGCGCTCGCGTTCTGCCTCGCCGCCATCTTCTACTTCTTCATGGTCATCGGCGGGTTCGACACGATGTACCTGAACGCCGTGCTGGCGGCGATCGTCTTCCTCGTCCTCTTCGAGCCGCTGCAGACCGAGGTCGAGCGGCGCATCCACCAGTTCTTCTTCCGCGAGCGCTACGACCTCGAGACGAGCGTGGCCGAGCTGCGGCGGCGCCTGGCGCACGTGCTCGAGCTCGACGAGATGATCTCCACGCTGGTCGAGGGGCTGGAGCGCTCGCGCCGCGTGACGACCGCCGCGCTGTACCTGCTCGATCAGGACGGGGACGGGTTCGACCTGGTGGGGGCCATCGGCGCGGCCGTACCGAAGCGGATCGAGGCGCTGGGGGTCCGCCCGCTCCTCGACCGGCTCGACAGGCAGCCGTCGCTCTCGCTCGAAGAGATCGCGCGCGAGCCGGGTCGGTCGGACGCGCCGGTGCTGGCGGCCGCCGCGGGGATCGGCGCGCTGCAGAGCGCCGTGGTGCTCGCGGTCCGGATCGAGGCGGAAGGGAACGTGGGGCTGCTGTTCGTGGCGGACGACCGGGTGAGGGACGCGTTCATCCCGGAGGAGATCGCGCTGCTCGAGACGGTGGCGGCGCAGATCGGGGTCGTGGTGGCGAACAGCCGCCTCTACTCGCGCATGAAGGAGCGCGACCGCCTGGCCGCGCTGGGGTCGATGGCGGCGGGGCTCGCTCACGAGGTCAAGAACCCGCTGGGAGCCATCAAGGGCGCGGCCCAGCTCCTCGAAGAGGTGGGCGCGTCGGCGCCGGACGAGCCGGCCGCCCGCGAGTTCGTGGGGATCATCCTCGAAGAGGTGAACCGACTCGACCGCGTGGTCGGCAGCTTCCTCGATTACGCGCGCCCGCACGCCGGCAACCCCATCCCGCTGGACCTCAACGCGGCGGTGAGGCGCACCGTGCAGATCCTCTCCAGCCAGATCACCGACGGCTCGATCGACGTCCAGCTCGAGCTCAGCGAACCGTTGCCGCGCACGCGGATCGATCCGGAGAAGTTCCGTCAGGTGCTGATGAACCTCATGCAGAACGCCATCCAGGCGATGGATGGGCAGGGCAAGATCACCGTGTCCACCTCGGCGCGCCGCTCGGCGCGCGGGTGGTCGCCGCCGGGCGACGGCGGCCCGTTGCCGTCACGGCGCTCGCTGACCGACGACACCGAGCTGGTCGAGGTGAGCGTGAGCGACACCGGGCCGGGCATCTCGCCGAAGGTGCTGCGCAACCTGTTCATCCCCTTCTTCACCACCAGGACGCAGGGCACCGGGCTGGGCCTGGCGATCAGCCAGAGCATCGTGCGAAGCGCGGGCGGGACCATCGAGGTCCAGTCGCAGCCCGGCGCCGGGACGACGTTCACCATCGTGCTGCCGTGCGCGGGCGACTCGATCGTCACGCCCGCGCCGGAGGACGTGAAGCCCTCCGGCACGGCGCCGCCGCGGGGCCCTCACCCGTAGCGCCGCTCGAACAGCGCGCGGACCTCGGGCAGGTCGCGCAGCATCGCCAGGGTGTGCTCGGCGTGGCCGTGCGCGTAGCCGTTGCCGATGTAGAGGTCGACGTCCTTGCCCAGGCCCTCGGCGCCGAGCGCCGCCCGGGTGAAGCTCGTCGACATGGCGAAGAAGTAGACGACGCCGCGGTCGCG
>PLYU01000134.1 GCA_003153495.1 Myxococcales bacterium
TGGCGAGGGCGGGCGGCGGCGCAGGCGCCGTCGCCGGCGCGGGCGCGGCGGAAACGGCGGGCAGGCCGAGCTCGCCGGACCGGGCTACTCCGGACCCCAGGGCGAGCGAGCGTCGCAGCCGCGCCTCGACGGGCCGATCCAGCCGAGTCCCATCGTATCGATCGACAGCGACAGCAGCATCGAGGCCCGTGATCAGGGCGCCTCGCCCCGCCCGGTCGTCCGCGACCGCCAGCAGATCATGGCCGGCGGTCAGCCCACCGGCATCGACATCCCACTCGGCGAGGGCGAGGAGCTCGCAGGCCGCGACCTCGCGGACGCGACGGCAGTCGTCCTGTCTTCGTTCGACAGGAACGCCGGGCCGGTGCCCATCCGCAGCGTGGCCGAGGCGCTCGTGCGCCGCGGTCGTCTGCAGGGCGATCCGATCCTCGCGGTCGCTCAGGCCGGCGCCGCGATGCGGGCGGACAACCTGCGCCGCGCGGCCAGCTCGCAGCGGATGCGCTTCCGCTTCGCGACGGGCGGCCGCGTCGCCCTCACCGACTGGGCGCTCGGTGGCGAGCTGCCGCGGCTCGAGCAGGACGTGATCGCCGCAGTCGAGCGCTATCGCGAGGCCTCGCGGCGTGCGCTGCTGCGCCGGTTGCAGGAGCTCCCCGGACACGCCCTCATCGAGCTCGTGCTCCTGACGCTCGAGCGGGCCGGGATGACGAACATCAAGCCCGTGCGAAGGTCCGGCTCCCCGGGCGGAGAGGCGCACTTCTCCGCCGTCCACAAGACGGGCGGTGACCTCATCCCCACGGCGATCGTCGTGCGGAAGGACGGCCGCGAGGTCGGTCGCGAGCGAGTCACGGACGTGCGCGGCGCGCTTCATCACTACGGCCCCGCCACCACGGGGTGGCTCATGACGACCGGCCAGATCCTTTCCGGTGCGCGCGAGGAAGCTCTGGCGGGAGGGCCGCCGGTCGCCCTCTACGACGGAATCGCCCTCTGCAAGCTCCTCGAGGACATCGACGTCGGCGTCGTGAAGACGCGCTTCGCCATAGCGATCCCCGACCTGGAGCTGCTCGAGACCTTGCGGGGCTGAGCGGTGGACCGGGCGCGGTGGGCTGGATGGGCCGCCGGCACCGTGGTGGTGCTGGCGGGAGCGATGCGGCCGGCGGGCGCCCGGACGCCGCCGGGCGCGCGGCAGACGCGCCACGTGGCCCCGAGGCCGCCGCCCGCGGCGCCGGCCGTCCCCGAGGCCGACGTGAAGCTCGCGCTCGACACACCGTCGACGCGGGGTCCGTGGACGATGCGCGTGACGAACGCGGAGGACGTACCCGTGCGCATCGTGGCGGACGCGCGGCTCGTGTGGCTCGAGGTGACGCCGCGCGGGGCCCGCAAGGCCGAGCGCTGCGAGCTGCCTCCCGACATGAGGCCCGGCGACGACCTCGACCGCGCGCTCGTCGTGCCGCCGGGGAGGGCTTACGTCGAGACCTTCGAGCCGCGCCTCTACTGTTTCGGCGGAAAGGCCGACGCGCTCGCGCCGGGCGCCATCGTCGTGGCGCACCTCGGCTGGGCGGGGCGCGCCCGGACGCCTCCGCTGGAGGTCTCGGCCATCGACGGGACCGGGGCGTCGTTCGGTCCGTCCAGGGCCATCGACGCGCCCCCGGTCGGCCTCCCGGACGAGCCCACGGAAGCCCCGGCCGCGCCGACGCCGCCCGCTGACCCGGCCGCCGACGCGCCCAGGCTCGCCCTGCGGTCGGGCGAGGCGGTCGACGCCGAGGCGCCCAACGACATCGTCATCCCGGTGACCCTCTCCAACGAAGGGAGCCGAGCGGTCATCGTCCGGTTCAGCCCGGAGACGCTCGCCTTCGACGTCACGGGCCCCGCCGCAACGGAGCCGTGCGCCTGGCCGACCGCCCTCGGCGCACCGACGCGCGAGGCGTTCACCACGCTTGCGGCCAGGGGCACCGCCAGCCTGACCGTGGTGCTCCGCGACTATTGCCCCGGGCGGGTCACCGACAGGAGCGGTCTGCTCTCGGTCAAGGCGCGACTCGACACCCGGAAGGCCTCCGGAGAAGCGATCGGCCTGCGCACGTTCGACGGCCAGGTCGCGGCCACGGCTCCCGCGCTGGTCCGCCTCCACCGCGGCGCGGCGCCCGAGCCGCACGGCCGGCCCCAGCTGAAAGATCCCTGACCACGCCCCTCACACGGGGATGACGCCGCGCTTCCTGGCGGGACGCTCGACGCGCTTGTGACGCGCGAGCTCGAGCCCCCATGCGAGGATCCGCCGCGTGTCGCGGGGGTCGATCACGTCGTCGACGAGTGCCCAGCCGGCGACCTTGTACACGTCGATGTTCTTCTGGATGGCGTCGATGACGCCCCTCCGGACCTCGGGCGGCGGCTCCACGTCCCCGAACAGCTTCTTCGCGGCGATGCCGACCATGCCCTCGGCCCCCATCACGCTGATCTCGCCGGTGGGCCAGCTGACGATGAGGTCGGGCTCGTACGCGCGCCCGCACATGACGTAGTAGCCCGCGCCGTAGGCCTTGCGCACGACGACGGTGAGCTTGGGGACGGTCGCCGCGCTCATCACGTGGAGCATCTTGGCGCCGTGGCGGATGATGCCCGCGTGCTCGACCTTCGAGCCCACCATGAAGCCGGGGACGTCCTGCAGGAAGACGAGCGGCACGTTGAACGCGTCGCAGATCTGGATGAAGTGCGCCGCCTTGTCCGCCGAGTCGTTGTCGAGGATGCCTCCGAGATGCATCGGCTGGTTCGCGACGATGCCCACGCTCTTGCCGCCGATGCGCGCGAAACAGGTGATGATGCTGCGGGCGAACCGGGGCTTGATGTCGAAGGCTTCGCCCCCGTCGACGATGGCCCGGATCAAGCGGTACATGTCGTACGGCTTCCGGTTCGACTCCGGCAGCAGGTCCAGCAGCGCTTCGTCGCGACGGTCCACGGGGTCGTCGCACGGCACCTCCGGCGGGGCCTCGTCGCAGTTGGAGGGCAGGTACGAGAGGTACTTCTTCACTGCGGCCAGACACGCGGCGTCGTCTTCGAACTCTCCGTCGCCCACGCCGCTCACCTCGGTGTGGACCTTCGAGCCGCCGAGCTCCTGCTCGCCGATGTCCTGCCCGGTGACGGCCTTGACGAGCGCCGGGCCGCCGAGTGCCAGGCTTCCGATGCCCTTGACCATCGGCACGTAGTCGGCCAGCCCCGGGATGTACGCGGTCCCCGCCGCACCGGGACCGACCATCGCCGCCACCTGGGGCACGACGCCGCTCATGATGACCTGCTCGCGGAACAGGTGCCCGGAGCCGGCGAAGAGCGAGATCATGTCGGGGTGGCTGGAGCCCGGGTCGATGCGCGCGCCGCCCGAGTCCACCAGCCACACGATCGGCCAGCGCCCCTTGAGCGCCATCGCCCGCAGGCGCGTCACCTTCTCTTCGCCCGTCTGGCCGATGCTGCCGCCCTTGACCGTGAAATCGTACGCCGCCACGCAGACCATCCTGCCGTCGACCTTCCCGAAGGCGGTCACCACGGCGTCCGCGGCCGGCTTGTCGCCGCCGTCCTGCCCCGCCGAGAGCCCCATCTGCGTACCGTGCGCGCCGACCTCGAAGAACGCGCCGCCGTCGAAGAGCGCCTCGAGCCGCTCGCGCGCCGTCATCTTGCCGCGCGCGTGCTGCCGGGCGACCCGCGCCGCCCCGCCCATCTCGCGCAGCTTGGCCCGGCGCGCTTCGAGCTCGGCCACCATCTCACGCATGCTGGGCATCGGTCGTCACTTCCCCGTCCACCGCGGCGGACGCTTCTCCAGGAACGCCATCAGCCCCTCGCGCGCGTCGTCGGTCGCGAGGCACTCCGCGAGGCGGTCGCGGAGCATCGGCACCGCCCGCTCGAGCTCGACCCCGTCCTGGGCGGCGAACGCGCGCAGCCCGAGGCGCACCGTGATCGGGCTCTTGGCAGCGATCGCATCGGTGATCTTCTCGACCTCCGCGTCGAGCAGCTCCGGCGGGACGACGCGGTTGACCAGCCCGAGGCGCAGGGCCTCGTCGGCCCCGAACTTCTCGCCGTAGAGGGCCATCTCGAGGAGCCGACGCCTCGGCACGTGGCGCGCGAGGACCGCCATGATCATCATCGGGAACAGGCCGACGTGGATCTCCGGCGTGCCGAGCCGCGCCCCCGCCGACGCCACGGCGAACGTGCTGGCGGCCGCGAGCCCCAGGCCCCCGCCGAGCGCGTCCCCGTTCACCCTGGCGATGACCGGCTTGTCGCTCTTGCACAGCGCGAGCAAGAGGTCCGAGAAGTCTCCCTTGTGGGGCAGAGACGACGCGGTCGCGCCGGACGTCATCTCGGCGAAGTCGCCCCCCGCGCAGAACGTGCTCCCCTCCCCGGTCAGCACGATCGAGCGCACCTCGTCGGCCGCGCGAGCGTCCTCGAGCGCCCAGAGCAGCTCGTTCGTCATCCGCGGGCCGATCGCGTTGCGACGCTGCGGGTACGAGAGCGTGATCGTCTCGACCCCGCCGTCGCGCGCGACCTCGAGCCGCTCATAGGCCCGCGTCACGCCTTCACGCCCAGCGAAAGGACGGCGCGCGCCTGCTCGACCGTCGCCGGCTTGCGGCCGACGTCGCGCACCATCCGGACCGCGACGTCGACGAGCTCGCCGTTGGACTTCGCCATCGCGCCTCCGGGGACGTAGAGGTTGTCCTCGAGCCCGACGCGCACGTTGCCCCCGAGCACGAGGGCCGTCGCCAGCATGCGCCACTGGCAGTGGCTGATGCCGATGACCTCCCACTCGCTGCCCGGCGCGAGCTCGAGCGCGAGCTTCTTCTGGAGCTGCACGCTCTCGACCGTCGGCGGAAGCCCGCCGAGGACGTTGACGATGAACGAGAACTGGAGCGGCCGCCGCAGGATGCCCATGTCGAGCAGCGGCCAGACCCCGTGCGTGTGTCCCGTGTCGAAGCACTCGAGCTCCGGCTTGACGCCCGCGTCGTTCATCGCGGAAAGCTGCTTGGTGATCTTGCCGTAGGTGTTCGCGAACACCATGTCGAAGACGAACTCTTTCCTCTTCTCGGAGTACTTCGAGTAGTTCATCGTCCCCATGTTCAGCGCCGCGATCTCGGGGCGACTCTCGCGGATCGTGGCGCACTGCTCGCTCACGTCGTCGACGATCGTCCCGGTCGAGAAGTTGAGCAGGACCGGGCAGCGCTTCCGCACTTCCTCTTTGATGCGCGCGAAGGTGGCGGGGCTGTAGGTGGGGGTCCCGTCGTCGTTGCGGGCGTGGATGTGCACCACCGCGGCTCCCGAGTCGTACGCGCGCCGGGCCTCCTCGCCGATCTCGGCGGGGGTGTAGGGCAACCCGGGACACTGGCTGCGGTTGGCGAGGACACCCGTCAAGGCGCAGGTGACGACGCACAGGTCGGGATCGCGGCGGGACTCGGTCATGACGCTCTCTCCGGAGCAGGGGCGACGTCGCGCTTCACGAGGGTCTGAACGCGACGCGCGATCTTCGTGAGAATCTCGAGCAGGCTACGTGTCTCGGCGGGCGAGAGGCTCTCGAGCGCGCTGCGGAAGATCTCCATCGGCTCGACCGCGATCTCGCGCGCGATCTTCGCGCCCTTCTCGGTCAACCGGATGTGCACCACCCGGCGGTCCTCGGTCGACCGCGCCCGGACGACGAGTCCCTCGCGCTCCATCCGGTCGATGATCCCGGTCACCGTGCTGTTCTGCGCCCGGATGCGCTCGGAGAGCTCCGACAGCGACAGGTCGCCCACGCCCTCGAGGAGCTTGAGGACCGTGAGCTGCGGGCCCGTCAGCTCCGCGCGGCGCGCGAGCTCCTTGGTCACCCTCCGGCTCTCCGTGTAGAGATACAGGAGCGCCTCGAGGATCGAGTCCACGCTGGGTTTGACGTCGGAAGGTATCGCCGGAGGCAAGCGGTAGGCTCCTTGGCGGGCGGGGCGAGATGTTTAGCGTACGAAATAATACGGACGCCCTGGCGATCGTCAACCCCGCGCGGTCGATGCTAGAGACGCGGAGCCCTCTCCTGGATCCCCCATGCCCTCTTCCCCCGAATTCCCCATTCCTCTTCAAGACCTCGACGCCGGCGGTAAGCAGTTCCACTTCTCCGTGCGACCCGCATGGCTCCGGGGCGCTCTCGAGGGGACGGAAGCGCAGGCCTCGGATGCCGGGGGAGAGCTCGACGTGAGAGCGTCCATGAACGGGGCCGACGTGGTCGTCCGCGGCTCGGTGACGGCCGAGCTCACCGTTCCCTGCTCCCGCTGCCTAGAGCCCGCGCCCGTCTCGGTCCACGAGGAGATCACGGTTCTGGCCGTCCCGCGGGCCTCGATGAGGGGCTCTTCGTCGAAAAAAGGAGAGGACGCCGAGGACCCCGGCGACGCCGATGTCATCGCCTACGACGGCGAAATCGTGGCCCTGGACGACCTGGTCCGCGACGGGCTGCTCCTCGGCATCCCAATGATCCCCTTGTGCTCGGAGGGCTGCCCGGGTATCAGGCCCGGGTCGTAAGCCTGTCCAAGGAGAGATACTCGTGGCCGTCCCCAAGCGACGCACAAGCCGTTCGAAGCGCAACATGCGGCGCGCCAATCACGACAAGGTGGCCGCGCCGACTCTCGTCCCCTGCCCCAACTGCGGGGAGCCAGCGGTGCCGCACCGGGCGTGCGCGTCCTGCGGGCATTACAAGGGCCGTGCGGTCAAACCCAAGACCTCGTCCGGCGAGTAGCCGGTCCGCCGGCGGGGCAAGCCCGCCCGTGAGCGCGGGCGTTCCCTGCTATAGCCTCTAGCCGAGCCGTACCGTCATGCCCACGCTCGCCCTGCCACGCTCCCGGATCCTCGGCACCGGACACTACCTGCCGTCGATCGTGCGGACCAACGCCGACCTGGCGAAGATGGTCGACACGTCGGACGAGTGGATCACCGAGCGGACGGGGATCAAGGAGCGGCGGATCGCCCCCGAGGGCGTGGTCACGAGCGACATGGCCGCCGCCGCAGCTCGCGAAGCCCTGGCCGCCGCCGGCCTCGACGCGTCGCAGATCGACATGATCATCGTGGGCACCGTGACGCCCGACGTGCCGATGCCCGCGACCGCGGCCTTCGTCCAGCAGAAGATCGGCGCGGGGCACTGCCCGGCCTTCGACCTGAGCGCGGCCTGCGCCGGCTTCGTCTTCGGCCTGTCGATCGCGGATCAGTTCATCGCGACCGGGCAGATGAAGCACGTCCTGGTCGTCGGCGTGGAGCTGCTCTCCCGCGTGACCGACTGGACCGATCGCACGACCTGCGTCCTGTTCGGCGACGGCGCCGGAGCCGCCGT
Source organism: Myxococcales bacterium (assembly GCA_003153495.1). Classification (GTDB taxonomy): domain Bacteria; phylum Myxococcota_A; class Polyangia; order Polyangiales; family Polyangiaceae; genus Palsa-1150. The sequence goes on from PLYU01000134.1 coordinate 7,307, forward strand.
CCTCGGTCCTGCCGGACCGGGCCGCGACGGCGCCAAACCGCGGGGCGTGCTGTCCACGTCGATCAGCACGGACGGCTCGCTCGCCCCGGCGCTGCGGATCCCTGGCGGCGGCAGCGTCGCTCCGACGAGCCATGCCACGGTCGACCAGAAGCTCAACTTCGTTCACATGAAGGGGCAGGACGTCTTCAAGTCGGCCGTGAAGAACCTGTACTCGGCGAGTGCGAACGCGCTCGAGCGGGCCGGCATGACGACGGCCGACATCGACTGGGTCTGCGCCCACCAGGCCAACAAGCGGATCATCGACCAGGTGGTCAGCCGGCTCGAGGTCCCGTCCGAGAAGGTCCTCATGAACATCGAGCGCGTGGGGAACACCTCGAGCGCGTCGATCCCCATCTTGCTCGACCAGAGCTTGAGGGCCGGCAAGGTTCACGAGGGGGACACGGTCCTCATGTGCGCGCTCGGCGCGGGGATCTCCTGGGGAAGCGCGATCGTACGGATCTGACGGAACGCTTCGTGACACCCGCCGGGACCTGCGCTAGCCCGGCAAGGCCATGAAGGTCGCGTGGCTGTTTCCTGGGCAGGGTTCGCAGTCGGTCGGGATGGGGAAGGACATTCTGCCCTCCTCGCCGGGGGCGCGCGCCGCCTTCGACCGGGTCGACGCCGCACTCGGCGAGCCGCTGTCGCGAGTGATCCTCGAGGGCCCGGAGGACCGCCTCACCCTGACCGCCAACGCGCAGCCGGCGATCGTGGCGGTCAGCGCCGCCGTGCTGGCCGCCGTCCGCGAGCGCGTCCCGGACCTCGCGCCGCCCGCGTTCGCGGCGGGCCACTCGCTCGGCGAGTACTCGGCGCTGGTCGCCGCGGGGGCCCTGACTCTCGAGGACGCCGCGCGGCTCGTGCGGGCGCGCGGCCGCGCGATGCAGGAGGCGGTGCCCGCAGGAACGGGGGCGATGAGCGCCATTCTGGGCGTCGAGCCGGACCGTCTGGAGAAGCTCTGCCGCGAGGCCGCCCAGGGCGAGACCGTGTCGCCGGCCAACTTCAACGCCCCCGGCCAGATCGTGGTGGCGGGCCACGCCGGCGCGGTGAAGCGCCTCGAGGAGCTCGTGGCGGCCGACAAGGGACGCGCCATCCCCCTCAAGGTCAGCGCGCCGTTCCACTGCGCCCTGATGGCCCCGGCTGCGACCGTCGTCGCAAAGGAGCTGGCGCGCACGACCATCCGCCCCCTTGCCTTCCCGGTCGTCGCCAACTACGACGCCCGCGCCAACGGAGACGCGGCGCGCGTGGCCGAGCTGCTGGTCCGGCAGGTCGACAACCCCGTGCGGTGGGAGGAGAGCGTGCGCTCGATGGTCGCGCAGGGCGTCACCCGCGCCATCGAGATCGGCCCGGGGAGAGCTCTCGCCGGGCTGGTGAAGCGCATCGCCAAGGACGTGAGAGTCCTGAGCGTGGGCGACGCTGCGTCCCTCGACCAGGTAGCCGCATTTCTTTCCTGACCGTCCAGGCCCGGCGGGCGCGCTACCATGACGTCGATGCCGGAGGGGGAAGGCGGTCGATCCGAAGCCGGGGGCCTCGACGAGTCGCTCCGGCGCTCCGAGCGGGGCTTCGCCCGCGAGGGCGCCGGCGAGCCGTCGCGCGCCCGGGTCCTGGTGGTCGACGACGAGCCGAGGCTGCTCGAGACCGTCCGCTTCATCCTGAAGGACGACCACGACGTCAAGACGCTGACGAGCGCCCGCGAGGCCCTCGACCGGCTGCTCGCCGGCGAGCACTACGATCTCGTCTTGTGCGATCTCACGATGCCCGGGATGACCGGGGTGGAGCTTCTCCAGCGCCTGTCCGCCGAGCGGCCCGATTTGACGCGCCGCGTGGTGTTCATGACCGGCGGGGCCGTGACCGCTGCCGCCGCCGCGCTGCTCGAGGACAGGGCCACCCGCTGCCTCGAGAAACCGTTCCGGCCCGGAGAGCTGCTCGCCTTCGTGAGAGGCGAGGTGGCGACGGACTTCTCCGGATGACTATGACGAGACGAAGGTCTATTTAACCCCATCGTCATGTTCCGACTCGACGGCAGGATCGCCCTCGTCACGGGAGGCTCGCGCGGCATCGGCCGTTCGTGCTGCGAGGCCCTGGGCGCGCAGGGCGCCACGGTAGTCGTCAACTACGTCAAGGGCGAGGCCGCGGCCCGCGAGGTGGCGGACGCGATCGCCGCGAAGGGCGGCAAGGCCGACCTCGCCGGGTTCGACGTGGCCGATTCGAAGGCGGTCGACGCGTCCATCGGCGAGGTGGTCAGCCGCCACGGGAAGATCGACATCCTTATCGCGAATGCGGGGATCGCCATCGACGGCCTCCTCTTGCGCCTCAAGGACGAGGATCTCGAGCGGCTCTGGGCGATCAACGTGCGCGGGGCGATCGCCTGCGCGCGGGCGGCGAGCCGGACGATGATGAGGGCGCGCTGGGGGCGGATCGTGTTCATGTCGAGCGTCGTGGGCGAGATGGGCAACGCAGGCCAGACCGGCTACGCGGCGACGAAGGCGGCTGTGATCGGGGCCGCGAAGTCCATCGCCCGCGAGTACGCCTCGCGCAACGTTACGGCGAACGTCGTCGCCCCGGGCTACATCGACACGGACATGACCGCAGGCATGACCGACGCACAGAAGGAGCAACTCATGAAGGTCGTCCCTCTCGGCCGCACCGGCACGGCGCGCGACGTCGCCGCGGCCTGTGCTTACCTTTGCAGCGAGGAGGCCGGCTACGTCACCGGGCAAGTCCTTCGCGTGAACGGCGGCATGTACATGTGAACCGTCCGTGACAGCGCGCAGCCGTCTACGCGCCCTCGCCGCTCGACTCCCAACCGTTTTTCCGATACGAGGCTCGAACCATCACATGGCTACCGACATCCCCAGCGAGGTCAAGCGGATCATCAAAGAGCAGCTCGACGTCGACGAGAAGGACATCAAGCCCGAGTCCAGCTTCATCGACGATCTCGGCGCCGACTCGCTCGGCCTGGTCGAGCTCGTGCTCGCCTTCGAGGAGGCCTTCGAGATCGACATCCCGGACGAAGACACCGAGAAGATCCGCTCCGTGCAGGACGCGATCGACTACATCCAGAAGCACGCCAAGAAGTAGGCTGACTGCGGCACGCGCGAGCGTGCCCGAGCCTGATGATTCATGGAACGCGTCGTCGTCACCGGCATCGGCCTCGTCACCCCTCTCGGCACTGGAACGCGCGAGACGTGGCAGGCCTTGCTCGCCGGCCAGAGCGGCATCGGCCCGATCACTCGCTTCGATTGCTCGACCTTCCGCGTCCGCATCGCGGGCGAGGTCAAGGGGTGGGACCCCTCGGCTTGGATCGAGAAGAAGAAGCTCAAGGAGCTGGACCGGTTCATGGAGATGGCCCTCGGCGCGGCGGCCATGGCGCTCTCCGACGCCCGGCTCGAGCTCACCGAGGAGGAGAAGTTCCGGGCCGGTTGCTTCATCGGAAACGGCGTCGGCGGCCTCTTCTCTCTCGAGAAGACGAAGGAGACCCTCCTGACCAAGGGCCCGACGAAGGTCAGCCCGTACGCGATCCCGACCATCATCGCCAACCTCGCGGCCGGGCAGGTATCGATGGCGCACGGGCTGAAGGGCCCGAGCTACTGCACGACCAGCGCCTGCTCGAGCGGGGCTCACGCCGTGGGCGAGGCCACCGAATGGATCCGCCGAGGCAAGGTGGACGTGATGGTCGCCGGCGGCTCCGAGGCCACGATCACGCCCGTCGGCATCGCCGGGTTCGAGGCCATGCTGGCGCTCAGCAAGCGTAACGACGACCCCCAGCACGCGAGCCGCCCGTTCGACCGCGGGCGAGACGGCTTCGTGTGCGGCGAGGGGGCCGGCATCATGGTGCTCGAGTCGCTCGCGCGGGCGAGCAAGCGCGGCGCCAGGATCTACGCCGAGGTCACGGGGTACGGCGCCTCGAGCGACGCTTACCACCTGACGCAGCCGGCCCCGCAGCACGAGGGGGCGCAGCGAGCGATGCGCATGGCCCTCGAGGACGCGCGGATCACGCCCGATGCAGTCGATTACGTGAACGCCCACGGCACGTCGACGCCCATCGGCGACGTGGAGGAGTCGCGCGCGATCGCGGCCGTCTTCGGCGAGAACGCAACGAAGAAGAAGCTGTGGGTGAGCTCGACGAAGTCCATGATGGGCCACCTGCTCGGCGCGTCGGGCGCCGTCGAGACCGCCGTCTGCGCGCTGACGATCGCCGACGAGCGCGTCCCGCCGACGATCAACCTGGTCGACGTCGACCCCGAGTGCACGCTCGACTACGTGCCGAACGAGGCACGGCAGCGCCGGGTGCGGCACGCGATGAACAACTCCTTCGGGTTCGGCGGAACGAACTGCGCGCTCGTCCTGTCGCGCTTCGAGGGATAGGGCCAGTCTCCGTGAAGTGTCCCTTCTGCGCGCAGCTCGACAGCAAGGTCATCGACTCGCGGGTGTCTACCGCGGGAGATGTCATCCGGCGCCGCCGCGAGTGCGAGGGCTGCGGGCGGCGCTTCACCAGCCGCGAGCGCGTCGAGGACCTCCTGCCCGTGGTGGTGAAGAAGGACGGCGTGCGCGAGCCGTTCGATCGGGAGAAGGTCCTGCGCGGCGTCCGGCTCGCCTGCAACAAGCGGCCGGTCGCGATGGATCGGATCGAGCGATTCATCGACGAGCTCGAGCGGGAGCTCATCGAGAGCGAGGCCAAGGAGGTGCACAGCAAGGAAATCGGTGAGCGGGTCATGCGCCTGCTGCGCGAGCTCGACGAGGTGGCCTACGTGCGCTTCGCCAGCGTGCACCGGAGCTTCCGCGACATCGACGAGTTTCGCTCCGAGCTCGACAAGATGGTGCGCGCGCGCGACGTCGCCGGAGAGCCCCGATGACCTCCGCGAAGAGCGCCGTGGCGACGTTCTCGCCCGACGAAGAGAGATGGATGGGCGTCGCGCTCGAGCGCGGGGCAAAGGGGACGCCGTCGCCCAACCCGCACGTGGGCGCCGCCATCGTGAAGGACGGAGAGGTGCGCGGCGCCGGGCACCACGACCGCGCGGGGCAGGACCACGCCGAGGTCGTCGCGCTCCGCGAGGCGGGCGGGCACGCCGCCGGGTCGACCCTGTACGTCACGCTGGAGCCTTGCAACCATCAGGGCAGGACGCCCCCGTGCACCGACGCCATCCTGGCGGCGCGGGTGGCGCGCGTCATCGTCGGCTGCCGCGACCCGAACCCGCACGTCGCCGGCGGCGGCGTCGAGAAGCTACGGGCGGCCGGCGTCCGCGTAGACGTTGGCTGCCGGGAGGCCGAGGCGCGGCGGCTCATCGCGCCCTGGACGAAGTTCGTCACCGACGGCGTCCCGTACGTCACCCTCAAGCTCGCCCTGTCGCTGGACGGTCGGATCGCGTCCCGCACGGGGGCGTCCAAGTGGGTCACCGGCCCGGAGGCGCGCGCTCGCGTCCACCTGCTGCGGGCCCAGAGCGACGCGGTCGTGGTCGGCATCGGGACCGCGCTGGCCGACGACCCACGCCTCACCGTGCGCGACGCGCCGGGGCAGAGCCCCCTGCGCGTCGTGTTCGACACGAAGCTGCGTCTGCCGCCCACCGCACGCCTCGTCCAGACGGCGCGCGAGGTCCCGACGTGGGTCGTCTGCTCCGCTGACGCTCCTTCCTCCGAGGAAGAGCAGCTCGTCGAGCGCGGTGTCGAGGTCCTCCGCGCACCGGCCTCGGCCGAGGGGCGCATCGACCCGCTCGCGGCGCTGCGTGTCCTCGCGTCGCGCGGCATCGTCACGGCGATGATCGAAGGGGGTGCCGAGCTCGCCGGAAGCCTGCTCGCGGGGGCCGTGGCGGACGAGCTCCACGCGTTCATAGCGCCCATCCTGCTCGGCCCAAGGGGGCGTCCCGGCGCGGTGGACTGGGCGGGCCCTGCCACCCCCGGCGAGGCCCCCTGCATCGAGAACCCGCAGTGGGAGGTCTGCGGGGTCGACGCGCACGTCTGGGGCACGCTGCGCTACCCCCCCCGCTGAAGGCCCGGCCAGGGCGAGGCCCCCTCGCCAGACGGTCCTGCGCGGATTAGATTGTCCGGGAGCGCATGGCCATCCGCACCATCCTGCACTACCCCGATCCCCGTCTGCGTGAGCGCGGCAAGAAGGTCGCAGAGCTCACCGCCGAGCTTCGCCGCCTGATCGACGACATGGCCGAGACGATGTACGCCGCCCCGGGCGTAGGTCTGGCAGCGACGCAAATAGGCGAGATGTGGCAGCTTTTCGTCGTCGACTGCGCTGCGGAAGGCGAGGCCAGCGACCTGCGAGTCTTCATCAACCCCGAAATCCTCTCCACGGAAGGCGTGGCCACGCTCGACGAGGGGTGCCTGAGCTTCCCCGGCGCCCGCGAGGAAATCGAGCGAGCGGCCAAGGTCCGGGTGAAGGCGCAGGACCGGGACGGTCGCTGGTTCGAGCTCGAGGCCGAGGGCCTCCTGGCAACCGCAATTCAGCATGAATACGACCACTTGCATGGGGTGTTGATGATCGACCGCCTCGGCCCGCTGAAGAAGCGTCTGCTCCACCGCAAGATGCTCAAGAGGTGCGACGCCAGCGCTTCGGCCCCGGGCTGATCCGGGCAATCGCCCGGCCAGGGGTCGCCAGCCATCGCGGGTGAGGCTAGATCAGTTGCCCCGGCGCGCGGCCGAGCCACGCAAATCCTGGACTTTTTGCTCCGGCTGAGGTCGCACTCGGCCGAACGACGTGGAAACATTCTGAACCCCCGACGCGTTTCGGACATCAGTAGACCGAACTGCCCCCTTGCCGCGTAACTCTGACCGAGCTCGTGAACCACTCCCTGCCTACCCATCCCGTCCGAGAGCACGCGTCCTCCGACGCGGTCACGGCGTACTTCGAGCAGCTCGCGCGCGTACCTCTCCTCACGCGCGAAGGCGAGGTCGAGCTCGCCAAACGAATCGAGGAGGGCGAGCGCCAGGCCCTCGGCGCGATCGTCGCCTCGGCCCCGGGGGCGCGCGAGCTGGGGGCACTCGGCCGGACGCTGCGCGACCGGAAGCTTCGCGTACGCGACGTGACGCGCGCCACGATCGACGAGGAGAGCCCGGACGACGAGGAGGCCACGGCGCGCTCCATCGCGCACACGCTCGAGCGCGCCGGTGCTGCCGCGCGCGACCGTCGGACCAGCGCACGCGCGCGCGAGGAGCTCGTGAACGCGCTGCTCCAGGTGCGGCTGACCCGCCGCGCGCTCGACCGGATCACCTCGAGGCTGCGCGTCGTGCGCGACGCCGCCCCGATGGTGCGCCGCCGCGGGCTCGACGCCACGCTCGCAGCGATCCGCGCCGGCGAGGCGAAATCCGAGCGTGCCAAGTCCAGCCTGGTCTCGGCGAATCTGCGGCTCGTGGTGTCCATCGCCAAGCGGTACAGAAACCGCGGGCTGCACCTGCTCGATCTCGTCCAGGAGGGCAACCTCGGCCTGATGCGAGCGGTCGACAAGTTCGAGTACCGACGCGGCTACAAGTTCAGCACCTATGCGAGCTGGTGGATCCGGCAGAGCGTGAGCCGCGCCATCAGCGATCAGGGGCGCACCATCCGCATTCCGGTGCACATGGTCGAGACGCACAACAAGCTCTCGAAGACGCTCCGCGCCATGATCCAGGAGCACGGGGAGGAGCCGTCTCCCGAGCAGCTCGCCGAGCGGATGAACGTACCCGTCGAGAAGGTCCGCCTGCTTCTCGAGACGACGCGCGACCCGGTGAGCCTCGACTCTCCCGTGGGCGACGACGGCGGCGCCACGGTGGGCGACTTCGTGGAGGATCGCTCCTTCGCTGCCCCGGACGACACTCTGGGCGACCGCGAGCTGTCCCGCGAGGCGCGAGAGCTGCTGAAGCTGCTCACTCCGCGCGAAGAACAGGTGCTGCGCATGCGCTTCGGCATCGACGCCCCGACCGACCGGACGCTGGAGGACGTCGGCCGCAGCTTCGAGCTGACGCGCGAGCGTATCCGTCAGATCGAGACGAAGGCTCTCCGCAAGCTTCGGCTGCCGTCACTGCACCGCAAGCTGCGGTCGCACCTCGAGCGGTGAGAGGACCGCCAGGACGCCAGGGAGCGACTCCTACCGCGCTCTCTTGAAGAGCGCAGAGTCCAGCTTCACCCCGCGGGCCGCGAAGTCGTTGGCCAGGCGCGGCGTCGGGCCGGCCGCGAGCGGACCGGCATCTCCACTGCCCTGGAACAGGTCCCGCGCCACCACTCCCTTCGCGTCCGCCCCGGCGAGCTCCGCAAGGCGGGTCACCCGCACCTTGCCGCCGGGCCCTCGGCCGAGCTCGACGGCCACGTCGAAGGCCTCGCCGACCGCCTCGCGCGCCGCCTCGACGGAGGCCGCCGGGTGGGCCAGCGCGACCTGGGCCGAGAGGCGCCCGAGCGCGTGCCGCAGCGAAGGGGCCGCCATTCCCATGATCACGCCCTCGCTCCCCTCCCCGATGGCGTCGATGACCGCCGCGCACGACACCCCGGCGACGGGCGCCAGAACCAGCCGGTCCGCCCCCAGGCGCGTCGCCGCGCGCACGGCGTCGTCGGCGCGCGCGCCGGTCGGAGTCAGAGGCACGACCTGCGCGTGCGGGACCGTGATCTCGTGAGCGTCCTGGAGCAAAGCGACCCACTCGCCTGCCGGGAACGCATGAGCGAGCGCGGCGATCATCGACGGCACGACGCCCGGCCCGAAGCCCACCACCAGCACGTTCGCCCGCGCCGCGACGCACGCCTCGAGGAACGACGCCATCGGCCTCGACATGGCGCCCGCCTGCACCATCTCGTCGAGCGATGACGTGACGCGCCGCCGCTTGCGGATCGTGAGTGCCCATCCGCTCGCCGCCGGCGGCGAGATCGCCACCATGTGAGCGCCCCCCGGCAGCCGTCGCTCGAGAAGAATCTCCCCGGGGCCGGCCGGCTGACCGGACTGCTGCGCGAGGCGCGCGACGATGCGCGCCAGCGACTCCTCGCTGGTGAAACTCGGGGCCGGGCGGGCGTCCGCCTCCCCGTCTCGCCTCAGAAGGACGCAGTCGGGCCGGAGGACATGGATCTCGTCGACCTCGGCGTCCTCCAGCAACGCCGCGATCGGGCCGAGGCCCAGGAGCTCTCGCACGGCGTCGCGGGCGAGAACCTCGAGGTCGACCGCGTCGGAGGCCTCGCCGTCGGCCTTCATCGCCCTGGCCTGCTCCTGCACGGCCCGCTCGATGCGCTGCGCCAGCGCCTCGTCGACGACGGCCGACTGCCCGAGGGGGGCGAGGTCGACCGCGTCCGCCACGCGGTCGACGAGCGCGATGAGCGCGATGCGACGCTTCGCGGCCTGCGTGGACTCGCGCGGCGCCGACGGTGCGTGGACGTGCGGCGTGGACGAGGCCCGGTGAGGAGGCGTCGCGACCCGATCGCTCGTGGCCCGAAGGCGGGTTTCGCCGAGCGCCTGCGGCACCCGCGGCGCTGCGGGCACGCGGGGGAGCGGCGTATCCTGCATCTCGGGGGGGCTCTCGCTGTCCGGGTCGCGCTCCAGCGGGTAGTGGCTGATGTCCGCCGGGTCGGCGGCGTTGTCTGCGGGCGGCGCAGCGGACCCCTCGAGGACGTTCGAGGCGGTAGGGACCGACGCGGGCGCCCCCGTCGCGTCCGCCCGGCCCGCGCTCTCGAGGCGCAGCACGAAGTCGCCGACGTAGATCTTGTCCCCCTCGCGGACGATCGTCGCCTGGGAGATCTTGCGACCGTTGACGTACGTGCCGTTGGTGCTCTTCAGATCGGTGACGATGAAGCGCGCGTCGCGGTAGATCAGGCGGGCGTGGTGCTTCGAGACGTTGCCCTTGGCGAGCATCAGGTCGTTGCCCTGGACACGCCCGACATTGATCTCACCCTTCTCGAACGTCTCTCGACGTTCCGCGCCTCCTCTTTCGCTGATGACGATCGTGAACATGCCGTGTCGCCGTCACCCGGGGCGGGAGCGGCCGACCTGCAGTGAATTGTCGAAGGAGGCCCGAGCCTCTGTCAACTACGCGCGGCGGCGCGACCCGCGCTCGGGCGCGACGGGCACTGCTGCGCTCTCGGCCTTGCGAACCTCGCTCGTGACCTGGCCGAGCAGCTCGCCCGCGAGGGCGATGACGTCCCGGGCCTCGAAGCCACTGCTGCGGAGCTCGCGGTAGATCGTCTTGGCCAGTATCGCGAGGGCTCGCGCGTCACGTGCTCCAGGGGTCTCCCCGAACGGTAGGGCCATCGGTGATAGGTCGCACGTTACAAGCCACGTGCCACCGCCCGAGACCTACCGGACACGCCTTTTCGAAGCTCCGGCCGCGCACCCTGCGAAGGGCGTTGCGCACAGTCAGCGCCGCACTGCGCGAATTGGGCTTCGCGCCGCTCACCCGCCGCGCACGCACACCCACACGCGACCTGCTCGACCGGTGATAGCGTGGGCCCGCCTTGTTCGCCCGCGCCATGCAACCCGGGTCCCGCTCCCGCCGGCTCCTTCTGGGGTCGCTCGTCTACCTCGTCAGCGTCGGAGCGTTCGCCGCCTTCGCCGGCCGAGATCGGCTCGTCGAGCACACGCCGTTCAACCACTACGCCCTGCTCGCCGACGCGTGGCTGCACGGGCGGCAGGACCTGGCTCACGGCGCACCGCCTTACGCGATGAACAACGACTTCGCCGAGTTCGGCGGCAAGACGTTCATCAGCTTTCCGCCCTTCCCCGCGGTGCTGATGCTGCCCCTGGTGAAGCTCGCCGGGGCGCCGGAGAACTTCCGCGACGGGCAGTTCGTCATATGGCTCGCAGGGATAGCGCCGGCGGCCCTGCTGCTCGTGCTCGAGAAGCTCCGGCGCACGGGGAGGTCCCGCCGGTCCGAGCGGGAGAACGTGGCGCTCTCGCTCGTGTACGCGTTCGGCACGGTCTACTTCTTCACGGCCGTCGAGGGCACCGTCTGGTTCGCTGCGATGGTGGTCGCCTCGGGGCTGCTTGCGCTCTACACCCTCTGCGCGCTGGACGCGGAGCGCCCGCTGCTGGCAGGCACGATGGTCGCCTGCGCCTACCTCACCCGCCCGCCGGTCCTGCTCGCGTCGCTCCTGTTCGCGCTCGAAGCGCTCCGGGTGTCGGGAGAGGGGGAGCCGCCGCTCGGAAGCGACGGGGGGCTCGCCCGCCTCGTCGAGTGGGCCAGGGGCGTGAAGGTCGCCGCCCTGGCGCGCCGGTACGCGCTCTTCGCCGCGCCCATCGTCGTGGCGTTCGCGCTGACTGCCTGGATGAACTGGACGCGCTACGGCAGGCCCAGCCCGCTGTTCTTCGACCACGAGTTCCTGGCGGTCGCCTGGCGGACGCGCATGGTCAAGTGGGGGATGCTCAACTACCACTTCCTCGCCAAGAACCTGGGCGTCTCGCTCACCGGCCTGCCCTGGTTGCCCCCGAAAGGCGAGGCCGCCCTCTTCGGCGCACCGTTCAAGATCAACGAGCACGGGCTCGCGCTCTGGTTCACCACGCCGCTCTATTTCTGGCTGCTCTGGCCCCGACGCTTCGACGGCGACCCCGGACGAAAGTGGCTGTACCTGGCGGTGGCGCTCTCGGCGGCGTTGCCCGCAGTGATGGATCTGCTCTACCAGAACTCCGGCTGGCGACAGTTCGGCTACCGTTTTTCGAACGACTACGCCGTCCTGCTCTTCGTCCTGCTCGCGATCGGCGCGCGCCCCATGGGCCGGTGGTTCACCCTCGCCGCGGCCTGGTGCGTCGCGTGGAACACCTTCGGGGCCGCGACGTTCGACAAGGGCCAGTTCGACCGCTTCTACTTCCGCGACGCCTCGCAGACCATCGTCTATCAGCCCGACTAGCCCTACTTTCGCAAAGAGGCGCCGAGTCTACGCACGAAAGGCCGTCATTTAGGGTGCGCCACGACGTCGCGCGCCTAGCGGAAAGAAGCCACCCTGGGCCTCGCAGCCCCCCAACCCGGCCTTCCCCCCGCCGGAGCGGGGGGAAGGAGGAGAAGGCGCACGCGAAGAGGAGCGCGCGGGCACGCTGCCAAGGTGCTCGGCGATCCTCGGCGCGGCGCCC
>PLYU01000052.1 GCA_003153495.1 Myxococcales bacterium
CTCTACCACTGAGCTAGGTGGGCGCTGTTTCTCTGACTCCTGCGAGCGGGAGACCGGGTTCGAACCGGCGACGTTCAGCTTGGAAGGCTGACGCTCTACCAACTGAGCTACTCCCGCGTGTGCCGTGGAGGGTGATGGATTCGAACCATCGAAGGCATAGCCGGCAGATTTACAGTCTGCTCCCTTTGGCCACTCGGGCAACCCTCCGTATTTCGCGATTTCTGTTTCTCCTTCGGTGAGAGCCTTACGAGCTGGCGAGGGGAATTGAACCCCTAACCTTCTGTTTACAAAACAGGTGCTCTGCCAATTGAGCTACGCCAGCCCTGGCGACGGACAGGCCGCCGCTTAGGGGGCGCGAAGACTACTTCCGCCTGCCCCTTCGCGCAAGCAACTAGGGAGCCACGAGGAAACACGAGCGATAACGGTCGGTTGAGCCACACATGGACCACCCGGACGCACATTCGCCTCGTGCGGCGCCCCGCACGGCGTCCGATGACGACGTCAACGGGGTTTCCTGGCGAGCAGCTCGAGCGCCTTCTTTACCTCGTCCTCGGTGAACGGCATCCTCTGGATCTGGGCCTTCTCGTCGGCGAGCGCGGCCTGCATGGCCACCTTCGCCTCGCGCGCCCGCTCGATCCACGGCGACGAGTCGCTCGTCCGCTCCCCGAGCGCGATCGTCTGCTCGAGCTCGCGCAGGCCCTTCTCGAGCAGGACGCGGTAGCGAACGTGCATGAACGCGTAGAAGATCTGCTTCTGCCGCTCCGTCTTCGACGTCGACGGCGGCTCGATCTGCATCAGGTCGCGGTAGAGCGCGCGGTACATCTCCCCGACGCGGTAGCCCGACATGGCGGCCCAGTGGGGGTCGACCGACCGGACGGCCTGCGCGTAGGCGGCCTGCGCCTCCAGCAGCCCGGCGCAGCGCTGGTCGAGCCTGTCGATGAACTCGCGCGGCGTCGGGTCGAGGGGGACGCGCTCGGACCGGAGGCGTCGCAGCTCTCCGAGCGCGAAGCGAAGCTGCGCCACGGCGACCGGCAGGACGTCGCGCTCGCCGTAGTGGAGCTGGTCGGCCAGATCGAGCCCGTCGTGAATGTCCGTCGAGGCGCGCATGTCGTCGCCGAGCTCCGCGCGCGCCAGGCCGCGGGCGCCGAGCGCGACGAGGCGATCGACGTCCTCCAGGTCCGAGCGGCCGAGCAGGCTGTCCCCGATCCCCGCGAGCGCAGTCCAGTCCTCCAGGTACGCATCGAGGGTGGCTGCACGGACGAGCGCTCCGCGGGCCTTCGAGCCCCGGGGGAATCGCCGCGCGAGGCCGAGGTACGCGTCGCGCGCCCTGGCGCGCTCCTGCATGCCCTCGAGCGCGAGGCCGGTGTCGAAGAGGTACTCGGCCGCGTGAGGGCCGGCGGGGTCCGCTGCGAGCAGCGTCCCGTACGCCCCGACCGCGTCGCTCCAGCGCTGCTCCATCAGGGCGCGCTCGGCGCGGGCCGCGAGCTCCGCCACCGTGGTGACCTCGTCGGGGGTCACGATGCGCGGCTGGGCGTCGACGTGGATCGGCGGCGACGCGGGCGGCGGCACGACGCGGGAGGCGCACGCCTGCGCGAGAAACGCCGCGAGCAGAGCTGGGTGCGTTCTCCCCTTCATGGGCCCGTCGCAGAAGGTAGCGGACGCTGGCGGGGAGAACCCGACCCACCTGAACGGGTGCTTCCGTTGACGTCGGATCGGGGGGGGCTAGCGTCGATTTCGACGGGGGGGCGACTCGCGCCTCCCGCCGAAGGAGGAGGTCATGGTCCGATGAAGCATCACGAGATCATCCCCGAGCTGGAGCTTCGCCACCGAACGCTCGAGCGAGAGATTCACCGGCTGGATCGGCGCGGCGCGCACCTGTCGCCGGGCGATCGCCTTCGCGCCTCCGAGCTCAAGAAACGTCGCCTCGCCACGAAGGACCGCCTCTACGCGCTGCGCAGCGCCTGAGGGAGGCGGCTACCAGTCGTCCAGCTTGGGCGGTTTGGCCGGGGGAGCCTCGGTGTTGGAGGGGGGCTCCGCCTCGCCCTTCGCCTTCCCGTCTGCCGACGGGGCGGGCGACGGTGCGTTCGAGAGGGCAGCGACGCCGGCGGTGTACACCTCGTCGTTCAGCACGTTCATCGCCGCGTCCATTCGCTTCACCCAGTCCGCCTGGAGCGAGCTCGGGGTCGCCTGCTCGATCGCCGCGGCGACCGCGAGCCAGTGGCGAGCGTCGGTCTTGTAACCCATCTGGTGATCGGTCATGCCGCGCAGGTAGGCGTAGCGGGCCCGATCGGCGGGGGAGATGCGGGCCAGGTCCGGCTCGAGGACGCGGAAGATCGCGAGGGCGTGCTCGTGCTCGCTGGCGTCGTAGGCGTGCTGGGCGCGCGCGAGGTCGTCTTCGTAGGTGGCACAGCCGGCCGCGGCGAATGCCAGGGCGAGCAACCAGGCGGCCGCGCTAGGACGCATGCCGCCAAGGGTACCGGTCGCCGGAGGCCGGAATCAACCCCGGCGGCACCGGCGCCGCGCGAGCGACGCGGCGGCCCCCGCGCCGAGCAGGAGGGTGAGGCCTGCGCCACCGGATGCCACGCCCGGAACGTCGCACGCGCAGCGGGGGATCGTGGCCCGCGAGGTCTGCGGGGCGGCGGCCGCGGTCGCAGGCGCGGCGGAGGCCGGCGCGGGACCGGCTCCGGCAGCGTCGCAGTCCCACGGTCCGCCGACGTGGAGCCCGCAGCGCTCGATGATCGTGCCGTCGACCCCGTGAGCGACGATCTGCAGAGCGTCGCCGGACACGTGCGCTTCGACGAAATGGTAGGCCGTCTCGAGCCTGCGCGTCGTCGCCATCGGCTGGCCCATCCGGTAGAGGGGCGCCCCTGCTCCTCCGGAGATGACGTACTTGATCGCCCCGGCGTCGCCTCGCTCGTAGAGGTGATCGTGCCCGGCCAGAAGGAGCTGGACGTGGTGGGCGGCGAGCAGCTCGGGCACGCGCCCGTCGACGAGGCGTTCGTTGGGCCCGTGTGGCCCCGACGACCACGGGCTGTGGTGCACGACGACGATGCGCCATACCAGGCCGGGCTCGGCGTCCGCCCGCGCGAGCTCGCCTTCGAGCCACGCGCGCTCCTCACCCGAGTCCCACGCGTGCATCCCGTTGATCCAGAACAGGCGCACGCTCCCGACGCGGGCGGTCCCGTAGACACGAGGCGCGGCGCCGGCCTCGGGGGACCAGCCGAAGTACCGGGCGAAGCTCGCGCCGGCGCTGTCGTCGTAGAGCTCATGGTTGCCGAGCGCGGCGAAGAGCGAGCGCTCGCGCAGGAGCGGGGCCTCGATCTCGAAGAACGTCTGCCACTCCTCGGCGCTTCCGCCCGCCGCGACGAGGTCTCCAGTGTGGATCAGGAAGTCGGAGGGGACCTCCCGCATCGCCTGGACGACCGCTGCGTGCGCGGCGTGATTGCTCCTGTCGTCGCCGTAGACGAGGAAGGTCAGCGGCGCAGCGGCGTCGTCTCGCGGCGCCGTCACGAAGGTCCCGTGGCCGACCGCTGCCCCGCCGGCCCGGACGACGTAAGCGTAGCGCGCGAGCGGCCTGAGGCCGGACGCGCGGACGACGTGCATGGTCGAGGCCTCGCGGCTCTCGAAGCGTGCGCCGGCTCGGCCGGCGTCGACGCCGTCGCTCCTCACTTCGACCGAGGCCGAGCCGGGCGCGTCGAGCTCGAACCGGACCTCGACGCCCGTGTCGGAGAGGCCCGTCAGGTACGGGCCTTTCGCCGCGCGCGGCGCGGCCTGGACCGGAAGCGACTGAAAAGCCGCGCCGACGCACGTCAGGGCGAGCAGAGCGACTCGGCTACGTCGTCCGGACACGAGGAGGTTCTAGCATCGCCGCCACCTCAGGCGATGGACCGGGAGGCCGTCGGCGATCGCGCGACGCTCGCGCGGGCTCCGCGCGACGTAAGGGCTGTCGGCCAGGCGCGGCGACCCGGCGACGTCGCCGTCGGGCGTGAACCGGGGGTCGAGCTCGACGAGCTGCTGGTAGCCCGCGGCGCGCTCCTCGACGTCCGTCTGCACGAAGAGCTCTCCACCGGGTTCCAGCAGGCGGGCGAGCTCGTCGAGAAGGCCGCCTTGCACGACGAGGCGCTTGCGGTGGCGCTTCTTCCACCAGGGATCGGGGAAGTGGACGAACACCCGCCGCACCGAGGCGTCCGGCGCGAGCCTCGGCAGCGCGAGGCGCGCGTCCTCCGCAAACACGCGCGCGCGGCCCCCGAGGCCACGAGCCGCGAGGCGGCCGTCCACCACGGCGGCCCACTTGCGGCGCACCTCGAGCCCGACGAGCGCCGCGTGCGGCTCGGCGTCCGCCCGCTCCACCAGGAACCAGCCGCGCCCGGGCCCGATCTCCAGCTCGACCCAGTCGCCCCGGGCCAGCGCGCGCACGTCCACCCGCTCGCCCTCGGGCAACCGCGGCGCGTCATCGTAGGGGCGAGGCATGCCGGGGGGCTTGTAACTCAGGGCGGACGCTTTGAGCAGCCCGTTGTCATCCGTGGTGCCTCGGGGGATCCTTCGCTTTCGCTCAGGATGACGGGAGTCTCACTTGACCGCCTTGCCCCGGCCGCGCGATGAGTCCGCGGGTGACCGGCGGCGTCTGGCCCTCGAACGCGTGGAAGACGCGCGCCGTCACCTGCGGGCCGCTCGCTGTCGCCGTGGGGCTCCTCGCCTGGCGCGCCATCGCCTGTACCCTCGCGAAGACGGGGCACGCGGGGGCCGCCCTCGACGACGCGTACATCCATTTCCAGTACGCGCGCGCGCTGGCGGAGGGTCACCCTTTCCGTTTCCAGGCCGGAGAGCCTCCGACGAGCGGCGCGACCAGCGCGCTGTGGCCCGCGCTCCTCGCGCCGTTCTGGGCGCTGGGCGCCAGGGACGACGCCATACTCTGGCCTGCCTGGGCCCTCTCGTTCACCGCGCTGGCCGGCCTCGCCTGGGAGGCATCGAGGTGGACCGACCCGCTGGCGGGGCGCCTGGCCGCCGCAGGCGCGGGCGTCATGACGGTGGCCTTCGGAGGCTTCGCCTGGGAGGCCGTGAGCGGGATGGAGGTCGTGCCGTTCGCGTGGGCCATCGCCCGAGCCTCGAGGCGCGCGAGCGACTGGGCCGACGCGCCGCCCGAGAACCGGACGAGCGGCCACGCGGCCGAGCTCGTCGCGCTGGCGTGGGTCGCGGCTCTCTTCCGGCCCGAGGGCGCCGCCACGGCGCTCTTCGTCGCAGCGACGCTCGCCGTCTTCACGCGTACCGGCCCGGCGCGAGAGCGCGCCGCTGCCCTCGCCGCGGTGTGCGCGGTGCTCGCTCTGCCGCTGCTGCTCTGGGCGCTGACCGGCTCGCCACGCAGCAGCACGGCCGTGGTCAAGCTCCTGCCCGGGAACCCGTACTACACGGGCCGGCAGCTCGTGGCGGTCGTGCAGGCGAACGCGAAGCTCCTGGTCGGCACGCTGCTCGACGGCGAGGTCTGGTCAGCCGAGTTCCTGCCTCACCGGGGCGCGGCGGTCGCGATGGCGGGGCTCGGCGCGATCGGCGTGCTCGGCGCGCGCACCCGGAGGCGCTGGCGAGCGGCGGCGGCGCTGCTCGTTGCCCTGACGATGTTCGCCCCGTGCTTCTACTCCACGTTCCTCTGGAACCGGCTCCGCTACCTGTGGCCGTTCGCGACCGGCTGGATCGTGGGTCTGGCGTGCCTCGCCCGCCTCGTGGGCGACGGAGCGGCGATGCTGCGGCCGCGCTGGCGGACGATGGCCACGGGTCTCACCTGCGGCGCGTTCGCGGGCTTGCTTGCGTCGAAGCTCGAGTGGGCGCTGGACGACGCGGGCCAGTCCGCCAGCGGGATCGACCGCCAGCAGGTGACGCTCGGGCGCTGGGCGAAGGCGAACCTGCCCGCGGACGCCCGCATCGGCGTGAACGACACCGGCGCCATCGCCTACTTCAGCGACAGGCGCACGTTCGACGTCGTGGGGCTCACGACGCGCGACGAGGCTCGCTACTGGGTCGCGGGGGTCGGCTCTCGCCTCGAGCACTACGAGCGGCTTCGCGCGACCGACCCGTCGCGGCTCCCGACGCACTTCATCGTCTACCCGCAGTGGATGGCGATGGATTGCGTGCTGGGCCAGCAGCTCGAGCAGGCCACCGTCCTGGACGCCTCGATCCTCGGCGGGCAGACGATGGTCGCCTACGTCGCGGACTGGTCCAAGCTCGGCAGCGGAGAGAGGCCGTGGACACGCTCCGGCGCCGTGGTCGACGCGCTCGACGTGGCGGACCTCGAGAGCGAGGCCGAGCACGGCTACGACCTGCTGGACGCGCGCGAGGGCGAGGAGATCGCTCGGGAAGGGCTCTCGCCGGCCGGCGCCACCGTCGTCGACGGGGGGCGGACGCGTCGGACGCAGGAGCGCTTCGCGGCGCACCTGAAGCCGGGCGCTCCGGTGCGCGGGATCGTCCGGCTCGAGGGGCCGGCTCACGCGGCGGTGCGCGTGCTCGTCAACGGCGAGCCCCTCGCGGTGCTCGAGCTGGGCGAGGCCCCCGGCTGGGTCGAGCGTGCCTTCGACGTTCCGGCGAGCGCAACCCGCGCCGCCGGCGGCAGCACGCGGATCGAGCTGCTCGTCGCGGACGGCCCCGTGACGACCTTTCACTACTGGTTCGTCGCCCTCTGAGACACAAAACGAGTCGGGGGGCGATGCGTTCCCGCATCACCCCCCGGTCGAACCGAGCTCGCCGCCGACTACTTCTTCGGCGCTGCCGGCCCTACGGGCTTCGCAGCTGCCGCCGGAGCTGCGGGCTTCGCGGCTGCCGCGGGGGCAGCGGCCTTCGGGGCTGCCGCGGGCGCGGCGGCCTTGGCGGCCGGCGGCGGCGCCATCTCGCCCATGTTGCCGAAGACCCAGGCATGCTGGACCTTGCCGTCGACCGACGGCTGGAGGACCTCGCCGATGTGCATCGAGGCGTCCTTGCCCTTGACCTTGACCGTGAGCGTCCGCTCGCCGACGACGAACCCGTCGCAGCCGAAGGCGCTGTTTGTCACGAACTGCGCGCCAGGCATCTTCTTGAACATCTCCGCGTGGAACTTGTCGATCTCCGCGCTCCCCTTCAAGGTCTTGTTCTGGAAGAAGATGTTCACCTCGGAGCCCGCGTCGAACGACGGGGAGAGGGCCTTGACGTCGCCCTTGTTGAAGGTCTCGCCGAAAGTCTTGAACCAGTCGACGACCTTGTCCTCTTCGGGCGTGTTCTTCGCGAAGTGGATGTCGGTCGTCGCCGGAACCGTCGGGACCGGCGGGGCATCCTTCGCGCCCTTGAGCTGCGCCATCATGCCGGGCATGTCGACGTACTCGTGGGCCGACGTCATGAGGCCGTCGTCATTGAGGGTCGCGATGACGAGGCGATGATTGCCGAACGGCTTCTTGCTGGCCTTCATGCCCATGAAGTCGCCGGTCATCGTGCCCGCGGAGACCCAGTCGACCGCGACCACGTTGCCCTTGGACCAGAGGTGCTCGGCGCCGCCCTTGATGTCGCTCGACATGTCGAAGAGCCCCTTGATGCCCTTCGCGATGTCGTCGCGCGAGTGCTCCTCGGGGCCGCCGTAGAGCGTGGCGGTGGCGTCGGCCGCGTAGCTCGCCGCGAACTTCGCCGCGTCGTGCGCATTGAACGCGTCGCTGACGTTCTTCAGCGTCTGCGGGACGAGCTCCGCCATGCTCGGCTTGGCCGGCGGCGGGGGCGCCTCGGGAGCCGACGACGCGGGCGGCGGGGGCGCCGGCGCGACGGACGG
>PLYU01000001.1 GCA_003153495.1 Myxococcales bacterium
CGAGCGGCTGGACCGGCTCGACCAGCTCGCGGGCGGGGCGGCCGATCCCACGCGCCGCGCGGCCATCCTGGGCAGGGCCCTGGGCGATCGCCAGGTAGCGAGCGCCGAGCGAAGCGCGCTCGCCCAGAGGGCCGCCGAGGCACACGCCGCCGTGGGGGACGTGCGCACGGCGCTGGAGCTCTACCGCCGCGCGCTGGCGTTCGAGCCGCACTCGCGCAGGCTGCTCTACAGGGTCGGCGCGCTCGAGCAGCACGGCGTCGGAGACCTCCCGGCCGCCATCGCCACGTACCGGGCCGCGCTCGAGGCCGACCCCGCCGACAACCAGGCCAACGCGGCCCTCGAGGAGCTGTACGCCCGGGCTGGGCGGTGGGAGGATCTGTGCGCGCTGCTCGAGGACCGCCTCTCCCGGGTCGGCCCGGAGGACGCTCGCGAGCTGCGCGCGAAGCTGGCGACCGTGGCCGCCTCGCACGGCGACGAGCGGCGAGCGCGCGAGCAGTGCGCGCTCCTCCTCGAGGACGCCGAGCTGGCGCCCGACCACCTCGATCTGGTGGCCCGGCTGCTCGGGACGGGGGACACGGGCGCGATGGCCGCCCGCGCGCTGGTTCGCCTCTGCGAGCTGCAGAGCACGAAGGGAGACGTCGAGGCGGCGCTGGAGACGGCGCTTAGGGCGGCGCGCGCCTTGCCCGACCAGCGAACGGCGTGGGACCGCGCCGAGGAGCTGGCGCGCTCGCTGAAGAGGCCCGAGGGCGTGGCGCGGGCATACGAGGAGGTCCTGTCGGGCGAGCAACCGAGGGATCAGGCGCTCGTCGTCGGCGAGCGCGCCGTGCGGTTCTACGACGAGTGGTTCGAGGACCCCGCGGGCCTCTGCCACATCCTCGAGCGGGTGCTGGAGATCGACCCGGCCGCCGACTGGGCGTTCGATCGGCTGAAGCTCGTGCTCGACGCGGCGGCGCGATGGGACGACCTCTTCTCGGTGTACGACCGGGCCCTCGCCTCCGCCGCGGGAGACAGGCGGGCTCTTCTCCTGGAGGACGCGGCGCAGACGGCGAAGGACTTCGCCGACCGGCCGGACCGCGCGATCCAGTACCTCGAAGCGCTCAAGGAGCTGAGGCCGTCGGACGCGAAGGTCACGAGCGCGCTCGAGCGGCTGTACGAGCGTCAGGGGCGGCACAGGGATCTGATCGCGCTGCTCACCGAGCGGCTCCCGTCGCTCTCGGGCGACGACGCGCAGCGGGCGCGGACGCGCATCGGAGCGCGCTGGCTCGACCTGGAGGATCCGACCGCGACGTTCGAGGTGATCGAGCCGCTGCTGTCGTCCGGGGCGGCCTCCGAGGTGTGGGGCCTGCTCGAGCGCATCATGGAGTGTCCCGCGCCCGTGAGGCTGCGCGCGGCCGCCCGGCTGCGCGAACGCTACGTGGCGGTCGGCGACGACGCCGGCCGGGCGCGGGCGCTGCTCGTCGAGCTCGAGGCGGCCACGTCGACCGAGGACCGCACCCGGCGCCACCTGGAGCTGGCCGACCTCTACGAGAAGCTCGGCGACCTGTGGAGCGCGCTCGACCAGACAGGCGCGGCGGTGATCCTGGGGCCCGGCGACGAAGCCACGCGCGCCAGGCTGGCGCAGCTCGCCGGGCGCGGGGGGCGCTTCGATCGCCTCGCCGACGTCCTGATCGCCGCCGCCGGTTCGACCGGCTCGCCGCGCCTGCGCGTGACCCTGACGATGCAGGCGGCGGAGCTGCGGTCGAGCCGCCTGAACGACGCCCCCGGGGCGATCGCGCTCTTCTCCACCGTTCTCGCGACCCCGGAGGTGCCGGACGCCGAGGCGCTGGCGGCCGCGCGCGCGCTCGAGCCGCTCCTCGAGGCGGCCGGGCGAAGCGAAGAGCAGCTCGACGTCGCCGAGCGCCGCGCGACCCTCGAGGAGGACCGGACGGCGAGGCTCGACGCGACGGGCCGCGCGGCGCGCCTCGCCGCGCGGCTGGGCCAGGACGCCCGCGGGATCGACCTCTGGCAGAAGCGCCTCGAGGCCGACAAGGGAGACACCGAGGCCCTCGACGCGCTCGTGGAGCTGCTCGAGCGCGTCGGCGACGCCCAGCGGCTGGCGGGGGTACTCGACCTGCGCTCGCGCACGGGGACGGACCCGGCGCGGCGTCGCTCGGACCGCGCGCGGACCGCCGCCCTGCTCGCCGGAGAGCTGGATCGCCCCGAAGAGGCGATCAAGGCGTGGCGCCGCGTCGAGCGTGACTTCGGCGAAGCGGACGACGCGGCCCTCGCGCTCGCTGCGCTGTACCGCCGGAGCGGGCGCCGCGAGGATCTCGCGCGGGTGCTCGAGCGCGTGCTGGCGGTGCTGAGCGCGGGCCGCGACTGGCGCGGCATCCTGGGTCTCTCGGCGGAGGCCGCCGGCGCCGTGGTGGACCTGGCGCGCAAGCAGAGGCCGGGCCTGGCCCCTGTTCTCGAGGCGCTGGAGCAGACGGCGGGCGACGTCGAGGCGTCCGACGCCTGGAGCGCCGCGGCGCAGGCCCTCTGCGACGCGATGGCGGCGGGCGGGCTCCCGGGAACGGTGGCCCGCGACTTCTACGCTCGCCTCGCGGGGTGGCACCGCGACCGGAGGCAAGACCCCGAGTCGGCCGAGGCGGCGCTGGAGCTCGCGCTGGAGCAGGACGACACGAGCGCGGCGCTCCTCGCGGCGCTGGCCGAGCTGCGGAGGCGCTCCCCGAGCCGGCCTCTGGTGGACACGCTCGCCCGCCTCTCGCGGGCGACGGGCGGCGATCTGGCGCTGCTCCGGGAGGGCGCCGAGGTCGCGCGCGACTCGGTGGGCGATCGTGACCTGGCGCGGGCGATGGCGGGCGAAGCCCTCGAGCTCGCGCGCGCGCGGTTGACGGCTGGGGACGAGGGTGACGCGCCGACCTTCGCCCGGTGGGCGATCGAGTGCCTGGCGGGGCTCTGCGAGGCAGAGGGCGACGCGAGAGGGATCCTCGACGCGCTGGCTGCGGGCGACGCCCTCCCGTTCGATCTGCCTGTACGCCTGGCGATGCGCAGGCGCGCCGCCGGCGTGGCGCTCGACATGCTGGGCGATCTCGAGCGCGCGATCGCCCTGCTTGAGGCGATCCTCGCCGACGACCCGCGGGACGAGGACTCGGCCGAGCGCCTCGCGTCGGCCTACGCGACGAGCGGCCACTGGCGCGAGCTCCGCGACCTCGTGGCGGACCGGGCGCGGATCGCCCAGGAGGCGGGGGACCTGCCGCGCGCGGCGGGGCTGTGGGGCCGCGCGGCGACCGTGGCCGAGGATCGCCTCGGGGACGCCGGCGGAGCCGCGGCGATGCACGAGCGGGTCGTGGCGATCGAGCCCAGCGCGGCGTCGTTCGACGCTCTGGCGCGCCTGGCGAGCGCCCGCGCGGATCACGAGGGAGCGGCGCGCTGGTTGCTGCAGCTCGCGGGCGTCGCCGGGCCGGACCAGAAGGGGCCGATCGCGGCACGACTGGGCGCTGCGTACCGCGCGCTGGGAGACTGGGCGAAGCTGGCGCGGCTCGTGGCGGATTCGGCCGCGCTCGCGGAGGACGACGCGACGCGGGTCGCGAGCCTGCGCGAGGCGGCCGCGCTCTACTCCGACCGCTGCGGCGAGCCCATGCTCGCGATCCCGCTGCTCGAGCAGGCCAGTCGTTTCGCCCCGGGGGACCAGGCGGTGGGCCTGGCTCTGGCGGAGGTCCGCGGCCAGGCCGGGCGGTTCGACGAGGCCCAGGCGCTCCTGCAGTCGATGCTCGACGCGTTCGGTGTGAGGCGGCCCCGGGAGCGGGCTGCCGTGCACTATCAGCTCGCCCGGCTCGAGCTCGCCCGGGGGAAGCGCGCACGGGCGGTGATCGAGCTGGACGCAGCGGCGCGAGTGGACCCGCAGGGCGCCGAGATTCACCGGATGCTGGCGGAGCTCGCCCGGGACGACGGCCAGCTCGAGCGGGCCGAGAGGAGCTACCGCGCCCTGCTGGCGGCGGTGCGGCGGCGAGAGGAGGCCGGGACGCCCTTCGAGGTCTCGCGGAGCGAGGTGCTGCTCGAGCTCAGCGCCATCGCCGAGCGGCAGGGCCACGGCGACCGGGCGCGTGAGCTCCTCGAGAGCGCCCTCGAGACGGCAGCCGAGGGCGGGCCGAGATCCTCGAGGCTGCTCTACCGGCTGGCCGAGATGCAGCTCGGGTCGCGGCATTCCCTGGACGCGGGCCGCGAGACGATGCAGGCCGCGATGGATCTCGAGCCGCAGCTGGAGCGAGCGCTGGCCGCCATCCGGCGCGCGCTCGAGCTCGAGCCGGCTCACGTCGGGCTGATCGCGCTGTGCGAGCGCATCGGGAGGCAGCCGGGGCACGAGGGCGCCCTGGTCGAGGCCCTCCGCCTTCGAGCGGCGCTCCCCGGGGCCACCTTCGAGACGATGCGCGAGGCGGTCGAGGCGGCGCTGCGCGCCGGCGAGCCGGCGGCGGCGGAGGGGTTGCTGGGGCGGTTCGTGGAGCGGGAGCGAGCGGGCGGCGAGGACCCGGCCAACATGTCGTGGGCGCTCGGGGTGCTCGGCGGCCTTCGCGAGGCTGCGGGTGACGCGCGCGGGGGGATCGAGCTGAAGAGACGCGCCGCGACCCTGGCGGAGCCCGACGTCGCGCGCCGGCTCGAGCTCGACGCCGCGCGCATGGCGGCGCGATCGGCCGGGGATCTCGCGCTCGCGGCCGAGCTCTACGAGGCGCTCCAACGCGCCGATCCCGCGGACCGGGAGGCGTGGGCGCCGCTGGCGGAGGTGTACCGGGAGCTCGGGGACGCGCGCAAGCTCGCGGAACTCCTCGGCTCCGTCGTGGAGTACGTGGAGGACGCGAGCGAGCGGGCGCGCCTGCGCCTCGATCGCGTCAGGACGATGGTCACCGGCACCGGCCTCGAGGATGCAGAGGCTGCGCGCATGCTGAGGGAGATCGTCGACGAGGACGTGAACCAGGTGGACGCGGCGCTGATGCTCGCCGAGATCCTGGAGCGCGGCGGCGCCCGTGACGAGCTGGCCGAGCACCTGACGCGCCAGCTCGACGCGGCGAAGGACCGCGGCGACGCGCGGTCGGTGGCGTCGCTCGCGCTGCGCCTCGGGGGCCTGCTCGGTGACGCCGAGCGGCTCCGGGCGCGAAGCGTCTACTACACGGGCATCGACTGGGAGCCGCGGAACGCCGAGCTCCTGGACGCGCTCCTGCAGCTCATCGACCTGGAGGAGGACGCCGGCGAGCGCGCGGACGTGCTCGAGAGGCGGCTCGCCCTCGAAGAGGGCGGCGAGGGAGGCCCGATCGCCCTGGCCATCGCGCTCGAGCTCTGGGAGGCGCGGCGCGCGCTCGGCGACGCGGCCGCGACCGAGCGCGCGCTCGGTCTGGGGCTGCGCGTGTGTCCCACGAGCACGGCTCTTCGCGAGCGGCTCGCCGAGCTGATCGCGGCGCGCGCGATCATCCGGGACAGAGCAGGGGACCGCTCGGGCGCCCGGGCGGACCTCGAGCAGGCGTTCGCGCTCGGGCGCGTGGCGGCGGCGCGCGCGATCGACGCAACGAGAGCGCGAGCGATCCTGACCGACGCCGTCGAGCAGGACATGGGCGACCGCCAGGCGCTGCGGGCACTCGCGAGCCTCGAGGCCGCCGTCGAGGACTGGGACGCGGCCGTCGCGGCGCTGCAGCGGCTCGTCGAGCTCGAGGAGGGTCCCCTCTCCGTCGAAGGGACGCTACAGCGGCCGGCGGACGACGAGAGCACCGGGCTCCTCGCGGAGGCGTGCGCCAAGTCGGGTCGCGCCGCCGAGGGCGTGGCCCTCCTGGAGCAGGCGATCGCCGCCCACAAGGGACGCCGGAGCCGGGAGGTCGGGTCGCTCCACTGGCGGCGCGCCCGCGTCACCCGCCACCTGGGAGACGTGGCTGCGGAGACCCACGCGCTCGTCCAGGCCCTCGAAAGCGGCTCGCAGAGCGGGCACATTTGCTCGGACGTCGCCCTGCGGGCCCTCGAGCTCGGCGAGGTCGACCTCGCCAACCGCGCGCTACGCGCGGTGACGCTCCTGAAGACACCGGCGGGGCCGCTGAGCAAGGCCCTGGCCTACCAGCGCATGGGCGAGATTGCCTGGCACCAGGGAGACCCCAAGCGCGCCCTGACGCTGGTCAAGCGCGCGCTGGCCGAGGACCCGGCGCTGGAGAGTGCAAAGGCCCTCGCGGAGTCCCTGGAGCGAGGAGCGTAGAAGTACGCGGCCGTCGCGCTCACCCGTTGGCGGCGCGCGCCATGGGAACCTGGCGCAGCCACGCGTCGACGCCCGCGGCGACGCGGCGTCCGTCGGCGATCGCCCACACGACCAGCGACTGCCCGCGCGAGGTGTCGCCGGCGGCGAACACCCCGGGGACGCTCGTGGCCCCGGTCGGGTCGGTGCGGACGTTCCCGCGCGCGTCGAGCTCCGTGCCCAGCTGCTCGACGAGCCCGCGACGCTCCGGACCGACGAAGCCCATTGCCAGCAGGACCAGCTCGGTGGGCAGCGACACGTCCGAGCCCGGCACGCTCTGCATCTTGCCGCCCTCGAAGACGACGCGCGCCGCCTCGATCCCGACGAGCCGACCGCCCTCGCCCCGGAAGGCGCGCGTCGACACCGCCCAGTCTCGCTCGCACCCCTCTTCTTGAGAGCTCGACGTCCGCAGCACGAGCGGCCACTCGGGCCACGGATTCGCGGGCACCCGGACCAGGCTGGGCTTCGGCATCAGCTCGAGCTGCGTCACGCTCGCCGCCCCCTGCCGCAGCGACGTGCCGACGCAGTCCGACCCCGTGTCGCCTCCGCCGATCACCACGACGCGCTTGCCCGTCGCGAGGATGGCCGTCTTCGCGTTCACCGCGTCCCCCGCGACGCGCCGGTTCTGCTGCACCAGGAACTCCATCGCGAAATGGACCCCGGGCAGCTCCCGCCCCGGGATCGGCAGGTCGCGGGGCGCCCGCGCGCCCATCGCCAGCACCATGGCGTCGAACTCGCGCCGGAGCCTGTCGCCGCCGATCGCCTCGCCGACGTCGACCCCCGCATGGAAGACGACCCCCTCGGCGCGCATCTGCTCCATGCGACGGTCGATGATCCCCTTCTCCATCTTGAAGTCGGGG
This sequence comes from Myxococcales bacterium, assembly GCA_003153495.1. Taxonomy (GTDB): domain Bacteria; phylum Myxococcota_A; class Polyangia; order Polyangiales; family Polyangiaceae; genus Palsa-1150. The sequence goes on from PLYU01000001.1 coordinate 7,105, forward strand.
ATGCCGTACCGGAGCAGGCCGCCGATCCGGTCGTCGCGCTCGAAGAGGGTGACGTCGTGACCGGCGCGCGCGAGCTGCTGCGCCGCCGCGAGGCCCGCCGGACCGGACCCGACCACGGCGACGCGCCTGCCGCTGCGACGGCTGGCGGGATGCGGGGTCAAGGCGCTACCGTCAGCGAAGGCGAGGTCGGCGATCGTCCGCTCGACCGTCTTGATCGTGACCGGCTCCTCGCGAATGTTCAGGACGCACGACGCCTCGCAGGGGGCCGGGCACACGCGCCCGGTCACTTCGGGGAAGTTGTTCGTGGCGTGCAGGCGCCGGGTCGCCTCGGCGTGCTTGCCCCGGTAGACGAGATCGTTCCACTCCGGGATGAGGTTCCCGAGGGGACAGCCCTGATGGCAGAAAGGGATCCCGCACTCCATGCAGCGGGAGGCCTGCGCGCGGACGGCCTCCTCCGGCGCGTGCTCGGTGACCTCGCGCCAGTCGTGGAGGCGCTCCTCGACCGAGCGGTCGTCTTCCTCGACGCGGGAGACCTTGAGAAAACCCTTCGGATCACCCATGACCGCTCGCCCTCTTCACGCTCTCCTGACCTGCCCGGAGCTGCATCACCCGCCGCCACTCGTGCGGCATCACCTTCACGAAGTGCCGCTTCGCCCACGTCGACAGCACGTGAGCGCCGCGGGCGCTCCGCGTGTGCTCGACGTGCTCCGTGACGAGCGCCCGCACGGTCTCCTCGTCCTCCGGCGTGAGCGGCTCGAGATCGACCATCGCCTTGCTGACGCGCCCCGACAGGACGCGCTCGTCGTCGAGCACGTACGCGATACCGCCGCTCATCCCCGCGGCGAAGTTGCGTCCGGTCGGGCCGAGGACGACGACCGTCCCTCCCGTCATGTACTCGCACCCGTGATCGCCCACGCCCTCGACGACCGAGATGGCCCCGCTGTTCCTTACCGCGAACCGCTCGCCCGCGCGCCCGGCGAAGAACGCCTTTCCGCTCGTCGCGCCGTACAGGCACGTGTTGCCCACGATGACGTTCTCGTGCGCCTTGAACCGCGAGCGGGCCGGGGGCTTCACGGCGAGCACGCCCCCCGACAGCCCCTTGCCGACGTAGTCGTTGGCGTCGCCCTCCAGGACGATGAGCGTCCCGCGGGTGGCGAACGCGCCGAAGCTCTGGCCGGCTGTGCCGGCGGCCTCGATCACGATCGTGTTGTCGCGCAGGCCCTCTCCGCCGTACTTGCGCGCCACCTCGCCCGCGAGGCGGGCGCCGAACGCGCGGTCGGCGTTCGTCAGCTGGACGTGCGTCTGGGAGGCCTCGCCGTGCTTCAGGCTGATGCGCGCGCCCTCGAGCACCGCCTCGTCCGTCGAGGACATCTGCCAGGCGTCGGGGACGCAGCACGACGGGTCGATCGGCTCGTCCTTGGCCGGCTCTTCGTTCACGGCACGCGTCAGCACGTCGGCGAAGTCGAGGAGCCGGGCCTTCGGGTGGCTGAGCTCGCGCACCTTCACGCAGTCGACCCGGCCGCGCATCTCCTCGAGCGACCGGAAGCCCAGGCGCGCCATGATCCCGCGCAGCTCCTCGGCGACGAAGAAGAGGAAGTTGATGACGTGCTCGGGGGTGCCCCGGAAGCGCGCGCGGAGGACGGGGTCCTGCGTCGCGACGCCCACCGGGCACGTGTTGAGGTGGCACTTGCGCATCATGATGCAGCCGCTCGCGACGAGCGGTGCGGTCGCGAACCCGAACTCGTCGGCCCCGAGCAGCGCGCCGAACGCGACGTCCCGCCCGGTCTTCAGCTGGCCGTCGACCTGGATCCGCACCCGGCCGCGCAGCCCGTTGAGCACGAGCACCTGGTGCGTCTCGGCCAGGCCGAGCTCCCACGGCGTGCCCGCGTGCTGGATCGACGACAGAGGTGACGCCCCCGTCCCGCCGTCGTGGCCGGCGATCTGGATGGTGTCGGCCTTCGCCTTCGCCACCCCCGCGGCGATCGTGCCGACGCCGGTCTCGCTCACGANNTGTCGTGGTGAGGCGGCGGCGAGATGAGGGTGACGCCGGGCACCGAGTGACGCACGCGCGCGATGTGCTCGTCGACCTTGTGGCCGGGGAGCTGGCCGCCCTCGCCCGGCTTGGCCCCCTGGGCGATCTTGATCTGCAGCTCGTCGGCGTTGACCAGGTAGTGCGCCGTCACGCCGAAGCGCGCGCTCGCCACCTGCTTGATGGCGCTCCGCCGGCTGTCGCCGTTGGGCAGCGGGATGAACCGCGCCTCGTCCTCGCCCCCCTCGCCGCTGTTGGACTTGCCGCCGATGCGGTTCATCGCGATGGCGAGGTTCTCGTGGGCCTCCTTGCTGATGCTCCCGAAGCTCATCGCGCCCGTCGCGAAGCGGCGGACGATGTGCGCCGCGGACTCGACCTCCTCGATGGGGACGGGGGTGCGATCGGTGACGAAGTCCCAGCAGCCGCGCAGAGTGAAGGGGTGGTCCCCCTGCTCGTTGATGAGGCTCGCGTACTCCGCGTACGAGCGCGCGTCCTCGAGGCGCACGGCCTTCTGCAGGCTCGCGACGGTCTTCGGGCTCCAGAGGTGCCGCTCGCCGGTCACGCGCCACGCGTACACGCCGCCGACGTCGAGCGCGTCCTCGTCGTCGGGGACGTCCTCGAAGGGCGCATCGAAGGCCGAGCCGTGCCGCAGGACCGCCTCGCGCGCGAGCTCGGGCAGGCCGACGCCGCCGACGCGCGAGGCCGTCGCCGGGAAGTAGCGGTCGATCGTGGCCTTGCCGATGCCGATGGCCTCGAAGATCTGCGCGCCCTGGTAGCTCGACAGGCACGAGATGCCCATCTTGCTCATCACCTTGAGCAGGCCCTTGCCAAGCGCGTACACGTAGTGGTGCTCGCGCTCGGCCGGCGCGACGTCCAGGTCGAGCGCCGCGATGGCCTCGAACGCCAGGTACGGGTTCACGGCGCCCGCGCCGTAGCCCACGAGCAGCGCGATGTCCGCCACCTCGCGAGCCTCTCCCGTCTCCACCGCCAGGCCGGTGCGCATGCGCTTGCCGGCGCGATTCAGCGAGTGGTGCACCGCGCTCGTCGCGAGCAGGCCGGGGATCGGCGCGTGCTCGGCGTCGACGCCGCGATCGCTGAGGACGAGCAGGCTCGCCCCCTCGTCCACCGCGCGCTCCGCGGCGGCGCACAGGTCGACCAGGGCCTTCTCGAGCGCCGCGCCCGGGTCGGCCGCGCGGGGGTCGAACAGCATCGGGAGCACGGCGACCGGGAAGTCTTCGAGCGGCTCGGCGAGGAGCTTGGCCAGATCGTCGTTGCTGAGGATCGGCTGCTCGAGCTCGAGGAGGCGGCACTGCCGCGGCGTCTCCGCGAGGAGGTTGCCCTCGCCTCCGAGGCAGCTGACGAGGGTCATCACGAGCTTCTCTCGGATGGGGTCGATCGGCGGGTTGGNNGTCCTCGCGCGAGTAGCCGAAGGCGCGCATCAGGCGACGCCGCTCGTCGGTCGCAAGGGCGGGCCGGGGCGCGGCGGCCGGGAGCGCGCGCACGTCGATCTTGTTGCCCTCGAGCCACTGGGCGTAGGGCTCGTGCGACGCGACCTCGCGCTTGATC
>PLYU01000132.1 GCA_003153495.1 Myxococcales bacterium
CCGGCGTCGCGGCGCCGGTCGCGCCCAGATCCCGGCCAGCCTCGGGCGGGGGACCGCCGCGGCTGCGCGTGCAGGCGGCGTCGCTCGCCGACAGCGCAGCGACGAGGAGGACGAGCGCGCGAACGTGGGCGCGGCGGGCCATCGGTGCCATCGGCTGGCGCTGAAAGCTACCACGGCCCGCGCGACTGGTGCGCCCCCGCGACGCGCGGTACGATTCCATGCATGGTGGCCCGGCCCACGCGCGGATTCACGCTGATCGAGCTGATGATCGTGGTGGCCATCGTCGCCGTCCTCGCGGTGCTGGCGACCGTGGGCTACGCGAAGTTCGTGCGCTCGGCGCACATGGCCGAGGCGAGCGACATCCTGGCGGACATCCGGAAGGCGGAGGAGTCGTTCCGGGCGGAGAACGGGGCGTACCTCAACGTCTCCACCGACCTCGATCACCTGTACCCGGCGCCGACTCCGGGAAAGTTCGCAACCCAGTGGGGCGGGCCTTGCTCGGGCTGCATCGCCGGCGTCCAGTGGTCCACCCTCAACATTCTCCCGAACGCGCCGGTCTATTTCGGATACGCGGTCATCGCGGATCCCGCCACGGTCCCGACCCTGACGGTCAACGGCGTCAACGTCGACCTCAGCGCGATGACGGCGCCCTGGTACGTCGCCGCCGCGCGGGCGGACCTCAACGGCAACGGCGTATTCTGCTCGGTCTACGCGACGTCATCGTCGAATCAGCTGATGGTGGATCGCGAGGGGGAGTGATGCCGCCACCGGTCGTCCCCTACTTCTTCACCACCACGTCCCGCCCGAGCGCGTGGTCCAGCCGCACCCGCGCGACCCGCGCGTCGGTCTTCGCGTTCAGCAGGTCCAGCCGCGACCTCGTCAGATCCGTCTCCGCGTCCGTCAGCGTCGTCGACGTCCCCCGCCCGTTGTTGAACAGCTCGCGCGCCACGCGGTAAGCCTCCGCCGCGCTCGTCTGCTCCCGCGTGCTCGCGTCGATCGCGAAGTCCGCCTCGTGCACCGCCTGCCACGCCTGCGTCACCTCGACCTCGATCCCGTCGCGCACGTTGTTCTTGTTCGCCTCGATGGCCGCGGCGCGCGACGTCGCGTCCGCCGCCGAGCCGTTCGCGAGCAGGATGTCGTTCGGCGACCAGGTGAGCTGCGCGCCCACGTCCCACGTCGGAAACCAGCTCGACGTCTGCGGGAAGACGCGCGGGTTGGGGTTCGCATACGTCGCATCGGCGAACGCGCTCAGGTTCGGGTACCGGCCGGACCTGGCCGCCGCCGCCTGCTGCCGAGCCGCCGCCGCGTTGGCGTCCGCGCTCTTCACCTCGGGGCGCGACGCGAGCGCCTCGACGGTCATCTGCTTCAGGTTGCCCTGCACGGGGGGCAGCGGCCCCTCGAGCGACTCGCCGAGCAGGAGCGACTCCTCGTCGCCCGCGTGGATCGCCACCTTCAGCTGCTTCTCCGACAGGTCCATCAGGTTCTTCGCCCGCTCGACCGTCAGCTCGGCCGACGCGACCGCGGTCTCGGCCCGGAGCACGTCCGCCTTGGACGCGTTGCCGACGGCGAACTGGTTGCGCGCGTCGCGAAGGTGCGTCCTCTGGTCGTTGAGCGCCTGGGTAGCCACGATCACCGCGCCGCGCGCGCGCAGCCACGTGTAGTAGGCCGACTTGCCGTTCGCGAGCGACGCGGCGCGCGTGGACACGATGTCCCAGCGCGCGGCCTCCTGCGAGTGGGTGGCGGCCGTGTAGTTCTGGTCGGTGCGGGCGAGGTAGTCGCTGATCGGCACGACGATGCCTGCCTGGAGGACCCAGTTGTCGAAGACGAGGGGGAAGGAGACGCCGCCGGTCAGCGAGGCGCAACCAGTCGGCGGTATCCCGAGCCCAGCGCACTGCTGCGGAGTCAGAAAGGCAATGCTCGGCGGCGTGAACTCGCTCAGCCGCGTGTACTTCGCCGCCCCCGTGAGCCTCGGCAGGAACGCCGACCACGCCTCGTCCACGCGCGCCGCGGCGCCGCGCAGGTTCTCCTCCGACGCCCGCGCGTTCCAGCTCGTCGCGGCCGCGCGCGTGCCGACCGCCTCGGCCGTCAGCCCGCCCGGCGTCACGGCAAGCAGCTCCGTGGGCACGGGGACCGCGTCGGCGTTCGTCGTCGATGGGACCGGGGCGGGTGGCGGGGGGATCTGGCCGAGCGCCGGTCCCGCGCGCATGACCGCCATCCCCAGCGCGACCGCGATTGCTCCCCGAGCGAGTCCTGACCGCATCATCGTTTCATCGTCCTTTCGGGCTTCGGCCCGCCAGCCTAATGCAATGCGGGCCCGAGGCGATCCGCTATGCTGCGAGAGTGCATCTTCAGGCCGCCGACGATGTATGGGCGCGCATCGACGCCCTCGCCCGCGCGGAGCCCGGAGGCGTGGTCGCGACCGACGGCGACGGGACGCTCTGGAGCGGCGACGTCGGCGAAGACATGTTCATGGCTTTCCTCGAGCACGGCAGGGTCGAGGTGGCGGCGCTGGACGCGCTCCGGCGCGAGGCGAGGCATCACTCGCTCTCCGATGCCGGAGGCGGCCCGGACATCGCGCGAAGGATCTACGCGGCCTACCACGCCGGCCAGTTCCCCGAGGAGCGCGTCTGCGAGCTGATGGTCTGGTGCTTCGCCGGCTGGCCGCGGGGCGAAGCGCGGGCCTTCGCCCGCGACGTGGTCGACCGGGGCGGTCTGGCGGGGCGGCTCCAGGGCGAGGTGCTGCGGGTGCTCGAGCGCGCGCGGGCCGCCGGGCTCGAGGTGATCCTGGTGAGCGCGTCGCCCATCGACGTCGTGCTCGAAGCGGGCCAGCGCGTCGGCTTCGACGAGGCCCACGTCGTCGCCGCCCGCCCCCGGTACGAGGCCGAGGTCATGCTCGCCGAGGTCGAGAGGCCCATCCCGTACGCGACGGGCAAGGTGAGCCGCCTGCGCGAGCGCATCGGCGAGCGGGTGCTCTACGCGGCCTTCGGCGACAACGAGTTCGACGTCTCGATGCTCGCGACCGCGCGCGTTCCGGTCGCCGTCCGCCCGAAGCCCAGGCTGAGGCGCCGCGCAGCCGACCTGCCGGGCGTCGTCGAGCTCACCCCCTGACGGACCCCAGCTCCGCCTCGATCTCCTCCCACTCCGACATCCACCGATCGATCTGCGACGAGAGCTCGGCGGTCTCGCGCTCCAGCCTGAGCACCTCACCCTTGAGGGTGCGCTCGAAGAAGCCCGGCTGGGCGTAGAGGTCGGCGATGGCCCTCTTCCGCGCCTCGGCGGCCTCGATCGAGGCGAGGACCTTGTCGCGCCGCGCGGGCAGAGAGTTTGCCCGGTTGCGGCGCTTCTTCTGCTCTTCCCACGAAAGGCCCCCGTCGGCCGTCGCCGCCTGCCCCCCTTCCCGCTCGCGCGTCTTGCCGGCCTTCGCCTTGAGTACGACCGCGTCGGCGTCGAGGTGGTCGTCGCCGCACCGCTCCAGGTACTCGGCGTACGTGCCCGGGAAGTCCTTGAGACCCTCGGGGGTCACCTCCACGATCCGCGTCGCCAGCTCGGAGACGAACCACCGGTCGTGACTCACCAGGAGCACCGTCCCCTCGAAGGCCTTCAGGCCCTCGACGAGGGCGGCGATGGCCTCGAGATCGAGGTGGTTGGTCGGCTCGTCNNTGAGGCGCGCGGCCTCTCCGCCCGACAGCGAGCCGATCGACTTGTCCACGTCCTCGCCGGAGAAGAGCACCCGGCCCAGCAGGCCGCGGACCTGGGCGGTGCCTTCGCTCGGACACGCGTCCCACATGTAGTCGAGCGCCGTCATCGACTCGTTGCGCAGGAGATCGTGGTGATCCTGAGCGAAGTAGCCCGCCCGGACCTCGTGCCCGAAGCGCGCGGTCCCCCCGTCGGGCTCGAGCACTCCCATGACGATCTTGAGGAGCGTCGACTTGCCGNNGGCCGATGATGGCGATCTTCTCGCCGCGACGGACGGTGAGCGACACGTCGCGCAGCACCTGCTTCGCGCCGTACGCCTTCGACACGCCCTTCACCTCGAGCACCTCTCGCCCGCTCGCGCGCTCGGGGATGAACCGGAAGAGCGGCGTCCTGCGCGAGGTGGACTTGATCTCCTGGACCTCGATCCTCTCGATCTGCTTGAGGCGGCTCTGNNTGTCGGCGATGATCTTCTCGGCGCGCGCCACCTGGGCCTCGAGCTGCCCGCGGGCGGCCTCCTTCTGGACGACGAAGCTCGCGTAGTTGCCCGTGTACTGGGTGATCGTCTGGTAGTCGACGTCGAGGATGTGGGTGGCGACGTTGTCGAGGAAGCGCTGGTCGTGCGAGATGACCACTGCGGCGCCGCGGTAGCCGGCGAGGAACTTCTCCAGCCAGCGGATCGACAGGATGTCCAGGTGGTTGGTCGGCTCGTCGAGCAGCAGCGCGTCGGGCCCGCCCACGAGGACCTGGGCCAGGAGCACGCGCAGCTTGAAGCCCCCGGAGAGCGTGGCGAGCCGCATCCGGTGCGAGGGCGAAGGGATCCCCAGCCCCTCGAGGACGGCCGTCGCGCGGGCCTCGAGCGTGTAGCCCCCGCCGAGGCGCAGCGTGTCCTCCAGGTCGGCGAGCCGCCCCGCGTCGCCGTGGCCGTGGTCGACGATGGCGTCGCGCTCCCGGAGCGCCCGCCAGATCTCGGCGTCTCCCATCATGGCGAGGCTCAGGATGATCTCGTCGTCGTCGAGGAAGCGGTCCTGGCGAAGGACGCCGACGCGCGCGCGGCTCGGGATGTTGACCGTGCCCTCCGACGCGGGCTCGTCGCCGGCGAGGATCTTGAGGAAAGTGGTCTTTCCCGCGCCGTTGGCGCCGACCAGGCCGTAGCGAGAGCCGGCGTTGAGCTGGAGCGAGACGTCCTCGAAGAGGGTCCTCCCGCCGTACGACTTGCCGAGGCGCGCCGTGGAGATCATGACGGCAGCCCGAGGGCGGCCAGCGCCGACGACAGGTCGCCCGGCACCGGCGCGGTCACGACGACCCGCGCGCCCGTCACCGGGTGGTCGAAGGCGAGGACGTGCGCGTGGAGCGCGAGGCGATGGAGGCCGTACGCCGCGCGGTAGTGCCGGTTGATCTCGCCGGAGCCGTAGTTGACGTCGCCCACGAGGGGGTGACCCGCGTGGCGCAGGTGGCGCCGCACCTGGTGAAGGCGGCCGGTCCGGGGCGACGCCTCGACCAGCGAGCACCGGTCGACCGGGGAGCGCGCGACGAGGCGGAAGTGCGTCAGCGCCGGAACGCGCGCCCCCCCTTCGCTCTTCGGGATGGGGTGGTCGACGACGCCGGACTCGGGCGGCACCCCGCGGACGAGGGCGAGGTAGCGCTTGTCGACGAGGCCGGCCTCGAAGGCGCGGGCGAGGGCCGCCGCGGCTTCGCGCGTCCGCGCGAAGAGCAGGGCGCCGCTCGTCCCCCGGTCGAGGCGGTGCACGGGGTGGACCCGGGCGCCGACCGCGTCGCGCACGCGGAAGAGCGCCACGTCGTCGTCGTCGCCCCAGCCGCGGTGGACCAGCAGGCCCGAGGGCTTGTTGGCCACGACGACGTGCGGGTCCGAGAAGAGCAGCTCGATCAAGACGGCGAGCCCTGTACACGATGCTACATTGCCCCGCCATGAACTTCGAGCTGACCGAAGAGCAGCGCATGATCCGCGACACCGCGCGCGAGTTCGCCGCCCGCGAGATCGCCCCCAAGGCGGCGGAGCTCGACAAGAGCGGCCGCTGGCCGGCCGAGATCCTCGCCAAGATGGCCGAGCTGGGCCTGATGGGCGTCGCCATCCCGCAGGAGCACGGCGGCGCCGGCATGGACGCGGTCAGCTACGCGCTCGCCATGGAGGAGATCAGCGCCGGCTGCGCCAGCTGCGGCGTCATCATGAGCGTGAACAACTCGCTCTTCTGCGACCCGCTCTACAAATTCGGGAGCGACGACCAGAAGAAGCGCGTCCTCGAGCCCGTCGCGCGCGGCCAGAAGCTCGGCTGCTTCGGGCTGACCGAGCCGATGAGCGGCTCCGACGCCCAGACGATGATCACCTCCGCGGAGAAGACGAGCGGCGGCTGGGTGCTCAACGGCGCGAAGAACTGGATCACCAACGGCCCCCACGCCGACTGGATCCTCGTCTTCGCCGTGACCGAGCGGGCCGTGCCGGCCGGCGCGCCCGCGGGCACCCCGCCCCGGGTCAAGCACACCGCCTTCCTCGTCGAGCGGGGCACGCCCGGCTTCACGCAGAACGCGGCGGACCACAAGCTCGGCATCCACGCGGCGCACTCGTGCACCGTCTTCTTCGAGAACTGCAAGGTGCCGGACGCGAACGTCGTCGGCAAGGCGGGCGAGGGCTTCAAGATCGCCATGGCGACCCTCGACGGCGGCCGCATCGGGATCGCCTGCCAGGCCATCGGGATCGCGCGGGCGGCGTTCGAGACGAGCGTCGCCTACGCCAAGGAGCGCAAGAGCTTCGGCGTCCCGATCGCGCAGCACCAGGCCATCCAGTTCATGCTCTCCGACATGGCGACCCAGGTCGACGCCGCGCGGCTGCTCGCCTGGCGGGCCGCGGCGATGAAGGACAAAGGCGTGCGGCACACGATGGAGAGCTCGATCGCGAAGCTCTACGCGAGCGAGATGGCGACGCGCGTGACCCACAAGGCGATCCAGGTGCACGGCGGGTACGGCTACTCGACCGAGTTCGCCGTCGAGAGGCATTACCGCGACGCCCGCATCACCGAGATCTACGAGGGGACGAGCGAGATCCAGCGGATCGTCATCGCCGCCAACGTGCTCAAGTAGGCCCGCGCCATGAAGAGGACGATCACGCTCGCCGCCCTCCTGACCGTCTCGACCTGCGGCGGCGAGCCGCCGGCGCGGGCGCCCGAGCCCGCGCGCGAGCAGCCCGAGTCGAGGCCGATGCGGCCGGCGCTCCGGACGAAGAGCGAGCTCGGGTCGGTGGATCCGGCCGCCGTGAAGCAGGCCTTCCGCGGCCTCGAGGCCGAGTTCATGGGCTGCCAGAAGCGCGCGCTCGACCGGGTCGAGGTGCTGTCCGGGGGGGTGAAGTTTTTCTTGCGGATCACCGAGGATGGCAAGGCGAAGTACGCGTACCTCGAGGAGAGCGACCTGGGGGATCGGGCCACGGAGAAGTGCCTGCTCGACTACGTGCTGGGAGCGCCCTGGCCGAAGCCCGACGCCGGCGAGGCCGAGGCGCGCTACGCGATGGAGCTGCCGCTGCAGGCCACGCGGCCGGCGAGCGACTGGAGCGCCGACAAGGTGGCCGCCGTGCTCGGCAAGCACGGCGACGAGGTGGACCGGTGCAAGGCCGGCGCGAACGCCACGTTCCGCGCGACGATGTACGTGGGGCCCGGGGGCAAGGTGATCGCAGCGGGCGTGGCGACGTCGAGCAAGGACGGGGAGGCGAAGAGCGACTGCCTGGCGGAGGCGCTCGTGAAGATGAAGGGGCTGCCGTCGCCGGGGAGCTGGCCGGCGAAGGTCAGCTTCGGGCTGTAGCGGTCTCGCCCGGTCCCATCGAGCAGGCCTTCGGCTCGGCGTAGGCCGTCCTCGATGGCGCACGCGATCGAGGCACCGGTCCCGTAGTCCGAAGCGTGGCGACAAGGTGACCGCGTAGGTGCCCCTCCATGGTCACATCACCATGCCAAGCAAGATGCTCTCCACAAACCTAAGCAGGGTGCTGAAAAACGGAGATTGATCGCCAAGACGCCAAGACGCCAGGGTGGTTGGGTCGAGAATCTCCGGCAAATTCACTGGCGTCTTGGCGCCTTGGCGATCAACTTCACATGGTCCTTGGGGTCTTCAGCAGCCTGCTAGGTCCAGCGTGGGCGATCACCCGGTCGAACACCATCAGCGCCCCGTCCTCGACCAGCTTCGGGTCGCGGATCGTGTCCCCCTTGCGGATGTCGTTGTCCGGGATGCGTGCAGGAGCATGTTCATCTTGCAGATGGCCCACGTCCCGAGGTTCTTCTCCTGCCCCTTGAGCGAGAGGTCCCGCGCGTTCTGCCCGCGGCGCTCCAGGTAGTGCGCGCACTCGACGAGCATGCCGCCCGACCCGCACGTCGGGTCACAGATGCGCATCCCGGGCGCCGGCTGCAGGATCTCCACGATGAGCCGCACGACCATCCGCGGCGTGTAGACTCGCCGCCCTTCTTGCCCGACGAGCGGCTGACCGTCGTCGATCGGCGGCTCTGACTCCGCCGACCTCGGAATAGAAGGCGCGATCACGACCGCCGTGCCCGAGTCCACACCGCGCGCGGGTACGCCTTGAGCAAGGCCTTGTCGGCGGTCAGCAGGGTGGCCTCACGGAGCGTCGCGTGCGCCACGATCAAGCGATCGAACGGATCCCTCGTGAATGCGAGCTGTTCGGCGTTGGCGACCAGCTCGCTGAACGAGACGTCGTCGATCTCGAGACCGATGCGGGCGGAGAGGTCCTGCACCACACGCGCAGCCGGCTCCGAGATGCGCTTGATCTCGTGGAGATACTGCAGCTCGAGCACGGCCATCGGCGAGGCCACGACCCTGCTCGCCTCGAGGTGCCCCTGCGCCTCCGCCGGAAAGCGCTCGACCTCGCCGGAGTACAGCCAGACGAGGACGTGCGTGTCGACGTGGATCAGACCTTCCACTCGGATGACCAGTCGAGGTGAACGAGCTCACCGGCATCGCCGCGAACGAAGCCCGGGCGCCGCTTCAGCCGGTCGAGCTTGGCCCGGGGGACCTCTGCGATGATCTGCAGCGCGCGGCCCTTGCGCTCGACGCGGAGCGGCGCCCCCGTCTCGAGCACGCCATCGAGCAGCTCGTACACGTTGGCCCGCAGCTCGGACGCGGTGACGGTTCGGCGAGGCTTGGCGGCCATACGTACGATCAGTGTATGGTCGTACGTACGTACGTCAAGCGCCGGAGCCGGACTGCGCTCAGAATATCGGTATCGTCGACCCCGCCTTGTCGCTCACCGTCCCCGGCGTCGCGTTCGAGAAGATCGTCGCCCCGAGCATCGGCGGCAGCGCGAACGTGCGGTCCGCCCACTCGACATGCCTTGCTCGACCGCGGTACCAAGCGCTACCTACTCCCCGAAGGCTGCGCGAAGCGCTGATTGATTTCGGCTTACCTACTGTCCGTCGATGATGTGCGCGAGCGCGGCACGCGCCGTCTCCCAGTCGTCCGGATCGAGGCTCCAGCTGACGGGAGCATATGAATACGAGCAATCGTTCGTGGGGTCGTGGCACGGCACCTCCCAGAGGACGCTCGGCACCATCTTGTCGACGATGGCGCTGACGGACTTCGAATCGATGGCGCCGGCCAGCGTCAGGTAGTCCACGTCCTGGATGCCGCGGCGCCAGTGCTTGATTCGCAGGCTGGCGATGGGACCGGCGAGGCCGTAGGAGCTCGCGGGGAAGAGGGTATCGGTGCCCGGGTACATGAACACGCCGTTGCCGTTGGCCCCGCCGTGCGTGCCGTAGCTCGGATCGCTGGAAGCCGTGCCGAAGGTGTTCGCGCTGCTGTAGAGGTCGACGGTCCCGAGCCCTTGCTGGTTGTCGGCGTAGTAGGTGGCCTCCCACCAGAACCACCGGTCGATCTTCTTCTTGTACTGTCCCCAGGGCTGCTCGCGCAGCGCCACACCGTCGTCCTCGGTGGCAGACGAGCCGGCGCCCGGGCGCTGGCCGTTGTACGAGAAGAGCCTTCGCGTCGGCTCGGCCGCGAGGACGGCATCGACGGCGGCCTGGTCAGCAGCGGTCGTTCCGCCCTTGGAAGTGCCTCCGCTGGAGACACCCTGGCTGAACGGCCAGCCGGACGTGGGGTTGCTCAGCGCCATGGGCGCGTCGAGCAGCGGCTGCGTCGCCAGCGTGTGCAGCTTGTTGCCCGGACTGCTGAGCGCTGACCACCACTGGAGCTGCGTCGCCAGCGTGGGAGTGTTCTGCGAGCAGGCGATCTCGTCGCAGAGGTAGACGAAGCGCTCCGTCTTGGGAGAGTTGGCCTCGAACCAGGTCTCCCAGCCGTTGAACACGTTCGTGAGCTGCGACTGCGTGGAGCCCTCGGTCAGATCCCCGTAGGTGCCGATGGAGTAGACGTCCTGTCCCGTCCCGGCTCCCGGGCCTGCGTAGCCTTTGGCTGCGGAATACAAGGTCCCATCGAGGACCGAGACGTAGTCCGGGCCCGGCTGAGTGCCCGTCTGGTTGGCGTCGTCGCCGATGAGCGAGACCTTGTGCCGGTGCGCCATCAAGCGCTCGTTGGTGAGCGCGGTCGGGGTCAGGCTGCTGCCGTAGCGCGGCCTGATGTCGCCGGGCGACGTGTAGAGCATGGTCTTGGCGCTCGGGGCGTCGGGCAGCGCGAAGTTGCGCACCCTGACTTTGACCGGAACCTTGTGCGTGACGCTTCCGTTCTCGCTGACGGAGAGGATGGCGCCGTAGACGCCGGAGGGCGCCGTCTTGGGGATGTACACGTCCGCCCAGACCGACTGATTGCTGGACGCCGCGATGTCGAAGCTCGGCACGAGCTCCATCGGAACCGCGATGTCCGGGTAGAACTTGTCGGCGACCGGGCGCGCTGCCCAGGCGCACCCCGCTCCGGTGGGTTTGGAGTCCGGCGTGGCTTGCATCATGCCGGGGCACTGCGCGCGCTTCGGGAAGGTGGCTTCCTGCCAGCTCGCGAGGGTGCCGTACGCCTGCTGGCTCAGCCCCTTGATCTGCAGGTACCGCACGTAGAAGAGCTCGACCTCCGTCGTCGTCCAGTCGTAGAGCTTGTCGGTCGTGCGAGGCGCCGAGCGAATGACGGCGCCGCCGGGTCCCGTCAGATTGCCGAGGCTCACGGTGACCTTCGAGGCCTGCGACGTCGCGGCCTCGAGCACCACGTTGAACGACACGATCTCGTTCTTGGCGCCGAAGACCTTGATGCAGTGGCCGTCCCACGCGCCGTTGGCGACCGCGCTCGTGTGCCCGGTGGCCCGGAGCTCGTCCCGCGTGACCTTGTCGCCACCCTCGTTCGCCCACACCGCCGTGATGGCCGAAGTGCCCGAGGTACCGCCCGTGTCGGCGGCGCAAGGGTCGCCCGCGTCGCCGCCGGCTCCCTCCGCGCCCAGGGGGCCGTCGCCGGTCGGCCCGTCGCCGGGGGAAGCGCCGTCCCCGGGGCCGCCGTCGCCGCCGTTGCCGCCGTTGCCGGAGTCGATGCCGGGCGACTGCGCGTTCGTGCTGCTCCCGCACGAAGCGATGGGCCCCAGGAGTGCCGCCGCAGACAGGGTCCCGAGCGCGACGAGCGCGGACCTGACACGAGGTGTCGGAACCATGCGGGAGCTCCTTTCGACGGAGTGTACAACGAGAGGATGGCGATCAGGGCGGCGCCGCTGCTGCCGGGCGCCGCGCTCAGGCTCGCGACAGGTAGCTCTCCGGGACGAAGACGTTCCTGACGCGGAACGCGGGCGGCGATTCCAGCATGAGCTTCACGCGTAGCGCGTACCCCCGGGCGGGGAACGCGAAAAACGGCTCGGGGCTGCCGATCGACTCGACCCAGGTCGGCGCCGCGATGCTCGCCTCGCGGCAGAGCGCGCTCACCACCGCCGAGACGAGCCCCTCGAACGGCCCCGACGTCTCGACGGGATCGCGCACCATCGGCGCCCTGTCCTCCGCCGAAGCCCGCCGGAAGTCGTCGACGAACGCGTTGACGAACCGCTGGTAGTCGCCGCCGGCTTCGCGGACGAGCTGCAGGCACTCAGCTGCGGTCATCCGCTCCCGGGTGAGGACGTTCACGGCGGTATGGTCGCACGACAGCGTGGGCGGTGCTCGCTGGGGCCGCGGTCACCGCCGCCTGGGCCGCCTCATCGCGATGGCGTCCCTCGGATCCATGGAGACGAGGCTCGGCTCCATAGGGGGGCTCCTCGTCGCCGCCGCCTGCCTTCGACTTGCCCGAGTCGAGCTACTAGGCTCTTCGATGTGAGCTCGCCCGCCCTCGCTCTCGGTCACGTGCTCGGAGGTTGCTGCGCCGCGCTCCTGCTCGCCTGCGGGGAGTCGAAGTACGCGACCGCGGCCTCCTTCGCGGGAGCGGCCGGGGTGCTGGAAGTCCTCGAGCAGACCCGCACGCCGCCGCCGGGGCCGCCGCCGTGCGGCCGCGTTCCGATCTGCGTGATCTCCGCGGGACCGGTCTGCGAGACGACCGCGAGCGGATGCCTGCTCTGCACCTGCAGCTCGGTCGTCATCCTCGATCCCGCCGAGCAGAGCGCGGCTCGTCCCCGCTGAGGCGGAGGGCGCCACCCTCGTCACCGCCGTCGCGGACGCCTCATCGCGATGACCCCGGCGGTGGCGTCCGGCGGAGGGTCCTGCGGCGGGAGCGCGAGCACCAGACGCTCGATGCGCGGCAAGGCCTCGAGCACGGCTCGCTCGGCGCGCAGCTCGTCGAACGGCGCGTCGAAGACGACGACCAGCAGGTAGATCCCCGCGAACGAGCGCGCCACGAACGGCGCGCTGCCCGAGCCCTGGATCTGCCGCACGTGCTTGCCCTTGCGCAGCCCCGCGCCCTCGGCCAGGTCGCGCACGGCCTGCAGGGCGTGGCGGGACGCGACCTCGCCGCCCGCCTCCGCCCGCGCCTCGCCCCACACCACGGGCGAGTTCGCGTCGATGACGACCACGTTCACCGCCAGCGCCCTCGCGCAGAGCGCCTCGAGCTCGTCCTTCAGCGAGAGTGCCACCGGTGGGCGCGACCTGCGGCTCGTCGGGGCCTCCTCGACCACCACGTCGAAGGTGCTGGCGAGCATGTCGAGGCGCCGCTGCTTCGCGTCGCGGTCAGCCGGCGGCTCGTCGAAGCGCGCCACGATCCAGCTCTCTCCGGCGATCCGGCTCGCCAGCACGAGCCCGTCCGGCGGCTCTCCGGGCTCGTAGGCCCCGACGACGCGCGCATCCTGCGCGCCCAGCTCGCGGAGCACGAGTGCCAGAAAGCGTTCGAGGTCGGCGGCCACGGGGCGAGGACGCACTCGTACCACGAGAGGCAGGGCGAGGTCGCCGCCGACGGTCGGAGGAGATAGACAGGGAGGGATGCCGCCGCCCTCCCCGCCCGAAGTGCTCGCGCCGGCCGGCGACGCCGAGTGCATGCGCGCGGCGGTCGCGGCGGGCGCCGACGCCGTTTACTTCGGCCTCCACGGCACGAGCGCGCGGGCCCGGGCGACGAACTTCGACGCAGGCGAGCTCGCGGAGACGATGCGCTTTCTGCACGGCCGCGGGGTGCGCGGGTACGTCGCCCTCAACACGCTCGTCTTCGACGCCGAGCTCGCGCGCCTCGAGGAGCAGGTCCGCGCCTGCGCCGAGGCCGCCGTCGACGCTCTCATCGTGCAGGACCTCGGCGTGGCGAAGTTCGTGCGTGCGCTCGCGCCGGGCCTGGCCATCCACGCCTCGACCCAGATGACCTGCACCGACGCCGCCTCCGTCGAGCTGGCCCGGTCCTGCGGGGCGAGCCGCGTCATCCTCGCGCGGGAGCTCTCGCTCGACGACATCGCCGCCATCCGCGAGAAGACCGACGTCGAGCTCGAGGTGTTCGTCCACGGGGCGCTCTGCATCGCGTACTCGGGCCAGTGCCTGACGAGCGAGGCCATCGGAGGCCGGAGCGCCAACCGCGGCGCGTGCGCCCAGGCCTGTCGCCTGCCCTACGAGCTGCTGGTCGACGGCGAGGTCCGTGACCTCGGCGAGCAGGTGCACCTTCTGTCCCCCGAGGATCTCGAGGCGAGCGCGCTCGTGCCCGACCTCGCGCGGCTCGGGGTGAGGTCGCTCAAGATCGAGGGGCGTCTCAAGGGCCCCGGGTACGTCGCCGCGACGACCCGGCTCTACCGCCTCGCCGTCGACACGCTGCGCGGCCTCGGCTCGCCGCCGACCGGCGACGACCGCGCGACGGCCCTGCAGATGTACACGCGCGGGTCGGGCCCGGGCTTCCTCGGCGGGGTCGACCACCAGAGGCTGGTCGACGGCCGGACGTGCGATCACCGGGGGCTGCTCGCGGGCGAGACGCGCGGCCTGCGCACCGTCCGGGGCAAGCGCTGCGTGGCGCTCGCGACGGCGGAGCCGCTCGCGCGGGGCGACGGTCTGCTCGTCGAGGGGCAGCCCGAGGTGGGCGGCCGCGTGTGGGGGATCTTCGTCGGCGGAGCGGAGGTCGAGCGCGTCGAGGCCGGGCGCGAGGCGTGCCTGTGGCTCGGCCCGGGCCGAAGCGTGGAGGCCGCCGACAGGCGCGGGGCGCGCGTGTGGAAGACGAGCGACCCGGCGCGCGAGAAGCAGGCGCTCGCGCCCCTCCACGAGCCTCACAGGATCCGGCTCGACGTGCGCGTCCGCGGCGCCATGGGAGCGCCGCCGGTCTTCGAGGGCACGACCGAGCGCGGCGCGCGAGCCACCGTCACCGGGGACGCGCCCGTCGAGCCCGCGCACACCACGGCGACGACGGCGGAGGCCATCCGCGAGAAGATGGCGCGCCTGGGCGAGACGCCCTTCGTGCTGGGCACGCTCGACGTCGAGCTCCCCGAGCGGGCGATGATCCCGCTCTCGACGCTGAACCGCGCGCGCCGGGCGCTCACCGAGGCGCTCGCCTCGGGCGTCGAGCCGCACGCCACGACCGGCGCGACGCACGCGAGCCTGCTCGAGGCCGCGCGCCCGCCGGACCGCGCGCCGCCTCCCGCCGGACTCTTCGTCCTGTGCCGCTCGCTCGCGCAGGCCGAGGCCGCGCTCGACGCCGGGGCCGACGGCGTCTACCTCGACTTCCTCGAGCTCGTGGGCACCGGCGCTGCCGTCCGGGCGCTGCGAGCGCGCCCGTCGCCCGTGCTCATCACCCTGGCGGCGCCGCGCATCCGCAAGCCGGGCGAGGAGAAGATCGATCGGTACCTGCTCGACCTCGGGCCCGACGCGCTCCTCGTCCGCTCGCTGGGCGCGCTGCACGACGCCGCCGGGTCGCCAGTGCCCCGCATCGGGGACTTCTCGCTCAACGTGACCAACCGCCTGACCGCGGCCGAGGTCCTCTCGCGCGGGCTGCACGCGTTCACGCCCTCGTTCGACCTGGACGCGGCGCAGCTCGCGGCCCTGTGCGCCACGGCGTTCGGCCCCTGGGCCGAGGTCGTCGTGCACCACCCGATGCCGCTCTTCCACATGGAGCACTGCCTCATCGCCGCGCTCCTGTCCGACGGCAAGGACTACCGGACGTGCGGCCGCCCGTGCGACTCGCACCGCGTGAGCCTGCGCGACCGCGCGGGCATGGACCACCCCGTCGAGGCCGACGTCGGCTGTCGCAACACCGTGTTCCACGCCGCGGCCCAGAGCGCCGCGTCGGTCGTCGCGGGCCTGCAGAAGAGCGGTGTGCGGCGCTTCCGCATCGAGCTGGTGCGCGAGGACGCGGCGGACGTCGGGCGCATCGTGGCCGTGTACAGGGGCCTGCTCGCGGGGACGACCGCGGCGAGCGAGGTGCGTCGCGCGCTGAAGACCGAGGGCGGCTACGGCGTCGTGACCGGGAGCCTGCGCGTCCTGCCTGCCGGGGCCTGAAGGCAGGCTCCCGGCATGGTAAGCAATGCCAGCACCATGGCGGCTTCCCCCTCCCTCGCGGCCCAGCCCTGGACGCCTCTGAGCCCGGAGTCCCCGCGCCCCGACCCGGAGCACGAGGCGCGCACCGTGGCGGCCGTCGCCCGCGCGCTGCGCGACATCCCCTACTACCAGGCGCGCAAGCTCGCGGCGCCCGCGCCCGGCACCCCGCTGCGCGACGCCCTGTCGCGGTTGCCGCTCCTCTTCAAGAAGGACGTCCGCCCCACGTTGCCCAAGCAGTGGGTCCCGGCCGGACGCGACACGAAGGCGGAGCTCGCGTCGGGCGCCCTGGAGCTCGTCGAGACGAGCGGGTCCACGGGCGAGCGCCTGCGCATCCTGTGGGACGAGGGCTGGTGGCCCAGGCAAGAGAGCCGGGGCATGCGCACGCACCCCGAGGTCGCGGCGGCGATGGACGGAGCCAAGGGCACGTACCGCGAGGCCATCCTGACCACGCCCGAGTGCGGCCTGGGCACGTGCCACGTCGGCGACCTGTCGTACGAGGAGCGGTCCGACGCGACCCACCTCTGGCTCAACCAGCGGCCGGACCCGCTGTACTGGACCGACTCCGAGAAGGCCCGCATCCTGGACGAGCTCGCGCAGCACGCGACCGTGGGGCTCGAGAGCGACCCGTTCTACCTGGCCCTCTTGAGTCGGTTCGCACGCGCCCAGGGCAAGAGCCTCGACGTCCGCGGCTTCGTGCAGCTCACCTACGCCTTCACGACGCGCGCGTTCCTGCGCACCATCCGCGAGAGCTTCGCGGGGACGCTGCTGCAGCTGTACGGCGCGAGCGAGGTCGGCGTGCTCTTCATGGAGGGGCCCGACGCGCGCCTGCACCACTGCCCGTTCACCACGCACGTGGAGCTCTTGCCCGCGAAGGTGCCGACGCCGGGCGCGAAGGACGTGGCCCTCGCGATCGTCACGACGCTGGACCGCGCGGCGATGCCCCTGGTGCGCTTCGTCGTGGGCGATCTCGTGCAGGTCGACCACGCGGGGCCGCGCACGTGGACGCCGGTGCCGCCGCTCACGAGCGTCGAGGGCCGCGTGGACGACGCGGTCGTGCGCCCCGACGGGGCCCTGGTCACGGCAGGCGCCGTGGACCGCGCCATCGGGGCCGTGGAGGGCGTGCGCATCTGGCAGCTCAACCAGCGCACGCCGTCGTCGGTCGAGGTCGACGTCGTGGCCGACGACGACGGGGCGATGGCGGCAGCGGGTGTGCGCGATCGCGTGGCCCCGCTGTGCGAGGGGCTCGAGGTCACGGCGCGGGCGGTCACGGCCATCCCGCTCGAGACCAGCGGCAAGTTCCGGGTGAGCAAGCGGCACTTCCCGCTCGACCTCGCCCGGTGCTTCGAGGGGGTCTGAGACGTGGACGACCGCGCCACCATCGACGCGCTCGCCGACAAGCTGCGCCCCGAGTTCCCGATGCTGACCCGGACCATCGAGGGTCACCCCCTGGTGTTCCTCGACAGCGCGTCCACTACGCCCAAGCCGCGCGCGGTCATCGACGCCGTGGTCGGCTACTACGAGAAGTGCACCGCCAACGTGCACCGCGGCGTGCACCTGCTCGGCCAGGAGGCCACGCAGCTGTTCGACGCGGCCCGCCTCGAGGCCGCCAGCCTCGTGGGCGCGTCGCCCGACGAGATCGTGTTCGTCCGCGGGACCACCGAGGCCATCAACCTGCTCCGCCACGCGCTCAAGCTGGGCCCGGACGACGAGGTCGTGTTCCCGGCGAGCGAGCACCACGCCAACTGGCTGCCCTGGCGCGTGAACACGCGGCCGGTGCCCATGCCCATCGACGACGACGGCGTGCCGCGGTGGGAGACCCTCGAGTCGCTCATCACGTCGCGCACCAAGCTGGTCTCCATCGGCCACGTGTCCAACGTCACCGGGTGCATCGCGCCCGTGGAGCAGGTCGTGGCGACGGCGCACGCGCACGGCATCCCGGTGCTGCTCGACGCGGCGCAGTCGATCTCGCACATGGCGGTCGACGTGAAGAAGCTCGACGTCGACTTCCTGGCCGCCAGCTCGCACAAGGCCTTCGGTCCAAGCGGCGTGGGCATCCTCTATGCCAAGCGCGACCAGCTTCGCGGCTTCCCCCTGTACCAGGTGGGCGGCGGCATGGTCGCGATGAACGAGGACGTCATCGTGGGGCAGCCGAGCAGCCTCGTGCCCCTCGACGTGCCCTTCCGGTTCGAGGCGGGCACGCCCGCGATCGAGGCGACCATCGGCTTCGGCGCCGCCGTGCGCTGGCTGCGCGCCATCGGGATGACCCGCATCCGCGAGCACGACATGGCCCTCGCCCGGTACATGATCTCGGCGCTGCGCGAGGTGCCCGGCGTGCGCATCCTGGCGGGCGACATGCCGGTCGACAAGCGCATCGCCCTGGCCACCTTCGTCGTCGACGCGCCCGNNCCCGCGCCCTGTGCGACATGTTCGGGGTGTGCGTCTCGGGCGGCTACCATTGCACGCACGTCCTGCACTCGCGGGCGCACCTCGACGGGACCGTGCGCGCCAGCCCCCACGTGTTCAACACGACGGCCGACATCGATCGGCTCGTCGAGGGCGTGCGAGAGATCGTCTCGTAGTGTCCATCCGCGGCGAGGGCTGCTAAAGTCGGCCGCGTCTTGCTGCAAGGGGGTTCATCGATGCGTGTGGGGATTGTCGCTGCGGTCGCCGTCATTGGCAGCTTCTGGTGTGCGTGCGGAGGGGGAGCCCCGCCGCCGCCACCCCCGCCTCCGGGCGGCACGGGAGAGAGCGCGGTGCTGGGCGCCAACTCGGCCGGGCTCGAGGCGCCA
>PLYU01000225.1 GCA_003153495.1 Myxococcales bacterium
ACCGGAAACCCGGAAGAGCCCCGGCGCCAGCTCCGCTCGCTCGCTCCCAGGCTCGACAGGCGACCACGGACCTCGCGGACAACCACCTCGAGCTCGGGGCCCGCCTGATGGTCGGGTGTGCTCAGCGTGAGACTCACGACGACGTCGGGCCGCCCGCCTCGCTCGGTCGCGTACTCGATTCCGCTGTGGGCCCGGATCGACCCGAGCGCTTCATGCGCGCCGCTCACCGCGAAGTCCGCGATCGAGAGAAGCGCCTGGAGGACGGGAATGCAGTGCTTGCACCCGGCGGTCGGAACGATTTCGGGCCGGTCGTGAGTGCCGTTGAGCTCGACTGCGACGCCGGTCTGGCACCGCTCGTGGTCGATTTGCGAGAACTCAGGGCAAGTTTCCCAGCAAACGCGGTAACGCTCGACCGGACCCCGCACTTGGACCCTCGTGCCGAGTCAACGCCTCGGCACGCAAACTGCTTCTCGCGTCGCCTTACCATCCGACAAAAGGAGGAATTTCCATGAAGGCCCATATTCTCACCACACTCGCGTTCGGTTCGTCGGCGCTCATCGCTTGTGCGTCCACGCCGGGCGCCCGACCCTCGGACATGAGCGCTGCCCAGCATGAACAGGCGGCGGGGGCGGCAGAAGCCCAAGCCGCCGGCCACGCCGCGCAGTACACCCCCGGCGCTCGGTCCACCGTGCCCGAGTGCGACCCCTACGGAGGCTGCTGGACCTCGAAGTCCAACCCCACCAAGCAGCACCTCGAAGATGCCGAGAAGTATCGCAAGATGGCGGCCGACCACCGCGCGGCTTCGCAATCGCTGCGCGATGCCGAGGCGCGCGCGTGTGTCGGTGTCTCCGACGCCGACCGAGACATCAGCCCCTTCTACCATCGGGAAGACATCACCAGCGTGCAGCCGGCCTCGAATAGTCTCTACGGCAAGCAGCGTGGCGACGTGATCGACGGCGCGGTCGTAACCTTCCGGGCTGTTCCCGGCCTGACCGCCGAGTGGCTGCAGCGGGTCGTCGACTGCCATCTGGCGCGGAACAATGCGCTCGGGAACGACGTGCCGGAGATGCCGTACTGCCCGCTTGTCCCCAAGGGCATCACGGCGAAGGTCGAGTCCACGGGCAACGGTTTCGCCGTGAGGATCGAATCTCAGGATCCGAACACGGCGCAGGAAGTCCTTCGGCGCGCGCAGGCGCTGAAGACCTGAGCAGTGCCGGCTCGAGAGCGTGACAGCGGGGAGCCGGCCGAGTACGCTGGCATTCTCGCAGCATGCGGGAGCGCGATTCGCGCGCTGCGAATCTTGCGACGGACTATGGGGTCGTTCCCGAGAGCCCCGCGGTTTCCCGCCGGAGCCTCGCCCACGCCGTGCTGAGCCGGGTGCGCGCCATGATCTCCTGCATCCGGATCTCGCGCAGATCGCGCGCGGCGTCGAGCACGGGTAGCATGGGCCCCTGTCCGGCCGCGAAGCTCCCGGTGGCGCTGGCGACGACCTGACGCGCGCGAGGCAGGATGTCCTGCTGGATGGCGAGAAGCCGGGTGCGCTCGGCGAGGACGCTCTCCCGGGCGATGGCGATGTTGCCGACGAACATCCTCTCCATCGCGTCGATGTCGGCGCTCGCCATGGCGGCCATCGCCTTCGCCTCGGACACACCGGCCCCCAGGCTCTCGCGCCAGATCGGGATGCTGATCCCCACCATCGCCATCATCCCGGTCCCCTCGCTCATCATGTACGCCGGCCCCGCGCGGACGAGCGCCATCGGGCCGTACATCGACCGCATCACGTCGACCTCCGCCAGGGCGCGGCGGCGGTCCGCCCGCGCGGACGCGAGCTCGGGCCGGTCTCCGAGCGCCTTGCGGGCGAGCGCGTCGAGCGGGGGGGGCTCGCCGAGGTCGTCGCTCCAGGCGAGCGGCGGTACGGACGCCGTGGGCTCGCGCGCGAGCGCCGTGTCGAGCATCGCCTCGGCGCCGCGGATGTCCGCGTCGAGCGCGCGGCGGTCGGCCCGGAAGCGCGCGATCTCGTTGTCGAGGCGGAGCACGTCCGCCTGCATTCCTTGCCCCGACGCGAGGTGCGCTCGGGCGATGACCACGAGCTCTCCGGTGATCGCGATCTGCTCGTCGAGGATGACGGCGGTCTCGCGACGCTCGGCGAGCATGAAGAAGGCCTGGAGGGCCTCGAGCTCGACATCGAGCCCGATGCGCTGCGTGTCCGCGCTCCACCGCTCTGCGTCAGCCTCGGCGACCCGCCGGCGGTTGCCTCGCACGCGGGAGAGCGGAAACGCCTGCTCTATCGTGATGTTCCCGTTGACTCCGTGAAGGTCGAACGGAAGGAAATCGGCCGTGACCGCCACCATGGGATCCGGAAGCGCCGAGACGATCCTCGGGCGCTCCGACGCGGCCGCGGCCCTGGCGCGCCCGGCCGCCATCTCGGCACGTCGCTCTCGCGCCAGACGGACGACCGTCGCCGGGTCGAGGGGTGAAGGAAGCGGTGCATCCTCCGCGCTTGCGATGGCGGCAGACAGGACCACCCACGCGACGGCGACCGCTCCGGCGAGCCCGGCACGTGGGTGCGCATGGTGTCGAAGAGCCCTGCTCGCCGGCAGCGTCCCGGTCCTTCCCAACATGCTTGGCACGCGCGACTGGTTGCAGAGACCGGGCCGTCTATTGCTCACTCGCAGCGCGTAGGTTCCGCGACTGCTGGCGGCGCAGTTCCTGCGTGGAGCCGCAAGAGTCGCGTCGCGGGTTCGCGCACGAAAGCCACACGAAGAACTTGCGCGCGCTCCAGTGAAGCAGACCCGTGGCACGGAGGATGCGAGGGGAGGCCGCGAACGGCTCCATGTGACCGCCATGATCGACCAGACCTCCAGTGCCCTGACGCCTGAACCGGTGACTCGCTCGGCGCCGCCGAGCTCGCCTCACCGGCGGGCGAGCTGGGGGGTGGTCCTGCTGATTTTCCTCGCGGCGGCGGGCGGGGGCACGTTCCTGGGATCGCGCCTGCAAGGGCCTGCGGGCGCTCCGGCACCTGCAGAGGGAGCCGCCATGCCCGGAATGGCCAGCAGCGCGCCCGCGGCGCCGCCGGGAGCCGGACCGAAGGCGGTCTACATCTCGCCCGCGCGCCAGCAGCTCGTCGGCGTTCGCACCGGGTCCGTCGTCCGCCAGCGCGTCGAGGGGACGGTGCGCACCGTCGGGATGCTCGCCTACGACGAGACACGCACCGCCCAGATCCACACGAAGGTCTCGGGCTGGGTGGAGCAGCTCTACGTCGACTACGTCGGAAAGCCAGTGCGGCGCGGGCAAGCGCTCTTCGCGGTCTACAGCCCCGATCTGGTGACGGCGCAGGCCGACTATTTGATCGCCCTGCGCGCTCGGCAGGACATCGGGAATGGCCCCGTCCCCGAAGCCAGGGTCGGCGCCGACGCGCTCCTCGCGGCGTCACGGGAACGGATGAAGCGCTGGGAAGTGTCCGACGCCCAGATCGCGGATCTCGAGCGGACGGGGCACGCGAGCCGGACGATCACTCTCTCGTCGCCGTTCGACGGGATCGTCCTCGAGAAGAGCGCCGTCGCCGGCCAGTACGTGACCCCCGACATGACGTCGTTCAAGCTCGCGGACCTGTCGACCGTCTGGGCGGTCGGTCAGGTGTTCGAGTACGAGGCCGCGAGCATCCGTGCGGGCGACGCGATCGACGTCGAGTTCCCCTACGGCCAGGCAGCGAAGATCGAGGCGCGGATCGACTTCGTCTATCCCGAGGTCGACCCTCAGACGCGCCGCGTGCGCTTCCGCGCGGTCCTCAAGAACACCGATCGCGAGCTCAAACCCGACACGTACGTGACGCTGGTCTGGCACGGCGAGGCGATCGATCGGCTCGTCGTCCCGAAGGAAGCGGTCATCGATACGGGAGAGCGCAAGTACGTGCTGCTCGCGCTGGCGGACGGCTACTTCGAGCCGCGCGACGTGCAGCTCGGTCCCCCCGTGGGGGAGGTCTATCCGGTCGTCGCGGGCATCGCCGAGGGCGATCGCGTCGTCACGTCGGCCCAGTTCCTCGTCGACTCGGAGACGAACCTCATGGCGGCCATGCAGAACATGGCGATGAGCATGCCCGGGATGAACGGGGGGGCGAGCAAACCAGCTTCCCCGGCGGTCGCTGCGCCGTCGCCGTCTTCGATGCCGGACATGCCCGGGATGAAGACGCCCGCGCCGAGGCCGCATCCTGTGCCCGCGCCCTCGCCGGCGCTCTTGCCCGCTTCCTCGTCGCCGCCGCCCCCGGCTGCGCCCATGCCGTCGGGCATGCCCGGAATGCCCGGAATGTAAGCAGGGGGGCGACGTGATCGAGAGACTCATCGCCTTCAGCGCCCGCAACGCATTCATCGTCGTGCTGCTCGTTCTCGCCATCGCGGGTGCGGGCGCTTGGTCGCTGAAGCACACGCCGATCGACGCCATCCCCGACCTGTCCGACGTGCAGGTCATCATCATGACCGACTGGGAGGGGCGGAGCCCCACCCTCGTCGAGGACCAGGTCACTTACCCGATCGTGACGGCGCTCATCTCGGCGCCCAACGTCAAGGTTGTGCGAGGGTTTTCGTACTTCGACGTCTCGTTCGTCTACGTCATCTTCGAGGACGGTACCGATCCGTACTGGGCGCGCACGCGCGTCCTCGAGTACCTGAGCGCCCTGCAGGGACGCCTGCCCGAGGGGGTCCGGCCGCAGCTCGGGCCCGACGCGAGCGGCGTGGGGTGGGGCTTCGAGTACGCGCTCGTCGACAGGACGGGCAAGCACGATCTCGCCCAGCTCCGCTCGCTCAACGACTGGCACGTCCAGTACTGGCTGCGCAGCGTGCCGGGCGTCGCCGAGGTCGCGCCGTACGGCGGCTTCGTCAAGCAGTACCAGATCGAGATCGATCCGAACGCGCTGGCCGCGTACAGCATCCCGATCGACACGGTCATCGCCGCCGTGCGCAAGAGCAACAACGACGTCGGCGGGCGCGTCGTCGAGTGGACGGGGCGCGAGTACATGGTCCGCGGGCGCGGCTACATCAAGGACGTATCCGACCTCGAGCAGGTGGCCCTCGGCGCGCGCCCCGACGGGACGCCGATCCTGGTGCGCGACGTCGCGCGTGTCCACATCGGCCCGGAGATCCGCCGCGGCGTGGCCGATCTGAACGGGGAAGGGGACGTGGCCGCCGGGATCGTCGTCATCCGCCAGGGCGTCGACACGTACGGCGTCATCCAGAACATCAAGAAGGCCATCAAGGAGAAGGTGCAGCCCGCGTTGCCCGAGGGCGTCGAGTTCGTCACGACCTACGACCGGTCCGACCTCATCGAGCGATCGATCGACACGCTCAAGGGGAAGCTCATCGAAGAGATCGCGATCGTGTCGCTCGTCTGCCTCGTCTTCCTCTGGCACCTGCGGAGCGCGCTGGTCGCCATCCTGACGTTGCCCCTCTCGATCCTGCTCGCGTTCACCGCGATGCACGCCATCGGCCTCGGCTCGAACATCATGAGCCTCGGGGGTATCGCGATCGCGATCGGGGCGATGATCGACGCGGCGATCATCATGATCGAGAACGCCCACAAGCACCTCGAGCACGACACGACGGGCCGCCCGCGCCGCGAGATCCTCATCGAGGCCGCGCAGCAGGTGGGGCGGCCGCTCTTCTACTCGCTGCTCATCATCACTGTATCGTTCCTGCCCATCTTCTCGCTCGAGGCGCAGGAGGGACGCCTCTTCCGTCCGCTCGCGTTCACCAAGACGTTCGCGATGGGATTCGCGGCGCTGACCTCGGTGCTCATCGTGCCGTTTCTGATGGTGGCGTTCATCCGCGGAAAGATTCCGAAGGAAGAGAACAACCCGATCAATCGCTTCCTCATGTGGGCGTACCACCCGTTCGTGCGCTTCGTCCTGCGCCACCGCGTCGCGACGCTCGTCGCCGCGGCGGCGCTGATGCTCGGGACCGTCCCCATCTTCATGAAGCTCGGGTCCGAGTTCATGCCGCCCCTCTACGAAGGGACGCTCCTCTACATGCCCATCACGCTGCCGGGCGCGTCGATCGAGACGGCCCGGCAGGTGCTCCAGACGCAGGACAAGCTCATCAAACAGGTCCCCGAGGTCGAGTCCGTCTCGGGGAAGGCCGGGCGCGCGCTCTCTGCGACCGACCCCGCGCCTCCCGAGATGTTCGAGACGGTCATCAACCTGAAGCCGGAGTCGATGTGGCGCCCCGGGATGACCCCGGCGAAGCTCGAGGCGGAGCTTGACCGCGTGGTGCGGGTGCCGGGCGTCGCCAACGCGTGGACGATGCCCATCAAGGCGCGCGTCGACATGCTCTCGACGGGCATCCGTACGCCGGTCGGCATCAAGGTGTTCGGCCCCGAGCTGGCCACGATCAACGACATCGGCGCGCAGATCGAGGCCGCGCTCGGAGGCGTCCCGGGGAGCCGGAACGTCTTCGCCGAGCGCGTCACCGGTGGCTACTACCTGGACTTCACGGTCAAGCGCGACCAGATCGCGCGCTACGGCCTCAACGTCGACGACGTCGAGATGGCGATCGAGTCGGCCATCGGCGGCGCGAACGTCACGACGACGATCGAGGGGCGCGAACGCTACCCCGTCAATGTCCGCTACCAGCGCGCCTACCGGACGGACATCGACGCGATCCGGCGGATGCTCATCTCGACGCCGAGCGGCGCGCAGATCCCCCTCCAGCAGGTGGCGGTCATCCAGGCGACGACGGGGCCGACCGTCCTCCGGACCGAGCAGGCGCAGCTCCTCGGCTACGTCTACGTCGACGTCGGCGACCGCGACATCGGGAGCTACGTCAAGGACGCCAAGAGCGCCGTGGCAAAAGCCGTGAAGCTCCCCGAGGGCTACACGCTCGAGTGGAGCGGCCAGTACGAGTACATGCAGCGCGCGACCGAGAGGCTCAAGTTCGTGATCCCCGTCACCTTCGCGCTGGTCATCGTCCTTCTGTACCTGAACACGAAGAACGCGGTGAAGGTGGGAATCGTCCTGCTCGCCGTGCCCTTCTCGCTCATCGGCGCGTTCTGGCTCCTGTGGGCGCTGCACTACAACATGAGCGTCGCCGTCTGGGTCGGGATCATCGCCCTGGCGGGGGTCGACGCGGAGACGGGCGTCGTGATGCTCCTTTACCTCGACCAGTCCTTCGAGCGCTTCAAGAAGGAGGGGCGCATGCGGAGCCTGAGCGACCTGCAGGAGGCCGTCGAGGACGGCGCCGTCAAGCGTATCCGCCCGAAGATGATGACCGTCATGGCCATCTTGATGGGCCTCCTGCCGATCATGTGGAGCCACGGCGCCGGCGCCGACGTCATGAAGCGGATCGCGGCGCCGATGGTGGGCGGGGTGATCACGTCGTTCGTGCTCGAGCTGCTCATCTATCCCGTGATCTTCACGGTGTGGAAGGGCTGGCGAGAGGTGGGGCCGGCGATGAAGCGAGGGGAGACGCCGCGTAACAATCTCGAGGAAGCACCAACAGGAGGATGAAGCCATGCCGACGATGCGCGCAGCTGTTTTCGAGAAGAAGGGATCCATCAAGGTACAGGAAGTCCCGCGCCCCACGCCCGGCCCGGGCGAGGCGCTCGTCCGCGTGACGCTGACGACGATCTGCGGAACCGACGTCCACATTCTCAGGGGGGAATACCCGGTGCGCGCCGGCCTCGTCGTGGGCCACGAACCGGTCGGGGTCATCGAGGAGATCGGTCCCGGCGTCGTCGGCTACGAGCGCGGCGACCGTGTCATCGTCGGCGCGATCACCCCCTGTGGCCAGTGCCGCGCGTGCCTCTCCGGTGCAGCGTCGCAGTGCAGCCATGGCGGCGACGGCTTCGAGGCGATGGGTGGCTGGCGCTTCGGCAATACCATCAACGGATGCCAGGCCGAGTACGTCGTCGTCCCGAGCGCGCAGGGGAACCTCGCCAAGATCCCGTCGTCGCTGCGAGACGAGGAAGTGATCCTTTGCCCGGACATCATGTCGACCGGCTTCTCGGCGTCCGAGCGAGGGCACGTGAAGCTCGGCGACTCGGTCGCGGTGTTCGCGCAGGGTCCCATCGGTCTGTGTGCGACGGCCGGAGCGAAGATCTCGGGCGCCTCTCTCGTCATTGGCGTCGACAGCGTGCCCGCGCGGCTCGAGATGGCGAGGCGGATGGGCGCTGACGTCGTCTTGAACTTCAAGGAGCAGGACGTCGTGGCCGAGATCAAGCGCCTCACCGGGGGCGGCGTCGATGTCGCGATCGAGGCGCTCGGGACGCAGCCTACCTTCGAGAACGCGCTGCGAAGCGTGCATCCCGGAGGCACCGTCTCGAGCCTCGGCGTCTACTCCGGGCACCTCTCGCTCCCGCTGGACGCGATGGCGGCGGGCCTCGGCGATCACACGATCGTGACCACTCTCTGCCCCGGTGGGAAGGAGAGGATGCGTCGCCTGATGAGCGTCGTGGCTGCCCGGCGAGCACCCTTCGAGAAGCTCGTCACCCACTCCTTCCGGCTCGATCAGATCGAAGAGGCCTACGATCTCTTCGCCAACCAGCGCGACGGTGTGATGAAAGTGGGGATTCGCCCATGACCAGACATTGAATGCCGGTTGCCCTGCGCTCTCGACGATCGCGCTTGCAGCGGCCGAGTGACGGCGCGCCGGTGTGGCTCCGCGGAGGCTCCGCGGTGACGCGGAGCTGTTCGTCAACGCGGTGCGCGAGCTGGTGAAAGACGCCGCGCGCCATGCGAACAAGGGCGGCGCGGTGCGCGTGCGCGTCGAGCGAACCCCCTGCGGGGGCTCGCTCACGGTCGGCGATTCCCCGGAGGGCGGCGCGCGATTCACCATCCTGGTCCCCACCTGCGATGCGCCCTGACCGCATCGCCGCTCGTAAACGCGAACACATTCGGCGGTGACCGTCCGCCCGGGAGACGCGCGACCGGTCTGCTCGAGGAGCACGAGCACTCGCCGCACCTCGGATGACCGCGGACGCGCTTTCGTGACCCTCGTGGCGCGCCGACCCCCTTGATGCCGCAATGTGCGGCGCGCCCGCAGGCAACAGCTGGACAGCTACGCCGTGAGGGAAATCGCCACCGTCCACCCCTCCAACGCCTCGCAACGTCTCATGTTCACCATACCGAGCGTCCCAGGTCCGCCATCCGGGCCCGGTCTGGCTCGATTGCGTCGAGACCGGCTCCTTGGCCCGCTACGGGTTCGGTGCCGAGGTGAAGCGCGCGGTCGAGCAGCGCCGCGAAGCCCTGCGCCGGCTCGGCGTCGAGCCGGACGACCCGAACCGCTCGGCAACGCGGGTCCCGCCGGCGCTGCCTACGCCGTCGCCTCGGACGATCAGCGATTCATCCTGCTGCGCGCCACCGCCGATCTCTGGGGCGCGCACGGCAAGACGGTCACGGTCACCCGCGACGCCAAGGGTCGACTTCTCGTCCGGCCCGATCCCGACAGGGACATCGGCTCGTAGCGCCGAGCCCGTTACCGCGGTCGTGGCGTACACGCGCCGTTCTCCCGCTCTCGCTGTTCCGCTTCGTGTCGTTCAGGCGTCTCCCGGTCCGAGCGCCTTCGTCTCGGCTCGTTCGCGCTGGCCCCCCCTGGGTCGCGCCTCGAGACCTCCCGGCCCCCTTCGGGGGTGCCCGGCTTCTGCTTTTCCGGTTTCCCCGGAGGGGACGCCCTCCGGAAATGCAGCCGGGCATCTCGAGGAGCTCCGGGGGGCCCGCCTGGGGGCGAACGAGCCGAGACGAAAGCGGCTCGCACAAGGAGAACGCCCCATGTTCGACGAAACGAAACCCGATGACCTCGTGACCAACACGCCCCTGGAGCCAGCGACGCCGACCGTCACCAGGCTCTCCGACGACAGCCCCGACGCCGCACGCTACCGCGCCATCCTGCAACGCCAGATCGACCAGGGCGCCAAGCGCGCCGCCGACGTCATCACCACGATCGAGCGCGACCAGCCTCGTGACCAGATCGTACGCGCGCGCGCCGCCGGATTCGATGTCGCGCCCACCCACGGCATTCGCGTCCGCGTCGCCGACGATTGGTACCAGCCGACCGACTTCGCGCTCGGACAGATCGCAGGACGCGCCGGCGTGCCGCTTCAGTACCTGCGCGAGCTCGCCGCGCCGCAATCAGCCCCGTGGCAGCATCAACTCGCCTCCGAGATCCTCGGGCAGCACCACGGCAACGCGGGCGACGTGCGCGTGCTGGTACGCAGTGTCCGGGGCCAGTTGCGCGGATGGGTCAGCGACAAGTACCGCCGACTCGACTCACGTCCCCTCGTCGATGCCCTCGCCAGCGAAGCGCGCAGCGCGGGAGCGGTCCCGATCGACGGCGCAGCGACCGAAACACGCGTGGCGATCAAGCTGATCGTACCGCGCATCCTCGAGCCCATCCCGGGAGAGTTTCTCGTCTACGGCGGCGAATGGTCCAACAGCGACTTCGGCAACGGGACGCACTCCTTCCGAACGTTCGCACTTCGCGTCGTATGCCTCAACGGAATGACACGCGAGAATCTCCTCAAGCAGGTGCACCTCGGCGCTCGCCTCAGCGAGGAGATCGAATTCTCCGACCGCACCCACCGACTCGATACCGCCGCGAGCGTATCGGCACTTCGCGACGTCGTCCGCGGAGCGCTCGGACCTGCAGGCCGTGACCGGATGATCGAGCACATACGCGCCGCACACGAACGCGCGATGAGCAAGACCCAGCTCTCGACCGCCACGCGCGCGTTACCCAAGCAGGTGCAAAAGTCGGTCGTCGACGCCTTCGAGTCCCCCGACGTCATCAACCTGCCCGAGGGCAACACCGCATGGCGCGCCTCCAACGCCATCTCCTGGGTCGCGCGTCACACGGAAGATGCCGAGCTGCGTCTGGATCTCGAGCGCGCCGCCGGCTCCCTGGTTTGAGAGTTCCCGCCTGCCGGCGAGCCGTTCGGGCTCGCCGGCAGCGGCCCGCGGGGGGGCGGTCGACGCGAGAGAGCCTGCCGCCCATGTTGGAAGCGACCGCGCCGAAACGCGTTTCGATCGCGCAGTCGCACCCCGATCCGCAGCTTCCGGCACCCCGCCGAATTCTTGCCCGAGCTGACAGCGGGATCGCAACGGCGTAGGGACCCCCCGAAAAGGGAGACGGTCCAGATCATTCACGCTCCGAGCCGCCAAGGACGACGTCCGTAGTCGCCCAATTTTCGTTGCGCTTTCGCATCGCACGATGCCGGGCGCGCGGGCGCTGTCCACTTCTCGGGTCGGCCTGCGCCGTCCGTGCAGCTCCGATGCTCGAAGGGGGCGCGCGGGGACTCGCTTCGGGAGGCCGGACGCAAGCACCAGGGCCGCCCGGAGGGCCAAGCCGACCACCGCGAGCGACAACGCGAGTACCGCGCCCGGCTGCGCGCCCGCCGGGGCGTGACGCATCAGTGTTCCGAGGACGCCGCGGCTCCCGTACCGCCGTAGACCACACCGAGCGGGCTCGCTCCGCGATTCCGACTGGACGTCTTCGTCGATGGGCGAAGGCGATCGATGTCCGCGGCTCTTGCTCCTGGAGGAACTGGACCCACCGGCTGCCATGCGCGGCGTCCGGTTCACGGATGACAAGCGCATCGCCGTCTTGCCACAGGCCGACGCCCCACCCATCCCGGTGCGGTCCCCTGCCGCCGCCGTGCCGTGCGAGCTCGTCGAACGAGAGGCGGATCGTCGTGGGAAAGCGCGCGGACATCGCGAAGAGCTCACACATGAACGCTCCCGCCTCGTTTCTCTCGACGCCAGAACAAACTGAGGACGAAGCACCCGCTCGCGACGAGGACGACGAGAGGACCGGGCTCGCGATGAAGGGCGCGCGCGGCGTAGGTGCCCGTGGTCGTAGCCAGGACGGAGACGACGACCGCGATGCCCAGCATTCCGTTGAGGCTGAGCGCCAGGCGCTTGGCGGTCGCGGCCGGTATGATCGCGAGCGATCCGATCAGCA
>PLYU01000050.1:0-34996 GCA_003153495.1 Myxococcales bacterium
GTGGTTTTCGCCGGGACCGGGCGATGGCTAGGAGGGCGAGCGAGGGCTACTACGCGTAGCTCGAGCGGGCCCGACGACGCCAGCGCGATGGGATCGGCGAAAAACACCGGTCTAGGCTCACGGCGCCCGCGCGCACCGCGCACCGATGGGGTCCCCCCGGCTGTCGGCGACCGCGCCATTGCGAACCGACGCGAGCAGACCCGGCCCCGAGGCGGAGAAGTAGCCTCCGCGGATCACCCGTCGGTCCGTCTCGGCCACGCCGGCGCAGTCGTGGCACGCCGCTGCCGGATACGACTTCGAGTAGCCGTCGAACGTCCACTCCCACAGGTTGCCGGCGAGATCCGCCTGTCCCCACTTGCCGTTGCCCTTCGGCTTGGCGCCGACGTTCTGAGCGCTGGAGCACGACGCCCCGCAGAACACCGCGAGCGTGTCGTCGATGGCGTCTGAAGCGGGGGGGCTCGACCACGGGTAGAACCGCTGCTCGCCGCCACCGGACGCCGCGTAGTTCCATTCCGCCTCGGTGGGAAGGAACCCTCCGTCCCAGATGCAGAACGCGTAGGTCTCGAACCAGTCGACGCAGTTGACCGGGCGCGTCTCGTTCGCCCCCTCGCCGGGCGTCCAGGTCTGGAACTTCGCCGAGCACGCAAGCTTGGTGTTCCACTCCCCGGCGGTACCGGGGAGCGTGCCGCTCCACGAGGCGTCCCAGCCGCCCTCGGCGCCGTCGTTCAGTCCCGCGCCGCCATGAAGGTGCTGGTGCTTGCCGGAGCCCGGCAACGGGGTCCATCCGTTCGCGACCGCCTTCACGAACTTCCGGAAGCGACCGACCGTGATCTCGTACTTGTCGAGGCGGAAGGTGCTCACGGTCGCAGGGTGGCTCTTGTCGCTGTTGGTCACGCCGTCGTAGCTCCGGAGGAAGGCGCCTCCCTGCACCGGAAGGCTCGCGCAGCAGTCCTCCGGCGTCGCGCCGCACGTCTTCGCCAGGCCCTTGCAGCTCTGGCCGGGAACGCCGGCAGCGCCCGTGCGGCCTGCCGCCGGCCCCCCGGGGGTTGGCTCGGGACCGCCGACTCTCTGCGACGCGCCGAGACCCTCGCCGCCTGCAACCGGCGCCGCTGCGCTCGCGCTCGGCGTGGTGGCGGTGGCGCTGGTCGGCGGGTGAGCGCCGCCTCCACGAACGAGGAAGTAGACGCCGAGGGTACCGACGACACCGACGACCAAGGCGACGAGAGGTACGCGTGACGCAGGCTGCGATCGAGACTTGCCATCATTGTTGTCGTTCATCGATCCCTCTTCGGTACGAACCCGAGCATCATACCGGACGCGGGCGGCTCGAGCGCCATCCGGCGCGCTCGATTCGCACCCGGGACCCCAGTCCTCGGTCTCCGCGTCACTCGCTCGGCGGGCAGTCGTACTGGGCCTGCCAGCCGACGAGCGTCGGCGAGTACAGGCCGTCGGCCGTCGGGGTCATCTTGACGAAGACCTTCAGG
Organism: Myxococcales bacterium; assembly: GCA_003153495.1. Classification (GTDB taxonomy): domain Bacteria; phylum Myxococcota_A; class Polyangia; order Polyangiales; family Polyangiaceae; genus Palsa-1150. Next base: position 1,485 of record PLYU01000050.1, read on the forward strand.
TACACGTCCGACTTGATCGGCGGCACCGCGGTCGTGAACTTGCCCGTGCCTCCGGGCGACGTGTCGAGGAACGCGAACCCGTTCGCCGCGGTGGTCGTCACCGTGGCGATGAGCAGCGGCGGGACGGGGATGAACGACGAGCCCGCGTCCAGAGCCGGCCCGGTCTGCGCCGAGAAGCTGACCGACGAGCCGCTGCCCTGAGTGGGGATGGTCACGTTGTAGTCGAACTCCGTCCACCGCGGGTGCGTGCCGCTCGGGCAGGTCGTCGCCGGGAAGTCGAGCTCGAAGGTCTGCGACACGACCGGGCTGCCCGGCGGGGCCGGCGTGTAGATGTCCGGCGTCACGCACGCGGTCAGGTCGAAGAACATGAACTCGAGCGCCTTCTCCTGGTCGGAGAGCGGCGTCTGGAGACACGCCTGCGGGAAGTGCGCGCCGTCCTTGTTGCAGTTGGCCGGGTCGGGCGCGTGGGCGGCGTTCGGCGGGATCGGCGGGTTCGGGGGCGCCTGCGGGTAGCAGCACTGGCCCGTAGTGGAACCGGCGCCGCCCACGCACGTCGCCGGGTACGTGTGATCCTTGCAGACCGCGGCCGACGTGCACCCCGTGCACTTGCCACCGACGCAGGTCTCCCCGTTGGTGCAGTCGCTGTTCCTCGTGCACGCCCTGGAGCACTGGCCGAACGCAGGCGGCGGTGCCCCCTGGCACGACTCGACGGCGCCGCCGGCCCCCGAGCACACATTGTACGGGGCGGTGTTCGAGTAGCAGGTCGTCGAGGCCATCGGGACGCAGTTCGAGCTGTCGCCCGCGCCGGTGCCGGTGCAGTTGGTCCCGCACGCCGCCGCGTTCTGGCCCGCGACCGGGATGCAGCCGCCGGTCGGACACTGATTGTCGTTGGTGCAGAGGCAGGCCGTGCCGCCAGCGTTCGGCAGGCCCGTCGTGCACGAGTACAGGGCGTTGCTCTTGTTGACGCAGTTGAAGACGTCGACCGTGCCGCTGCCGGTGCAGCCCGGGCCGGCACACACGCACGCGCCGGTCATGCAGTCGCTGTCTGCCGAGCAGACGCACGCGGTCTTCGTCGGGTTACACGTTCCGAGTCCACCTGGACAATTGCACGTCGTGCTCATCACTGGAACGATGCAGTCCGCGCTGTCGACCGCTCCCGTCCCGCTGCACACGGAGCCGAGGAGACCCGAGCACTGCGGCGGCGTGGCGAGCTCGCACTGACCCGACGGGCACATGCCGTCGTCGCTGCAGATGCAAGCCGTGCTGTTCGAGTTGGGCACGCCGTGCAAGCAGGCCGAGCCCGACACCGTCTTCGCCGGCAGCGCGCACGAATCGCTGTCCGCCGCGCCCGAGCCCGTGCATGCCCCCGCGGCGCACTGGCCCGCGGTCGGCACGCACTGGCGACCGGCGCACTGATTGTCGTCGGTGCACAGACACACCGTGCCGCCGGCGTCCGGTGCCCCGGGCGTACAGGCGTAGCTCACCACGGTCCGGACGGGGATCTCGCAGGCGTCGCTGTCGATCGAGGGGCCGCCCGTGCAGGTGTGCCCGGCGCTCGTGCACACGTCGTTGTGGCCGGAGATCCAGTGACACTTGCGGTTCGGGCACTGGCTGTCGTCGGTGCAGAAGCACGCGGTCGGTGACAAGCCGGGCACGTTCGGCGTGCCGGCCACGCACATGTAGCTGAAGACCGAGGCGACCGGGACGGCGCACCCGTCGCTGTCAGGCGTGCCGCTGCCGGTGCAGCCGCCCACCAGGCACTTCGGGTGCTGGTTGGCGTCCAGGGTGTCCACGCACAGCCTGCCGGCCTTGCACTGGACGTCCGCCGTGCACATGCACGCCGTGTTCCCTGTGTTGGGCGTCGACGACGGCGAGACGGTGCTCGCGCACGAGTAGCCGGACACCTGGGGCTGCGGGATCTCGCATCCGTCGATGTCGTGGGCGCCGAGGCCATTGCAGTTCGTGCCGCACGCGACGTCGTTCTGACCCGTGATCGGGACGCACTTGCTGTGGATCGGCGCCCCCCGGTCCGGGCACTGGTTGTCGGAGGTGCACAGGCACTCCGAGTGCGTCGAGTCCGGGATGCCGACCGTGCACGCGTAGCTGGCGATCGTCGGCGTCGGGATCGTGCAGTCCGCGCTGTCCGCTGCCCCCGTACCGGAGCAGTTCCCGCCGCAGGCCGCCGCGTTCTGGCCGCTGACCGGGACGCACTTGCGCCCGCCCGGACAGTGGGTGTCGTTGGCGCACAGGCACGCGGTCGGCGGCGCCGCCGAGTTGGTGGTGCCCACGACGCACGCGTAGACGTTCGTGGGCGCCGGAGGCGCCTGGCAGTTGTACGCGTCCGGGGTGCCGGTGCCCGTGCAGCCGGAGCCGCACGCGAGGTCGTTCTGGCCGACCGTCTTGACGCACTTGCCGCTCTCGCACTGATTGTCGCTGCTGCACAGGCACAGCGTGTGCGCGGCGTTCGTCGTGCCGGTGGCGCAGTAGAAGCTGGAGATCGTCGGCACCTCCTGCTGGCAGCCGAACGAATCGGGTGCCCCGGTGCCTGTGCAGTGCCCGCCGACGCCCTTCACAGCCGCGCAGTTGTTGTTGCTGGCGCTCGAGATGCACGCGCTGCTCATGCACTCGCTGTCGCCGTTGCAGATGCACGCCGTGTTGGCGGCGTTCATCACCCCGGTGGCGCACGTCGACCCGGACTGCGTCGTGCACGCGTTCGGCAGATTGGGCGTGCCGAGCACGCAGTTGAAGCCGTCGAGGCCGGTCGCGCCGCCCGTGCAGGTGGCGGCGCTCCCGCAGGCCACGCTGTTGGCGTTGGCGCCCGAGGTCACGTAGCCGCACTTCTCTCCTCCCCCGCAGTCGGCGTCCTTGGTGCAGTAGCAAGCCTGGCTCGCCGCGCTGCAGGCCCCGGCCGCCGCGTTGCAGCCGCCCTTCGGGCAGGCGTAGGTGCCGGCGCTCCCGGTGGTCGGCAGGGGCTGGCAGCTCGCGACGTCGCCGCTGCCGCCGCCCGCGACGTCCGACAGAACCTGGCAGTCCGCCTGATCCGTCGCGCCGCTTCCGGTGCACGTCCCGGTGCACTGGCTGCCCGCGTTGACGCACTTGCCGCTCGGGCAGTCCGAGTCGGCGACGCACGAGCACGCCGTCTGCGGACCGTTCGGCACGGGCTTCGGAGAGAGCGTCGTCACACACGACGCCGTGGTGGTCGAGGTCGTCGTGAGGACCTGGCAGCTCGCGACGTCCGCTGTGCCCGTGCCCGTGCACCCGTTCGCGGTGCACCCCGTGGTGTTGTCGGCGACCTTGATGCACTTGCCGCTCGGGCAGTCCGTGTCCGCGACGCAGAGGCACGCCGTGTTGGCCGTGTTCAGGACCGGCGCCGGCGTGAGGCTCGTCGTGCAGAAGTGACTGCTTGGGCTTGCAGTCCCGCTGCTGTGGATGAGCACGTACCCTTCGCCGCCGCCGCCGCCGCCCCCGCAGACGAAGGTATTGTCATAGGCGCCGGCGGTCGCTGCGCTGGTCGAAGCGGCCCCGCCGTTCGCAACGCTGTAGATTCCGCCACTTCCACCTATCGCGTTGCTAGTTCCTCCTCCCGCGCCGCCGTTCGCCGTGATGGTCGCCGTGTTGCTGGTGCTCGCGGCCTCCAGCACGATGTCTCCGCCAGACCCTGCGCCACCACCGCCACCGTAGCCGCCGTTGCTCCCCGCCCCGCCGTTGGCGGTCATGCCCGTCCCGGACACGGTGAGCGTACCCGCGACCGAGATCTGCAGGCCTCCTCCCCCGTTACCGCCACCTCCACCGCCGTTGCCCGAGCCGCCGGCGCAGCCGCCCAGCAGCGGAGCTCCCTGATTGCCGCTCGGAGTCGGAGCTCCCCCGGCGGTCGTGCCGCCGAACCCCTGAGCACCCCCGCCCCCTGCGGTGTACCTCGCGCCACCGCCGCCGCCGGCTTGACTGCCGCCGTTGGGCCCGGTCCCGCAGTACGCGGCGTTGTTCCCGCCGGGCCCCGCCGAGGCGCCACCGTCCGCCCTGAGGATCCCGCTGATGCTGGCGTTGCCGTAGACGGCCAGGATGACGGGGTTGGCACCCGACAAGGTCAGGCTGCCACCGCTGGAGATCGTCAGGCCGTTGAACACCAGGACGTCGACGTTCGGTCCGCCGCTCGTCTGCGCGACATTCTTGACGATGCCAGGAGCGGGCGTCTGCGCGCAGGTCCACGTGCCCGTGTTGCTCACGTACGTGCACGCCGAGGTGATGGTCAGAGCGCTCGCCGGCATGACGCTCGTGTACGTGCTGCTGCTCGCCGTGAAGTTGCTGGGCGTGTAGCCGAACGCGCTGTAGCTCAGCTGCGTGACCGGCGGGATGCCGGGCGATGCGAGGAGGCAGTCGAACCCGTCTGCCGCGCCCGAGCCGGTGCAGCCCGAGCAGCTGACGTCGTTCTGGCCGGTGGTCTTGACGCACTTGCCGCTGTTGCACTGGCCGTCCGCCGTGCAGTAGCAGGTGCCCGAGGCGGTGCAGGTGCCGCTCGCGGCGTTGCAGCCGCCCTTCGCGCACGAATACGCCGTCGACGACGTCGGCGTCGCCGGGATGCCGTTGGCGACGAGCTGGCACGAGAAGCCGTCCGCGATGCCGCTCCCGCTGCAGCTCGTGCAGCTCACGTCGTTCTTGCCGGTGACCTTGACGCACGCGCCGCTGTTGCACTGGCTGTCGGCCGTGCACGAGCACGTCTGGGCCGTCGCGGTGCACGCGCCGCCCGCGCCGTTGCAACCGCCCTTGGCGCACGAGTAGGACGTGCCGGAGCCGACGCCGGTGCACGTCCCGGTGCACTGGCTGGTCGGACCGTTGACGCACTTGCCGCTCGAGCAGTCCCCGTCCGCGACGCAGAGGCACGCGGTGTCGGCGACGTTGGGCACCGGCGTCGGCGACAGCGTCGTGGTGCACGAGTAGGTGGCGCTGCTGCTGGTCGTGCTCAGCACCTGACAGCTCGCGGCGTCCGCCGTGCCCGAGCCGGTGCACGGCCCGTGACCGGCGCACTGGTTCTGCGCCGCGTTGACGCACAGGCCGCTCGGGCAGTCCGCGTCGGCCACGCAGAGGCACGCCGTGTGAGCGCCGCTGCAGATCGGCGCCGGCGAGAGCGTCGTGGTGCACCCGTAGACCGGGGCGGCGCCCGTATTGGTCTTGAGGTAGCCGTAGCCGCCGCCGCCGCCGGCCCCGCCCTTCGATACGTTGTTCGTGTCGGTCGTCCCGTTTCCGCCGGTCGGTGTCCCGCTGGTGCCCCCGCTGCCGACGACCGCGTTTCCTCCGGTCGCGCCTCCGGCGCCGCCGTTGACGGTGCCCGCGCTCGGGGCTGTGTTGCCCTCCAGAAGAACGGCACCGCCCGATCCACCACCCGCCCCTCCGCCCCAGGTAGACGAACCGCAGCCCTGGCCCGAAGTCCCGCTACCGCCGGCGCCGCCCTGGGCGGAGATCGTTCCGGTCACGGAGAGCGCTCCGGCCGCCGAGATCTGCACGGCGCCGCCGCCGCCGCCGCCGCTCTGCGTCTGCCCGCAATTCCCGCTGTTGCCTCCGGGGCAGCCGCCGTAGAGGGGTACAATCGACGCGTTGGCGCGTGCCGACCCCTTGGTGCCTCCGGCACCGCCGCTACTGTCGTTGCCGCCTGCGCCGCCAGCTCCGCTGCCTCCACCACCACCGCCGCCCGCGTTGTTGGTGGAGCCCGGGGCGCTCCCGGCGCTCCCGCCGCAGCTGTAGTTCCCGCCGGGGCCCGAAGCGCCCACGGTGGTGCTGTTCTTCACGCCGTTGGCACCGTTCGCGAGGATCGTCCCCTGGATGTTGGCGTCGCCGTAGACGGCGAAGATGACGGCGTTGCCGCCCCCGCTCGACGTGAGGGTCAGCGTGTTGCCCGGGTTGAGCGTGAGCGCCCGGAACGCCAGGATGTCGACGCTCGGCCCGCCCGCCTGCGCGACGTTCGAGTAGATCGTCGGCGCCGTCTGGCCGGCGCACCAGCCCGTGAACGCGTGCGTGCTCGAGTTGTACGTCGTGTTGCAGTTGATCGTCGTCGACGTCGCCGGCGGCGTGTAGGTGCCCGGTGCGAAGTTGCTCGGCGTGTACCCGAACGTCGGCGCAGCGCACGTCGCGGGGATGCCCGGGCTGGCGAGGACGCAGTCGAAGCCGTCCGCCGCGCCCGCGCCGGTGCAGTTCGCGCCGCAGGACACGTCGTTCTGCCCGGAGACCTTCAGGCACTTGCCGCTGTTGCACTGAGCGTCGCTGGTGCAGTAGCAGGTGCCCGCCGCGCTGCAGGCGCCGCCGGCGGTGTTGCAGCCGCCCTTGGCGCACGTGTACCCCGTCGCCGCCGTCGGCGTGGCCGGGATGCCGTTGGCGACGAGCTGGCAGTTGAAGCCGTCGACGTTCGGCCCGGCGCCGGTGCACGCGGTGCACGACAGCTCGTTCTTGCCGCTGGTGTTGACGCACTTGCCGCTGGTGCACTGGTTGTCGTTCGTGCAGTAACACGTGCCGGAGGCGGCGCAGGTGCCGCCCGCCGCGTCGCAGCCGCCCTTGGCGCAGGTGAAGCCCGACCCGCTGCTGGACGAGACGAGGAACTGGCAGCTCTCGGCGTCCGCGGCGCCGCTCCCGCTGCACGCCCCGGTGCACTGGCTGGCCGCGTTGACGCACTTGCCGCTCGTGCACTGCGAGTCGGCGGTGCACGAGCACGCCGTGTGCCCCGCGTTGCACGCGCCCGTCGCGCACAGATACGTCGTCGCGTTCGCCGAGGCCAGCGGCGGGATGCCCGGGGCGACGAGCGCGCAGTTGAACCCGTCGGTGGGCCCGGCGCCGGTGCACGGCCCTTCGTTCACGAGGCTGCACGTGTTGTTGTTCGCGCCCGGGACGCACTTGCCGCTCTTGCACTGCGAATCCTGCGTGCAGTAGCAGTTCTGGTTCAGCCCGGTGCACGTGCCGCCGGTGCAGTTGCCGGTCAGGCAGCCGTACACGACGCCCGTGCCGACGTCGGCCGTCAGGCTCAGACAGCTCTGGGCGTCCGCCGCCAGGCCCGACGCGGAGCACGGCCCGGCGCCGACGCAGTTGTTGTTCGCGGCGCTCTGGACGCACGTGCCGCTCGCGCACTGCGTGTCGGCCGTGCAGGCGCACGTGCTGTACGGAGCCGTCGCGATCGGCATGCCCAGCGAGCACACCGGAGCGCTCGGGTCGCAGTCGAAGCCGTCGCGCACCGCGGCAGGCGAGCCCGTGCACCCGGCCCCGGCCGCGCAGGAGACGTCGTTCTGGCCGGCGACCGCGACGCAGTGGCTGCTCGAGCAGTCGGCGTCCTTGATGCAGAAGCACTGGACCCCGGACGCGGTGCAGGTACCCGCCGTCGGCGTGCTGGTGTTGCAGCCGCCCTTCGCGCACGAGTACGTCGCGCCGTTGGGGTTGCAGGTGAGGTCGGTGGCGACCGGCTGCGTCCCGTCGCCGATCCGGCAGTCCTCGCTGTCGGCCGCGCCGGTGCCCGTGCACCCGGCGGCGTTGGCGTTGGTGGCGTTGGAGACGCACAGGCCCGAAGAGCACTGGGCGTTCGCCGTGGCCGCGCACAGGTTGGCCGTCGTTCGGCTCGGCGTCCCGACCGAGCACGTCGGCGAGGTGATCGTCGGCGTGCAGTCGAAGCTGTCGAGGCCGGTGGTCCCGCCCGTGCACACCGCGGCGCTGCCGCACGCCGCGCTGTTCGCGTTCGCGCCCGATGTGACGTAGCCGCACGTGCTGCCCGCCCCGCAGTCGGCGTTCTGGGTGCAGTAGCAGCCCTGGCTGGCAGCGGTGCAGATCGGCGTCGTGCCCGTCCCGGCGTTGTAGAGGCCGTTCATCTGGCCGGTGGTGAGCGTCGTCGACCAGATCGAGACCTCGTCGATGGCCCCGGCGAAAAGCGCGGCCGTCGTCGACCCGCCGACGCGGTCCGCGCCGATCGTGATCTGCGACAGGGTGTAGGAGAAATCGCCGCCCGCGACGGTCTGCGACGCCCCGTTGGCGAAGAACGTCGTCGACGACGCGCCGTCGTACGCGAAGCACACGAAGTTCCACGACCCGGGGGTGACCGTGAGCGTCGTCGTGCGGCAGGCCGAGCCCCAGTTGTCGATGAACAGCTGGTTGGCGGCGGCACCCTGGCCGGCGCAGCCCCCGCCGGCCGTCGCCGACATGATGTCGAACATGTCCGCCGCGCCGCTCGTGCCGCCGACGAAGACCGGTAGGCCACCGCCCGTCGTGCCGGCGTTGGGTTTCACCCAGGCGCACAGCGTCCTCGCAGTGCTCACCGCGCCGGTCGCCTGGATGCCGTTGCCGGTCCCCAGGATCGTGGCCGCCTGACCCGAGTGGCCCGCGGCGTAGCTGACCTCGACGCCCGTCTCGGCGTCTGCGTTGTAGCCGTCGCCGCTGTGGTCGGTCGTGTCGCCGTCGAAGGGGTAGTAGGCGAGCAGGCCCTTGGGGGCGTTGCACGAGCCCTTCGAGCAGGCGTACGTCGTCGCGTTCACCGCGTCGGTGACCTTCTGGCAGTACGCAGCGTCGTAGGTTCCCGCCGTGGTCGTTCCGGTGCAGGTCCCGGTGCAGTTCGAGCTCACGTTCGAGCACTTGCCGCTCGGGCAGTCGCCGTCGTCGACGCACACGCACGCCGTGTTGCCCGCGTTGGGCACCGGGGTCGGCGTGAGCGTCGTCGTGCACGAGTAGCTCGCCGTGCAAGCGTTCGCGATCTCGGCGCCGGTGACCTGGCAGTTGAAGCTGTCGGCGGTGCCCGAGCCGGTGCACGGCCCCGCGCCGGTGCAGCCGCTCCAGGTGACGCATTTTCCGCCCTTGCACTGGCTGTCCTTGGTGCACCAGCACTGGGTGTTGGCGGCGGGCGACGGGCCGGGGTTGGGCAGGTTGGCCGCCTTGTCCGTCAGGAGCTGGCAGTCGACCGAGTCGTACGTGCCGGCCGTCGTGGTCCCGCTGCACGTCCCGGTGCACTGCGCGTTGGCGTTCGAGCACTTGCCGCTCGGGCAGTCCGCGTCGGCCGCGCACAGGCACGCGGTGTGCGCCGAGTTGCACACCGGAGCCGGCGAGAGCGACGTCGACGTGGAGCAGGTGAGGGCGGCGACCCCCGTACTCGTCTTGACGTACCCGTACCCACCGCCGCCGCCGCTCGCGCTCTGGTAGCTGTTGCCGTTTCCAGCCGCCGGGGCCGTCGACGTGCTGCTCTTGCCACCCGCACCCCCGCTGTCGTTCGCTCCGTCGGCCCCGCCGTTCCCGCCGTTCGCCGTCAGCGTACCGCCCGTGACGGTCGTCCCCTCGACCACGATGTCACCCGCGGATCCGCCGCCTCCGCCACCCGATGGCTGGTACGAGCAGGAGTTGATCCCCGCGCCCCCCGCGCCACCGCTCGTGTTGATCGTACCCCCCGTGAGCGTGAGCGTGCCGGCCGCCGAGATCTGCACGGCACCTCCGGCCGCGCCTCCGCCCGCGGTGCAACTGAAGCCGCTGTACCCTCCGTTGCACCCGCCGAGCAAGGGAGCCCCGGTATTGCCTCGCGCGATGCCGCGGTATCCGAAATCGCCGCTGAACTGGGACGTGCCGCCGTTGGCTCCCGCCACCCGGCCACCGCCACCCCCACCTCCGCTCAGGTCGCCGCCGCTGTACGAATTCCCGGTCCAGAAGGCGTTGCCCCCCGTGGACGTGGTCAGGGCGCTGGTGTCCGCCGCTCCGCAGTTCTGATTGCCGCCGGCACCGGGCGTGGTCGAAGGCGGGAGACTGCTCTTGCTGTAAGAGCTGCTGCCATTGGTCCCGGTGACCCCGCTCGCGCTGATCGTCCCGGCGATCGTGGCGTCGCCGTAGACCGCGAGGATGACCGGGTTGGCGCCGACCAGGCGCAGCGTCGAGGTGGACGCGATCGTCAGCGTCTTGAACACCAGGATGTCGACCGGGGGCCCGCTCCCGCCGGTCTGCGCGACGCTCGACACGATCGTCGGCGCCGCGCCGGTGCACGAGCCCGTGGTGAACGAGTGGGAGGTCGAGCTGTAGGTCGCGTTGCAGTCGGTCGTCGCGCCCGACGGCGGCGTGTAGCTGGCCGGCGTGAAGTTGCTCGGCGTGTAGCCGAACCCGCAGTACGCCGGGATGCCGGGGCTCGTCAGGGCGCAGTTGAACCCGTCGTGGGCGGGGCCGGCCGCGACGCAGCTGCCGCCGGTGCCCGCGCACGAGGCGTTGTTGTTGACGCCGTCGTTGACGCACGCGCCGCTGGCGCACTGGCTGTTATTGTAGCAATAGCAGCCCTGGTTGACCGCGGTGCACCCACCGCCCGACGTGTTGCAGCCGCCGAGAGCGCACGTGTACCCGCCGCTGGAGCAGAACCACGTGGCCGGGACGGGCGCGATGACCTGGCAGTCCGCGGCGTCGACGCTGCCGCCGGCGCCGGTGCACGCGCCGGTGCACTGGCCCGCTGCGTTCACGCACTTGCCGCTCGAGCACTCGGAGTCCGCCGTGCACAGGCACGCCGTGTGAGCCGCGTTGCACGCCGCACCGACGGCGCACGAATACGTGGTGTTGTTCGTGACCGGCGGGATCCCGGGGCTCGCCAGCGCGCAGTCGAAGCCGTCGTGGGCCGTGGCCGCCACCCCGCTGCAGCTTCCGCCGGTGCCCGTGCACGAGGTGTTGTTGTTGGCGCCGTCGTTGACGCACACGCCGCTGAGGCACTGGCTGTCGTTGAAGCAGTAGCACGTCGCCCCCGAGCTGGCGCACGCCCCGGCCGCGGCGTTGCAGCCGCCGACCGCGCAGGAGTACGCCACCGCGGAGGTGATCTGCAGACAGTCCGCCCCGTCGGTCGTCCCGCTGCCGTGGCAGTTGGCCGAGCTGCCGTTCGCGGCGTTGCTGACGCAGCTCCCGCTGGCGCACTGGTCGGTGCCGGCGCGGTCGTCGTTGGCGACGCACGTGGCCGCCGCGAACGGCGCCGTCGTGCTCAGGCTCGGCGTGCCGACCGCGCAGACCTCGGACGCCGCGACCTCGGTGCCGCCGCCCAGCGCGCAGCCGAACCCGTCGACGAGCTTCGAGGCGGTGGCCGCGGCGGCGCTGGCGTAGGCGGTGCCCGTGCAGTTGGAGCCGCACGCGACGTCGTTCGCCCCGGTGATCTTGGAGCACTTGCTACCGGAGAGGCACTCGCTGTCGTTGTTGCAGTAGCAGGTGGTGCCCGCGACGGCGCACCCGCCGCCGATCGCGTTGCAACCGCCCGTCGGGCACGAGTTGCCGGAGACGTCGTACGGGACGACGCACGAGTAGCCGTCCACCGTGCCGCTGTATCCGCCCGACGCCGTGCAGGCCGCGTTGTTGTTGTTGCCCGCCGTCCGCGCGCAGGTCCCGCTCGCGCACTGCCCGGGCGCCGTCGCCGCGCACGTGGCGACCGTCGACAGGCTCGGCGTACCGGGCGTGCAGGTCGGGATCGCCACCTCGGTGCCGCCGCCCAGCGCGCAGCCGAAGCCGTCGACCAGGAGCGACGCGGTGGCCGCAGCGAGGCTGGCGTAGGCCGTCCCGGTGCAGTTCGACCCGCACGCGGTGTCGTTCGTTCCGGTGATCTTCGAGCACTTGCTGCCCGACAGGCACTCGCTGTCGTTGGTGCAGAAGCAACCCGCGCCCGCCGAGGCGCACTGGCCGCCGGCCACGTTGCAACCACCGGTCGGGCACGAGTTGCCGGCGACGTCCACGGGCTGGACGCAGGTGTTGTTGTCCGTCGTGCCCGAGCCGGTGCAACCGGCCGCGTTGTTGTTCCCGGTGCCGGCGGCCGACTTGACGCACGATCCGCTGGCGCACTGCGAGTTGTTCGTCGCGGCGCAGGTGTTGGCGTACGTCTGGCTCGGCGTACCCACGCCGCACGCCGGCGCCGACGAGACGGTGACCGCGCCGGCCAGGCTGCAGTCGAAGCCGTCGAGCTTGACGCCCGCCGTGTTGGCGGCCGCGACGCTCGCGTAGCTGCCGCCGCTGCAGTTGCCCGAGCCGCTGCCGCAGGACGTGTTGTTCTGCCCGGTGATCTTCACGCACTTGCTGCCCGTGAGGCACTGGCTGTCCTTGGTGCAGTAGCAGCCGGCGCCCGCGGCGGCGCAGCCGCCGCCCGACGCGTTGCACCCGCCCGCCGAGCACGTATTGCCGAGAGAGTCGACGGGCTTGAGGCACGAGTTGTTGTCCGCCGTGCCCGAGCTCGCGCAGGCGGCGTTGTTGCTGTTGCCCGCCGTCCTCACGCAGGTGCCGCTCGCGCACTGGGTGCTCGCGGTCGCCGCGCAGGTCGCGAGCACCGACAGGCTGGGCGTGCCCACCAGGCAGGCCGGCGCCGAGACCTCACCGCCGACGCCCAGCGTGCACCCGAAGCCGTCGTGGGCGCCGGCGCCGGAGCAGGTGTTCGCCGCGCAGGAGATCTCGTTCTTCCCGCTGACCTGGACGCAGAGACCCGCGCCCAGGCACTGGGTGTCGTCCGTGCAGTAGCAGGTCTGAAGGTTGGCCGTGCAATTGCCCGTGGCCGTGTTGCAGCCGCCGTTGGGACAGCTCGGCACGTTGGTCTGGGACAGCGGGGCCCAGCACGAGTTCGAGTCCTCGTTGCCCGCCACGCCGTCGGCCACGCCGGTGCACGAGGCGCCGCCGGCGCCGCTGCAGTTGTTGTTCTTGGTGGTCGCCGGGTCCGGGACGCACTTGCCGCTCGTGCACTGCGCGTCCGCCGCGCACACGCAGGTGTTCGTCGCCGACACGCTCGGCGTCGCGCCCGCGCAGTACGACGTGGCGGGCAGGTAGCTCGTCTGGCCGCCGGACGAGGGAGCGGCGAGCAGGCAGTTGAAGCCGTCGAACACGTCGCCGGCGGCGGGCGTGTAGCAGGTCCCGGTGCACGCGGTCGTGCTCATGCACTTGCCGGTGCCGGCGCCGCCGGCGCCCAGGCAGTCGCTGTTCTGCTGGCAGACGCACGTCTGGTTGGTCGCGGTGCAGTTGCCGACGCAGTTGCCCTTCGCGCACGAATACGCGCCGCTGTCCTGGTTATTGACCTCCTTGGTGCCCGTCGCGAGCATGCAGTAGAAGTTGTCGTACGTCCCGGCCGCCGGGTTCAATCCGCCGCTGCAGCCGGTGCCCGCCGTCTGGCTGCCGCAGGCGACCGAGTTGCCCGTGTTGTTGGCCGTGAAGTACGCGCACTTGCCGCCCGAGCCCCCGGTGCGCGCGTTGCAGTCGTTGTCGCTGTGGCAGTAGCAGAGCGTCGTGCTCAGCGGGCACGAGCTCGTCGCGCTCGTCCCGTCGTTGGGGCACGCGCTGTTGGCCGGGCACGAGTAGGTGGAGATGGCGTCCTGGCTCTTGACCTCCGCGGCGCCGCCGCCCAGCGTGCAGTTGAACGCGTCCAGGTTCGCGAGGACCGAGCCGCCCGAGCAGCCCGTGCCCGCCGTCGTGCTCCCGCAGGCGACGCTGTTGGCCGGGTTGCCGGCGCCCCAGATCCCGGTGACGTAGCCGCACTTGGCGCCGGCCCCGACGCGGGCGATGCAGTCGTTGTCGTTGTGGCAGTAGCAGATCGCCGCGCTCGTCGCGCACGCGCTCGTCGTGCCGGTCGAGGTGTCGTTCGCGCACGCGCTGTTGGCGGGGCACGAGAAGGTGGCCGGCGCGTCCTGCTTATAGACCTCCTTGGTGCCCGTGCCGAGCACGCAGTAGAACGGGTCACGGTTCGCGGCGCCGGGGTCCACACCGCCGTTGCAGTTGGCCGGCGCGGCGCAGGCCACGGTGTTGCCCGTGTTGTTCCCCGCCACGTACGCGCACTTGCCGCTGCTGCCGCCGGTGCGCGTGTTGCAGTCGGCGTCGCTGTGGCAGTAGCAGAGCGTCGTGCTCAGCGGGCACGAGCTGGTCGCGCTCGTCGAGTCGTTGGGACACGCGCTGCTGGCCGGGCACGAGTAGCTGGCCGGCGCGTCCTGGCTCCTGATCTCCGCGGCGCCGCTGCCGAGGAGGCAGTCGAACGCGTCGAGGTTGGCCAGCGTCGAGCCGCCCGAGCAGGTCGCGCTGCTGCCGCCGCAGCCGACGCTGTTGGCGGGGTTGCCGGCGCTCCAGATGCCGGTGACCAGGCCGCACCGGGCGCCGGCACCGACGCGCGCCACGCAGTCGGCGTCGCTGCGGCAGTAGCAGAGCGCGGCGTTGTTGGCGCACGAGGCCGTCGTGCCCGTCGTCGTGTCGTTGCCGCACCCGCTGTTGGCCGGACACGAGTACGTCGCGATCGCGTCCTGGTTGTTGACCTCCGCGGCGCCGCTGCCGAGCACGCAGTCGAACGCGTCCAGGTTCGCGAGGACCGAGCCGCCCGAGCAGCCCGTGCCCGCCGTCGTGCTCCCGCAGGCGACGCTGTTGGCGGGGTTGCCGGCGCCCCAGATGCCGGTGACGTAGCCGCACTTGGCCCCGGCCCCGACGCGGGCGATGCAGTCGTTGTCGTTGTGGCAGTAGCAGATCGCCGCGCTCGTCGCGCACGCGCTCGTCGTGCCGGTCGAGGTGTCGTTCGCGCACGCGCTGTTGGCGGGGCACGAGTAGGACGCCGCGTCCTGGTTGGCGACCTCTTTGCTGCCGGTGCCGAGCGCGCAGTAGAACGCGTCGCGGTTGGCCGCGCCGGGGTCGACGCCGCTGTTGCAGTTGGAGCCGCCGGCGCCATGCGCGTTGCACGCGACCGTGTTGCCGGTGTTGTTGCCCGCGACGTACGCGCACTTGCCGCTCGTGCCGCCGGTGCGGTTGTTGCAGTCGCTGTCCTGCGAGCAGTAGCAGAGCGTCGTGCCCAGCGGGCACGCGCTCGTCGTGCTGGTCCCGTCGTTGGGGCACGCGCTGTTGGCCGGGCACGCGTAGGCGCTGATGCCGTCGTTGATCTTGACCCCGCTGGCGCCGGTGGCGAGCGCGCAGTCGAAGGCGTCGAGGTTGGCCAGCGTCGAGCCGCCCGAGCAGGTGACGCTGCTGCCGCCGCAGCCGACGCTGTTGGCGGGATTCCCGGCGCTCCAGATGCCCGTGACGAGGCCGCAGGTGGCGCCCGCGCCCAGGCGCGCGACGCAGTCGGCGTTGCTGCGGCAGTAGCAGAGCGCGGCGCTCGTCGCGCACGCGGCCGTCGTGCCCGTGCTGGTGTCATTGCCGCAGCCGCTGTTGGCGGGGCACGAGTAGCTGGCGACGGCGTCGGTGCTCCTGACCTCCGACGCGCCGCCGCCCAGCGTGCAGTTGAACGCGTCCAGGTTCGCGAGGACCGAGCCGCCCGAGCAGCCCGTGCCCGCCGTGGTGCTCCCGCAGGCGACGCTGTTGGCGGGGTTGCCGGCGCCCCAGATACCCGTGACGTAGCCGCACTTGGCGCCGGCGCCGACGCGCGCGATGCAGTCGTTGTCGCTGTGGCAGTAGCAGAGGGCGGCGCTGGTCGCGCACGCGCTGGTCGCGCCGGTGGACGTGTCGTTCGCGCACGCGCTGTTGGCGGGGCACGAGTACGTCGCGATCGCGTCCTGGTTCTTGACCTCGGTCGTGCCCGTCGCGAGCATGCAGTAGAAGCCGTCGTAGGTGCCGGCCGCGGGGTTGCTTCCACCGCTGCACCCGGTACCCGCGGTCTGGCTGCCGCAGGCGAACGAATTACCCGTCGTGCCCGCCGTGATGTAGGCGCACTTGCCGCCGGAGCCACCGGTGCGCGTGTTGCAGTCGTTGTCGTTGTGGCAGTAGCAGAGGGTGGTGCTCGCCGGGCACGAGCTGGCCGTGACGCCCGCGTTGTTGGGGCACGCGCTGTTGGCCGGGCACGAGTAGGACAGGAGCGTGGCGGCGATCGTTTGCTGGCAGCCGGTGGAGTCCGCGCCGGAGCCACTGCACGTGTGGCCGGAGCACTCGTCGGGCGCGTTGACGTTGGGGACGCACAGGCCGTTGCTGCAGTCCGAGTTGTCCACGCAGATGCACGGCGGAGGGGTCCCGGAGCTGTTCGGCACCGGCTTGATCGCGAGGGTGGACGACGCGCAGCTGTACGCTGCTGAGCCAGCCGTATTGGTGGAGTGGAGGAGCACGTACCCTTCGCCGCCGCCGCCGCCGGTGCCGGCGTTGGTGTTGGTAACGCCGTTGCCCGCTGCGCTGGTCGAAGCGGCCCCGCCGTTCGCAACGCTGTAGATTCCGCCATTTCCACCGTTTGAGTTTCCGAAGCTTCCCCCTCCCTTGCCGCCCGTCGCCGTGATGGTCGCCGTATTGGTGGTGCTCGCGGCCTCCAGCACGATGTCTCCGCCAGACCCGCCACCGCTGCCGCCACCGCCACCGCCACCGCTGTCGTTGCCCCCCGCCCCGCCGTTGGCGGTGATGCCCGCCCCGGACACGGTGAGCGCACCCGCGACCGAGATCTGCAGGCCACCTCCCCCGCCACCGACAGTTGCACTCGAGCTGCCGTTACCCAAGCCGCCGGCGCAGCCGCCCAGCAGCGGAACTCCCTGATTGCCGCTCGGTTTCGGAGTTCCCCCGGCGGTCGTGCCGCCGAACCCCGCACCACCCCCGCCCCCCGCGGTGAACCTCGCGCCACCGCCGCCGCCTCCTTGACTGCTGCCGCCGGGCCCGGTCCCGCAGTAGGCGGCGTTGTTCGCGCCGGGCCCCGCAGCGGCGGCGCCACCGTTCGCCTTGAGGGTCCCGCTGATGCTGGCGTTGCCGTAGACGGCCAGGACGACGGGGTTGGCGCCCGACAAGGTCAGGCTGCCGGTGCTGATGGTGAGGCCGGCGAACACCAGGACGTCGACCGGCGGCCCTACGCTGTAGATATCGCCCGCCACGAAAGCCCCAGTGCAGCCTGCGGTGCCGGTGGCAGCGAACGTGCAGCTCGTGCCGGCGCTGGCGGTGCAGCCGCCCGATATGGTGCCGAGGAAGACCCCTGCGCTCGTCGCGACCGACGTGCCCACCGCCAGCTGCTGGCTGGTGCCGAGGGTGACGGTCGTGCTGCCGCTGGTGCACTTGAACGTGCCGTTGAACGCGCTGGTGGGGGCCTGCAGGACGTCCTTGACGATGCCCGGCGCGGGCGTCTGCGAACAGGTCCACGTGCCCGTATGGCTCACGTAGGTGCACGCCGAGGTGATGGTCAGCGCGCTGGCCGGCATGACGCCCGTGTACGCCGCGCTGGTGGCCGTGAAGTTGGCCGGCGCGTAACCGAACGACGTGTAACCGAGGCTCGTCGCCGCTGCGGGTATGGCCGTCGCGGTCAGGACGCAGTCGAAGCCGTCGCGCCCCGCGGCGCCGGGGTCCGCGCCCGCGTTGCAGTTGCCGACCACTCCACACGCCACGTTGTTGCCGCCGACGCCCGTCACCCAGGCGCACTTGCCGCTCTTGCACTGGCTGTCCAGGCTGCAGACGCAGTGGGTCGTGCCCGAGCACACGTTGGTCGACGCCGTGTCGTTGTTGCAGGCCGACCCGGCCTGGCAGGAGTACGCAGCCACGTCCGGGATCGTCTGGCAGTTGTGCCCATCGAACGTGCCGGCCGTGGTCGTACCGTTGCAGCTGGCGCCGCACGCGACGGAGTTCTGGTTCGCGCCGCTCGTGATCTTCGAGCACTTGCCGCTGCCGCACTGGTTGTCGTTGGTGCAGTAGCAAGTCTGAGCGGCGGCGCTGCAGTTGTTGGTGCCGAGCGTGCCACCGCAGTTGCCGATCGAGCACGTGTAGGTCGCGACAGAGTCCGGGAGGGTCTCGCAGTCGTGCGAGTCGGCGGTGGCCCCCGTGGGCAGCGACGCGTCGCAGTTGACGCCGCAGGCGGCCGAGTTGTTACCGGAGACCGCGAGGCAGTGCCCGCTGCCGCACTGATTGTTGTTCGTGCAGAGGCACGGCTGGTTCGCCGCCGAGCAGTCCGCCACCGCCGGGCCCGTCGTGGCGCTGGGGCCCGCGCACTTGCCGATAATGCACGCGTAGGCGTTGATCGCGTCGGGGATGGTCTCGCAGTCGTGCGCGTCGGTCGACGCGCCGGTCGGCAGCGACGCGTCGCAGCTGGCGCCGCAGGCGGCCGAGTTGTTACCGGAGACGGCGAGGCAGTGCCCGCTGCCGCACTGGTTGTTGTTGGTGCAGAGGCAGGTCGCGCCGGCAGCAGCGCAGTTGTTGCCTGCCAGAGCGCCGGCGCAGTTTCCGACGGCGCACGAGTAGGCCACGGTGTCGGGCTTCGTCTCGCAGTCGTGGGCGTCCGCGGTCGCCCCCGCCGGCAGCGAGGCGTCGCACGTGTGCCCGTTGGCGCACGCCGCCGAGTTCGCGCCCGACACCGACAGGCAGTGACCGCTGCCGCACTGCGAGTTGTCCGTGCACAGGCACGTCAGGCTCGCCGCGTTGCAGTCCGCCGTCGCTGGGCCCGTCGTGGTGCTCGCGCCCGCGCACTTGCCGATCGTGCACGCGAAGGTCCCGGCCACGTCGGGGAGCGTCTCGCAGTCGTGCGTGTCCGTGGTCGCTCCCGTCGGGAGAGACGCGTCGCAGCTGGCGCCGCAGGCGGCCGAGTTGGCGCCCGAGACCGAGAGGCAGTGCCCGCTGCCGCACTGGTTGTTGTTGGTGCAGAGGCAGTTCTGGCTCGCCGCCGAGCAGTCCGCCACGGCCGGGCCGGTCGCGTTGGTCGGGCCCGTGCACTTGCCGATCGCGCACGCGTACGTCGCGATCTGAGTCGGGGATGGTTCTCGCAGTCGTGCGAGTCCGCGGTCGCCCCCGCCGGGAGAGACGCGTCGCACGTGTGCCCGTTGGCGCACGCCGCCGAGTTCGCGCCCGACACCGACAGGCAGTGACCGCTGCCGCACTGCGAGTTGTCCGTGCACAGGCACGTCTGGCTCGCCGCATTGCAGTCCGCCGGCGCCGGGCCCGTCGTGGTGCCCGCGCCCGCGCACTTGCCGATCGTGCACGCGTAGGTCCCGGCCACGTCGGGGAGCGTCTCGCACTCGTGCGCGTCGGCGGTCGCCCCCACTGGCAGAGACGCGTCGCACGTGTGCCCGTTGGCGCACGCCGCCGAGTTCGCGCCCGACACCGACAGGCAGTGGCCGCTGCCGCACTGCGAGTTGTCCGTGCAGAGACACGGCTGGCCGAGCGCCGAGCAGTCGGCCACGAGCGGGCCCGTCAGGTTGCTCGGGCCGGAGCACTTGCCGATCGCGCAGGAGTACGCCGGGATGTCCACCGGCATCAGGCAGCTGTAGTTGTCCGCCGTGCCCGAGGAGGCGCAGGCGGCGTTGTTGCTGTTGGCCGCGGTCCTCACGCACGTGCCGCTGGAGCAGGCGGCGTTGGTCTTCGCCTCGCAGTTGGCGGCGAGCGCCGCGCTGGCGCTGATCATGCCGGGCGCGCAGCTCGTGGCGCTGGGGGTCGTGGCGAAGGCCAGGCCCGAGCCGACGAGGCAGTCGAACGCGTCGTACGTCCCGCCGCTGCCGCCCGAGCACCGTATCGAGCCGCTGCCGCACGCCGTCGAGTTCTTCTTCGCGCCGAACGCGCTCCCCAGCCTGCCGCACTTCCCGCCCGTGCCGCACATCGAGTCGTTGAAGCAGAGGCAGGACGCCGCCGAAGCGGTGCATATGCCGCCGCTCTTGGTGCCGCAGCCGCCCGCCGCGCAGGCGAAGCCGCCGAACGACACCGGGTCCCAGCATGAGCTGCTGTCTGCCGCGGGGCCGCCGGCGCTGGCCGCGGTGGCGCTCGTGATGGTGCACGCCGCGTTGTTGCTGTTGCCCGCCGTCTGCACGCAGGCGCCGCTCGCGCACTGGCTGTTCGCCGTCGCCGCGCAGTAGCCGGCGTTCGCCAGGCTGACGATGCCCGTCGCACAGGTCTCGGTCGCCGAGACCTCGGCGTAGCCCGACGGGTTCGGGGTCGGCCCGAGGCTGCACCCGAAGCCGTCGACCGTCTTGGCGGCGGTCGCCGCGGCCAGGCTGGCGTAGGCGGTGCCCGTGCAGTTCGACCCGCACGAGACGTCGTTCGTCCCGGTAATCAGCGAGCACAGGCTCCCGGTGGAACACTGGTCGTCGTTGGTGCAGTAGCAGGTCAGGCCGGACGAGGCGCACACGCCCGTCGAGGTGTTGCAGCCGCCCTTGGCGCAGGTGTATCCGCCCGAGGCCGCCACGGGGTCGAGGCACTGCGTGTTCGGGTCCGCTGTCCCCGAGCCTGTGCAGCCCGCCGCCGCGTTGTTCCCCGCGCCCGCGGCCGACTTGATGCACGACTTGCTCGCGCACTGCCCGTCCAGGATCGCCGCGCAATAGTTGGCCACCGACAGGTTCGGCGTGCCGACGGTACACGTCGGCGCCGCCGACACCTCCGTGCCTCCGCCGAGCGTGCAGCCGAAGCCGTCGATGAGGCCGGCCCCCGCGGCGAAGCTCGCGTAGGTGCCGCCGGTGCAGCTCGCGCCGCAGGTGACGTCGTTGAAGCCGGTGACCTTCGCGCAGTGGCTCCCCGCCAGGCACTGGCTGTCGCTGGCGCAGTAGCAGGTCTGCGCGCCCGCGGCGCCGGTGCACCGGCCCGTCGCCGTGTCGTTGCAGGCGCCCTTGGCGCAGGTGACGCCGCCCGCCGAGACCGGGTCCAGGCACGCGTAGCTGTCGAACGTGCCCGTCGTCGCGCAGTTGGTGTTGCTGCTGTTGGCCCCCGTGCGCACGCACGTGCCGCTCGAGCACTGACCGTTGCCCGTCGCCGCGCACGCCGCCACCACCGACAGGTTGACCGTGCCGACGCCGCACGTAGGTGCCGCCGCCACCTCGGTGCCGCCGCCGAGCGTGCACCCGAAGCCGTCGACGTGGCCGACCGCCGCCGCCGGGCTCGCGTAGCTGCCGCCGGTGCAGTTGCTGCCGCAGGTGACGTCGTTGAGCGTCGTGACCTTGGCGCAAAGGCTGCCCGCGAGGCACTGGCTGTCGGCGACGCAGTAGCAGCTCTGGCTGGCCGCCGTGCACTTGCCCGTCGCCGTGTCGTTGCAGCCGCCCTTGGCGCAGAGGAACCCGCCGGCGGCGGAGACCGGCGTGAGGCACGAGTAGCTGTCGGCGGTGCCCGAGGCGGCGCAGGCGGCGTTGTTGCCGTTGCCTGGCGTCTTCACGCACGTGCCGCTCGAGCACTGGCCGTTCGCCGTCGCCGCGCACGTGTTCGTGGACGTGAGGCTGGGCGTGCCGACCGAGCACGTGGGCGGGCTCGACGGCTCGGGGCCCTGGCCGAGCTGGCAGCCGAAGCCGTCGTGCGCGGCGCCGCTCGGCCCGGTGCAGTTCGTGGTGGGGGCGGCTCCGCCGCACACGGTGTCGTTCAGGCCGGCCACGCTGACGCAGATGCCGCCCGTGCCGCAGTCGGTGTTGTTCGTGCAGACGCACGCCTCGCCGCCGGCCGGGTTGGTGCACGCCCCGCCGGCGTGGTTGCAGCCGCCCTTGGCGCACTTGCCCCCCGTCGCCGAGTCGGTCACGAGCTGGCAGTCGTTGCTGTCGTGGGTGCTCGATCCGGTGCACGTCCCGGTGGTGCAGGACGTCCCGGACGCGCAGCCGCAGGCGACCTCGTTGTCCCCGACGACGGCGACGCACTTGCCGCTCGAGCAGTCCGAGTCCGCCGTGCAGACGCACGCCGTGCCCCCGGCGTTGGCCTTCGGCGCGGGCAAGAGGGGCGTCGGACACGTGTAGACGGGGTTCACCGTGCACGCCGTCGGGATCTCGCCGGCCTTCGTCTGGTCGCAGTTGAAGCTGTCCGCGGTGCCGCCCGAGTTGCACGACCCTCCGGTGCACGCCGGGCCGCCGTTGTTGTTGCTGTCGCAGGAGCCGCCCTTGCACTCGCTGCCCTTGTCGCAATAGCAGGAGGTGAGCCCCACGTTGGGGCTTCCCGTCCCGCACGTCACCGCCGTGACCGCCGGCGCGATGACCTGGCAGAACGCGTAGTCGTAGCTGGTGCCGACGCCGGTGCAGGGCCCGCCGCTGGTGCACGCCGCGAGGTTCTGGCCCGCGACGGGCACGCACTTGCCGCTCGAGCACTGCGTGTCGGCCGCGCACAAGCACGACTGCGCAGGCACGCCGTTGGTGCCGCACACGCCCGTGGTGCACGCGTAGGTCGTGGTCGGCGTCTGCGGGATCCCGTTGGCGGCCAGGACGCAGTCCATGGCGTCGATCGTCGCGGCGGCGGGGTTGGCGGGCCCCGTGCAGCTGCCGCCCGTACCGACGCAGGACACGTCGTTCTGGCCGGTCACCCGAGCGCAGGTACTGCCCGGGCACTGGCTGTCGTTGAAGCAGTAGCACCGCGTGCCCGAGGTCGTCCCGCACCCGCCGCCGCTGGTGTTGCAGCCGCCCTCGGAGCACGAGTACGTGGTCGCGTTGGTCGTCGAGAGCAACGGCGCGCACCCGAAGGCGTCCGGCGTGCCCGTCCCGCTGCACGCGCCGGCGCCGCCGCCGTTGCAGTTGTTGTTGCCGGCGAGGGCCGCCGACGGGATGCACTTGCCGCTCGAGCACTGGGCGTCCGCCGTGCACATGCACAGGTACGGCGCCGAGAGGCTCGGCGTCCCCGTCGCGCAGGTCGGCGCCTTGGGCAAGGACCCGCCGCTGGCGTTGAGCAGGCAGTTGAAGCCGTCGAAGACGTCGGTTCCGCCCGGCGTGTAGCAAGGGCCGAAGCCGGTGCACGCCGCGGAAGTCTTGCAGGCACCGCTGAGGCAATCGCTGTTCTGCTTGCAGACGCAGCTCTCCCCGCCGGGCGAGGCGCAGCTGTTGGTGCTGTTGCCCTTCGCGCAGGCGTACGTCGTCGGGTCGGGCGACGAGAAGTACAGGCCGCAGTCGAGCGAGTCGCGCTGGCCCGCGCCGGTCGGGCCGGTGCAGGGGCCGGCGCTCGCGCAGCTGTTGTTGTCCGCCGCCACCTGGACGCACTTCCCGGAGCCGCAGAGCGAGTCGGCGTTGCACACGCACTTGCGCGCGTCGGACAGGTCGAGCATGCCCCACGCGCAGGTCGGCGTGGTCGGGACGCCGGGGGTCTGCTCCTGGCAGTCGAAGCCGTCGTGGGCGATGGCGGGGTTGCCGTGGCAGTTCGCCGCGGTGCCGCAGGCGGAGGCCTGGTCGTTCTGGCCGGCCACCTTCGTGCACACGCCGCTCACGCACTGGCTGTCGTTGGTGCAGTAGCAGGGCTGGCCCGTGGCGGTGCAGTTGCCGCCCGCGCAGTTGCCCTTCGCGCAGGACGGCTTCGCCGCGATCTGGGCCGACGTCTCGATCAGGCAGCTGACGACGTCCGCGGCGCCCGTGCTGGCCAGAGAGCACGGACCGGCGCCGGAGCAGTTCGCGTTCGGCGCCGATTGCAGGCACTGGCCCGTCGAGCACTCCGAGTTCGAGTTGCAGTCGCACGCCGGCGGCGTCGCCGAGCTCGTCTTGTCGGTGGTGCCCAGCGAGCAGGAGTACGTCTGCTGCGGCTGGGGGACGACGCAGTCCATGCTGTCGGCGGCGCCGGCTCCCGTGCACGTCCCGGTGCACTGAGCGACGGCGTTGACGCACTTCAGGGTCGGGCACGCGGCGTCGGTCGCGCACAGGCAACCCGTGTTCGAGGCGTTGGCGACCGACCCGGGGCTCGCGCACCCGTAGACCGCGGCGGGCGCGCCGGCGGTCTGGCAGTACGCGCTGTCGTACACGCCGGAGCCGGTGCAGTTCGCGCCGCACGCGGCGCTGTTCTGGCCCGCGACCTTGACGCACTTGCCGGTGCCCCCGACCCCGGTGCCGCCCTTGCCGGAGCTGCCGGGGCACTGCACGTCGCTGTCGCAGATGCAGAAGGTGCCGGTCGAGTCCGGCGTCCCCACCGCGCAGGCCAGCGTGGTGGTCGGCAGCGGCGTCTGGCAGCTGAACGCGTCGACGGTGCCGGCGCCGGTGCACGTGTGGCCCGCCGTGCCGCAGGGGCTCCCCGTCCAGGGCTTGCACTTGCCGGCCGTGACGCCCGCCATGCACTGGCTGTCGTCGCTGCAGAGGCACTGGTGGCCGACGGGGTCGTACGACCCCGTCGAGCAGCCGTAGACCAGCGTGGGCACGACGGCCTGGCAGTTGAAGACGTCGGGCGAGCCGACGCTGGCGTTGCACGAGGTGCCCGAGCACTGGGCCCACGTGAAGCACTTGCCGCTCAGGCACTGGCTGTCGGCGTTGCACCAGCAGGCGTTGACCGTGGAGTTGTAGGAGCCGCTCGCGCACGCGAACCCCGGGATGGGCCGGAGCGTCTGGCAGCCGAAGCCGTCGGGCGAGCCGGCGTCGGGGCTCGCGGTGCACGCGCCAGTCGAGGAGCACGAGCCCCAGTAGAAGCACTTGCCGCCGAGGCACTGGCCGTCGTCGTTGCACTGGCAGGCGTTGAGCGTCGCGCTGTAGGCGCCCGCGCTGCAGCTGTGGACCGGCGTGGGCGCGAGCGTCTTGCAGCCGAAGCCGTCGGGGGTGCCCCCGGAGGCCGTGCAGGCGCCCGCAGCGCACCCCTGCGCCCCCGACCAGAGGTAGCACTGGCCCGCGTTGGGGGTCGCGGTGCCGCCGAGGCACTGGTTGTCCGCGTTGCACCGGCACAGGCCGGTGGAGGGATCGTAGCCACCCGCCGGGCACGTGTAGTTCGGCGAGGGGACGAGCGTCTGGCAGCCGAAGGTGTCCGGCGCGCCCGCGTCCGGCCCGCCGGCGTTGCACGCGCCCGCGGCGCACCCCGACCAGTTGAAGCACTTGCCGCTGATGCACTGGGTGTCGGCGCTGCACTCGCAGCTGCCCGTGGCCAGGTTGTACGCGCCGACGGCGCACGTGTAGTTGACGACCGGGGCGAGCGTCTGGCAGCCGAAGGCGTCCGGCGTGCCCGAGCCGTGGCAGTTGGCGCCGTTGGGGCAGATGCAGAGATTGCTGAGGCACTGGTTGTCCGCGGCGCAGATGCACCCGGTCTGCGTCGCGTTGACGGCGGCGCCGATCGGGCAGCTGTGCAGCACCGCCGGCTGCGGGTCGGCGCAGCCCGCGCTGTCCGACGGCAGGCCCGCGCCCGTGCACGCCGGCGCGGCGCACTGGTTCAGGGTGCCGGGGTACGTCAGGGTCGGCACGCACTTGCCGGTGGGGCACTGGCTGTCGCTGGTGCAGAGGCACTGCTGCTGCGTCGGCGACAGCGCCTCGGGCAGGCCGCCGCGGGTCGGGCAGGAGTACGTCGCGTTGGGGACGACGCCCTGGCAGTTGCCGGGCTTGGCTCCGGCGCACGCGTAGCCGGTCGAGCAGTCGCCGTTGACCGTGCAGGGCTCGCTGCACGTGCCGTTGGAGCCGATGCTGCCGCCGACGCATGTCTGGGTGAACCCGCACTCCGCGTTGCTCGTGCAGGTGTTGTTGGTGCCCGTGCCCGACCTGATGAGCGCCGACGCCGACACGTGGAAGTCGCTGAACACCACGCGGCCGCACTGGTTGACCGGCGCCGCGCTGTACGGCGTGTTGAACGTGAAGTGCGGGTTGTACGGGATGTTGGTGGTGCCGCCGCCGCGGCTGGTGAAGCTGTTGGTCGCCGACATCCACGCCGTCGACCCCGGGTTGCCCGCGGTCGTGAGCGTCGTCAGGTCCTGCCTCGCCTCGTGCAGCGGCAGCTGACCGTAGGTCGGCGTCGCGTGGACGTTGTTCAGCCACTGCGCGTACGAATTGCCCTTGGGGAAGGTCTGGATGACGAACCCCGTCAGCGGGTCCACCGTCGAGGTCGTCGCCCCGGACGTGTTGGTCCACGGCGCCACCTGCAGGCCCCAGTTGTCCGGCCCGGGCACGTAGGCGTGCCCGTTGCCGTTGGGGAACCAGAGCCACATGTAGCTGAAGTGCGTGACGAACGCGCGACCGCCGATGTCGGTGTAATGAATCAGGTTCTTGTACGGCTCGCCCTGCGTCGCCGCGGACGTGTAGAGATTCTCCTTGTCGTAGGCGGCGCCCTCGCACGGGTCGAGGACGACGTCGTAGTAGTCGTAGTGCGGCGGCGTGGGCGCCGACGGGGTCGGGTCGCCCTTGTCGAGCCACAGCGGGTTGCCGTTGAGGTTGTGGCCGTAGTGGCTGTCGAGGGTCGAGCCGGCCGCCTGCGCGCTCGCGAAGAAGTGCACCTTCGCGCTCGGCTTGACGTCGTACGAGCTGAACTCGCTCGGGTCGACGCCCGCCTTCAGCAGCACGCACTCGAGCGGGTCGGCGTTGCCCGTCACGATCGCCATCTGCGGCATGTCGGCGTGGTCGTACTTGCCGTCGACGGGGTTGTACCCGTCGAACTTGTTCCGGGGCAGGCGGAACATGCACATCGTGGGGTCCGCCGCCGTGCAGTTGTTCGCGACCACGTTCGGCGCGCAGGCCGTCACGGTCCTGAGCATGATCTCGCGGCGCCACTTGCCCATCTGCACGACGACCGGGATGTTCGAGCCCGCCGGCATCCCCGTCAGGGTGAAGGTGCCGTCGGCGGCCGTGGTGGCGAGCGCCACGGCGTCGACCGGGACCGCGCCGTCGCACGTCTGGCACGAGACGCCGGTGGTGAAGGCCGGCATCGTGCCCACCGGGTTGACCGGGACGTAGACGCTCGCGTTGAATAGGGGGTTATTGCCCGCCGGGTCGTAGACGATGCCGGTGACGGTCGTCGTCAGGGTCGGAGGCGGCGCCGGGCCGGCGTCCGGGCCGCCGTCCACGCCGCCGTCCCAGTTGAAGAGGCCCCCGTCGGGCACGAGAAGGGGCTGCTGGCAGTAGGGGCCCTGGATCCCAGCGATCTGCGACTGGGCGCACACCAGATGGGTTCCCAAGATTGTTGGACACTCAGCCGACGAGGCGCACATCGCGAACTGGCCCGAGCTGCATCCGAAGGTGCTCGAGCAGACCCTCGTCTGCGGGTTCGAGCCCGCTCCCAGGGTGAGGCAGCACGACTGCCCGCTGCAGTCGAACGAGTCGGCGCACCCGCAGTACGGGACGCTGCACTGCAGGCCCACGCACGGCGGGCTGACGTGGGTGCCGCCGCCGTCGCCGGTGGCGATGGAGATGCCCCCGTCGCTGATGTTCAGCCCGGCGGCGTCGACGTCGCTGGGGGAGCCCCGCAGAGCCGTGCACCCGGGGTTCGGGTCGCAGTAGTTGGTCCCGCCGTCCGGCAGCTGGCAGGCGAGCGGCGGCGACATCTGGAAGCGGATGTCGCCGCCGTACAGGTTGAGCCCAGTCAGGCTCTGGACGACGATCTTGTTCCCGACGCACGGGCCCCACTTGTTCCCGTCGCAGGTCGACTTGCCGTTGGAGCACGTGACGTACGACCCGTTGGTCGAGACCAGCTCGCCGCACGCGGCGGTGTCCCCGGCCACCGAGCACGGGCAGCCGGAGTTCCCGGGGTTACACGAGCCGCCGATGAACGTCGGCGGGGTGTAGGTGGACTCGCTGATGCCGGCCGGACGATCGCTGCCGCAAGCTGCAGCCACGACGGCGAAGAGGAGACCTCGCGCCCACCTCCTCCAGCGACCGCCCATTAACCCTCCACAGACCTTGTCCGCGACACGCTGGATGCACCTGGGCCTACACGCACGGATGCTTCCATGGGACGAACTCGTAGTTCCAAGAGCAAGCCACGTACCTCGGGGAATCTCCGGAGGGAGACGGGTGTTAGGCGGGAAATCGGCCTGAAGCCGCTAGTCAGAGGATACGCCGGCCCGGCGGAGGTGGAACAATTTTCTCAACGTTGAAAGCGTTGCGAGCCCCCACATGGGACCGCGGGTGCGCGGGTGTGAGAGCGCCTCCGCCGGGTCGCCAGCAGGAAAGTTGGCCGTATCCCGAGCGAAGCGAGGGACCCCCCGGCCTCTCCCGCGCGAGCCTGGCGGGCGTGGCCTTCTCCGGTCACGGCGAGGAGCCGGGTGCGGCGTCCGGCGACCCACGGCGTATCATTGCCACGCGCGGAGCCACGCCACGCCCGAACTGCGCACGCGGAAGAGGTCAGGGGGGTCCTTCGCTTCGCTCAGGATGACACGCGGGGGGGGGGGCCCCGGCACGCCGCCGCTGCCCCTGGTGCTACAGTCTCGGGGCATGTCCACGGCTTCGCCCGAGCTCGTCGCGCGCCTGCGCCGCACGCTCGAAGAGCAGCCCGCCGTCGCCCTCGCCGTGCTCTTCGGCTCGCAGGCGCGCGGCCAGGGAGGCGCTGCATCGGACGTGGACGTGGCGGTGCGCGCGCCCGGGGCGGACCTGCTCGAGGTCGGGCGCGTGCTGTCGCTGGCGGTCGGCCTCGAGGTCGACGTCGTCGATCTGGACGCCGCCGGCTACCCGCTGACGCGCGCGCTGGTCGACGACGGGGTGGTCGTGCGCGAGCGCGAGCGGGGCGCGGGGGCCCGGTGGAGGTCGCACGCGATCGCGTCGCTCGAGATCGATCAGCCCTGGTTCGCGCGGATGCGCGACGCGTGGATCCATCGCCTCGCCGCGAGGACGGCCCGATGGTGAACGCGGATCTGGTGACGGCGAAGCTCGCCGAGCTCGCGGATCGCATGGCGCGCGTCCGCGCGCGCAGCCCGGCTACGCCCGAGGCGCTCGCGGCCGATCGCGACGCGCTGGATCTGGTGGCGTTCAACCTGATGCTGGCGGTGCAGAGCTGCCTCGACATCGCCAGCCACGTCATCGCCGACGAGGGATGGCCGCCGGCGACCACCCTCGCCGGCGCGTTCGATCGGCTACGCGAGCGCGGAGTTCTTTCGACCGACACGTCCGACGCGCTCGCGCGCGCCGCGGGTCTTCGCAACGTGGTCGCGCACGGCTACGCGGGCATCGACTCGCTGCGCGTCCACGCGGCGGCGACGCAGGGGATGGCGCACCTGGAGGCGTTCGCGCAGCAGGTGGCCGCGTGGGTCGAGAGCGCGCCGCGAGCGGGGTGAGCCCGCGCGGGCGAGTCTGCTCACGACCGCGGGGGCACGAGAAGCAACCCGCTCAAAGGGAGACCCGGCGCGGCTTCGCCTTTCGCCTCGCGAAATCGTCGTCGTCACCGACGTCGGGCATCTTCGCGAGCAAGGCCTTCAGGGAGCCGCCGGAGCTCTCGAGCAGTGCGTGCACGAGGATCTCCCGGTGCTCGGCTTCCGCGGAGCGATTGTGCTCGACGGCCCGGCGCTTGAGCCGGTTGACGATCTCCGGAGGCAGGTTGCGCACCACGAGCTGAGCCATTGCTATCAACGATAGCACGCACGTCCGACCGGGGGCACGGCACGGGGATCCTTCGCGCCGCTCAGGAGGGGAGGGAAGGCCACGCGGGATCGGCGCATGCGGAAGGCGACTGGGGGATCCCTCGCTTCGCTCGGGATGACACGCGGCTCCCCCCCCTTGTCATCCCGAGCGAAGCGAGGGACCCCCCAGCCTCTCCCGCGAGAGCCGATCGCGCGTGGCCCGCAGCGTGGCCCGCAGCGTGGCCCGCACCGTGGCCCGCTACGCGAGGAGGTCGGCCCAGCTCGGGTTGACGGCCTCGATGAGCGCGATCTTCTTCGCGCGGGACCAGCCCTTGATCTGCTTCTCCCGCGCGATCGCGTCACGCACGTCACCGAGGCGTTCCAGGTAGACGAGCGTGGTGATGCGATAACGCGCGGTGAACCCGCTGCGACCGGCACGGTGCTCGGCGACGCGCCGGACGAGGTCGTTGGTCACGCCGGTGTACAGGACGGGGCGACGGCTGCGAACGTTCGCGAAGATGTAGACGTGGAATGCTTCGATCACTAGCCCCCCATCGACCCAAGGGCGCGGTGGTTGCGTGTCATGGGGGTGGAGGCCACGCCGCGGCCCCCCCCAGGTGTCATCTCGAGCGAAGCGAGGGATGACAAGGGGGGGGGCCTTCCCCGTCCTCCCGCGCGCTCACGCCTCCGCGCGCGCCAGCTCCCGCAGCGCCGCAGCCACCCCGTCGGCCTGCGGCACGCTGGCGCGCTCGAGCGCATCGGCGAGGCCGACGCCCGGCACGTGCGCGCCCGCGACGAGCCTGGGCGGCGCCTGCAGCTCGTAGAAGAGCTCCTCGACGGTGCGGCGCAGCAGGTGCTCGCCAAAGTTGGTCACCTCGGTGTCCTCGTTGAGGAAGAGGACGCGGCCGGTCTTCTTCACGCTCGCCTTGATCGCGTCCCAGTCGTACGGCGAGAGGCTGCGCAGGTCGACGACCTCCGCCTCGACGCCCTCGCGGGCGACCTGCTCGGCCGCGTCGAGCGCGACCGGGACCATGCGCCCGTAGGTCACCACCGTCACGTCGCGCCCCGGCCGGCACGTGCGCGCCTTGCCGATGGGGACGAACGCGTCCTTGACGTCGGGCCACTCCGGACGCCAGCGGGACCTGTCGCCCAGCGGCGCGTCGATGAGCTTGGACAGCGCGCGGTCGTCGTCCGGCTCGCCCGGGATCCGCTCGCCGCTCGCGGCCTTCGCGCGCAGGAGGGCCTTCGGCGCGAGGAACATGACGGGGTTCGGGTCGACGATGGCCGACAGCATCAGGCCGTAGGCGTCGAGCGGGTTGCTGGGCATCACGATCTTCCAGCCGGGGATGCGCGTGGCCTGCGCGTCGAACGAGTGCGAGTGGTAGATGCTGCCGCGGATCCCGCTGCCCACGGGCGTCATCAGGACCATCGGGCAGTTCCAGTCGCCCGCGGACGACCAGCTGATGCCGCCGGCGAGCTTGAGGAGATCGACGACGTTGAACGCGTAGTCGCAGAACTGGATCTCGGCGACCGGCCGCTGCCCCGCCAGGGCGAGCCCGATGGCCGTGCCGACGATGCCGCGCTCGTCGAGCGGCGTGTTCCACGCGGTCTTCAGGCCCTGGGTCTGGGTGAAGACGCCGCCGAGCGGCGGGCCCACGTCCTGACCGAAGACGTCGGTGACGCCGTGCCGCTCCTCGCCGACGTGAAGGGCCAGACGGATCGCCTGGACGAGCGTGGCCACGTCAGTGAGCCCCGTTCTTGCCGCCGTCCTGCGACGGACGCTCGCGCACCAGGTCGCGCTCGGCGAACACGTGCTTCCAGATGCTGTCGCCCCTGGGCTGCGGCTCTTCGCGCACACGCTTGCTCGCCTCGAGCAGCTCCTGGGTGCAGCGCGCCTTCAGGTCGTCCATCGCGGCGCGCGTCATGAGCTTTCGCTCAATGAGCTTCTTCTCGAAGATGACCAGACAGTCGACCTCGTCGGGGACGAAGTTCGCGCCCGAGGCCGACGAGTGCCCGTACAGGCGCGAGACCATCGCCTCGAGCAGGAAGGGCTTCCTCTCGGTGCGCACGTAGTCCATCGCCTTCTTCAGCTCGCGGTAGGCGACCTCGGCGTCGTTCCCGTCGACGACGGCGCTCTTGATGCCGAAGGGCCGGGCGCGGTCGGCGATGTGCTTCTCGGCGTGCTGCTCGGCGTACGGCGTCGAGATGCCCCACTGGTTATTCTCGACCAGGATGAGGCACGGCAGCTCGCGGCCGGGGAGCGAGCACCAGATGAGGCACGTGGAGAAGTCGCCCTCGGCTGTGCCCGCGTCGCCGCTCTGGACGATCGTGATCCCGCGCCCGCCGGCGCGCTTGTTCGCCATGGCCGTGCCCGGAGCCATCGACAGCTGGACGCCGATGGGCGACGAGACCGGCGCGACGTTCCACTTGCGGACCGAGTAGTGGTTGCAGAAATTGCGGCCGGCCGAGTACGGGTCGGTCGCGGTGTTCTTCATCTGCCGCAGGGTGTCGACCGGATCGGCCCCCATGGCGAGCAGCGTCGCCGTCGCGCGGTAGTGCAGGTGCAGGTAGTCGTACTCCGGGCCCTGGCCCTTGTGCACGAGCAGGCCCAGGCTCGTGTTGAGGGCCTCCTCTCCGGGGCCGCCCACCCAGAAGAAGCCGTCCCCCTGCTTGTTCATCCGGATGAGGCGCTCCTCGAGGCAGCGAGAGCGGAGCATGAGCTGGTACATCCGCACGAGCAGCTCGGGCGCCAGCGCCCCTTCCTCGCCGGGGTCGCGGGGAGGAAACGCCGAGCTCACGTGGGAAGCTCCGATGGCCACGATCGATTTCTACCGCGCGCGCGCTCCGGCCGGAAGAAATTGAGCGTGGCGCGCCGCGTCAATCGCACTGCGAAGTAGCTGACTCACCTGCCCCGCTTTGTCATCCCGAGCGAAGCGAGGGATGACAACGGGGGGGGCTACCCCGGGTCGTACCCCAGGTTGGGCCCGAGCCACCGCTCGACCTCGGCGAGGGTCATCCCCTTGCGCCGCGCGTAGTCCTCGACCTGATCGCGCCCCACGCGCCCCAGCGCGAAGTACCGCGCCTCCGGGTGCCCGAAGTACAGCCCCGCCACGCTCGCCGCCGGCAGCATCGCCCCGTGCTCCGTCAAGGACGCGCCGATCTCGCCCGCCTGCAGCAGCGAGAACAGCTTCGTCTTCTCCGAGTGGTCCGGGCACGCCGGGTACCCGATCGCCGGGCGGATGCCCCGGTACTTCTCCGCGAGCAGCTCGGCCGCCGGCAGCGACTCGCCGGGCGCGTACCACGCGCGCCGCACGCGCTCGTGCAGCATCTCGGCCAGCGCCTCGGCCAGCCGGTCCGCCAGCGCCTTCGCCATGATCGCGTGGTAGTCGTCGAGCTCCTTCTCGAACGCCGCCGCCAGCTCCTGCGCGCCGATCCCGGAAGTGACCACGAACGCGCCCACCCAGTCGCCCACCGGGCTCCCCACCGGCGCCACGAAGTCCGCCAGCGAGCGGCAGGGCTCGCCCTCGGCCTTCTCCTGCTGCTGCCGCAGCATGCAGAACTTCGTCAGCGGCCGCGTCCGCGC
This sequence comes from Myxococcales bacterium, assembly GCA_003153495.1. GTDB lineage: Bacteria > Myxococcota_A > Polyangia > Polyangiales > Polyangiaceae > Palsa-1150. The sequence continues at coordinate 34,064 of PLYU01000050.1, forward strand.
CTCGTCCTCGTACAGCACCACGTCGTTGCCCTCGCGGGCCGCCGGCCACACGCCGTACACCGCGCGCGCCACGAGCAGCTTCTCCTTCACGATCCGGTCCAGCAGCTGCCGCGCGTTGGCGTAGAGGTCACGCGCCGCCTCGCCGTGGCGCGGGTCCTCGAGGATCGCCGGGAACTTGCCGACGAGCTCCCAGGCCGTGAAGAAGAACGTCCAGTCGATGTACTTCACGATCTCGGCGAGCGGGACGTCGCTCAGCACCCGGCGACCGGAGAAGTCCGGCCCGGTGATCTCCGCCGGCCCGAAGGGCAGGCGCACGGCCCGCTCGTTGGCGACCGCGAACGGCGCGAGCGGCTTGGCGCGCTTGTGGGCGTGCAGCTTGCGGAGCTGCTCGTGCTCCGCGTTCGCCTTCGCGACGAACGCATCCTTCTGCTTCGGGTCCAGCAGCGACGAGACCGTCGACACCGCCCGCGACGCGTCGAGCACGTGCACCGTGGCCGAGTCGTACTCCGGAGCGATCTTGACCGCCGTGTGCTGGCGGCTCGTCGTGGCGCCGCCGATGAGCAGCGGCACCTTCATCCCGCGGCGCTTCATCTCCTTCGCGACGTGCACCATCTCGTCGAGCGACGGCGTGATGAGCCCCGAGAGGCCGACGATGTCGCACCCCTGCTCGACCGCGGCGTCGAGGATCTTGTCGCACGGCACCATCACGCCGAGGTCCACCACGTCGTAGCTGTTGCAGCCGAGCACGACGCCCACGATGTTCTNNTTCTTGCCGATGTCGTGCACGTCGCCCTTCACGGTCGCCATGAGGACCTTGCCGTTCTTGTGGTCCACCTGGCCGAGGCGCTTGCGCTCCTCGTCCATGAACGGGAGCAGATAGGCGACCGCCCGCTTCATCGCGCGCGCGCTCTTGACGACCTGCGGCAGGAACAT